>NZ_FMHZ01000002.1:2542222-2844166 GCF_900090315.1 Micromonospora citrea | reverse complement strand
GGAGAAGTACGAGGCGACGAGGAGCCCCCAGGCGAAGGCCACCAGGATCAGCCACCACGGTGGCCTGCGGTTGCGCTGCATGCGGCGGAACGTCCACAGCGCGAACACGGTCGTGGGAACGCTCAGCAGCGCGCCCCGCCAGGCTACGGCGACCGACAGGAGCACGCTGAGCGCCATCAGGATCGCCGGTACGACGAACACCAGCGCACCGCCGATGGCGCAGGCCAGGAAGCGGGTACGCCGGGAGTTGCTCCGCGCGGAGACGATCGCCGCGACGGTGACGGCGGCGCTCGCGGCCAGCAGGGTGATGCCGATGCCCACGAGGTTGATCGCACCGAAGATCCGCAGATCGTCGTCGTCATCGCGGACCACGGCGACGAATGCCGCGGCGGCGATCAGCGCGAGCAGGGCCCCGCCGATCGCGACGACGGCTCCGAGGCGGTCGAACCGGTACGCCCCGGGCGTCTCCGTCGTCGTCGTCGCCACCGTCGCTGCCGGCGTGGCCGCACCGCCGTGGGCCGGCGCGGCGGGCTCCTCCGGGTGGCCGGCGGCTTCGGCCGGGTCGGCCGGCGGCGGGGGCACGGCCGGCTGCGCGGCGGCTTCGGCCGAGTCGGCCGCCGGCCGGGGCACGGCCGGCTGCCGTGGCGAGGAATCGTCCTCGGTCATCGCTCGATCTTCACGTGCACCCAGGCGAGCACCTCGACGACCTGGTCGTTCTCCACGGCGGCCAGCACGAACTGGTAGTTGCCCGGGGGCGCGGCGGACGTGGCGCTCAACGGCACCGGGTTGGTGCGGAGTTCCTCGAGACCCGACAGGTCGACACTGTTGGTCCGGTAGCCGGTCGCGTCGTGCCATCTGGCCCGCACGGATTCCCGGGAACCGGACTCGACCGTCCGCGCACCCACCGTGGCAGCCGGAACGAGCTGCCCGCCCTGGAACCTCGATCGCGGGGTTTCGGAGACGCGGCCGGTTGCCGGATCGTACGCGTGGAACCGGATCGGCAGCGGAGTCGAGCGTTGCGGCGTGGTCGGCCACGACACGGCGGCGACGACCGCTGCGGCGAGGAGAACGAGCGCCGCGACCAGGCCGAGAAGCCGCATCACGAGGACCGGCGTGGGGGCCTCTCCAGGCTCGGATCGGTCTGGCATCGGCGTCTCCCATCAATCCGAGTAACCGTGACCCGGTCCTGCGACGATCCATGTAAATATATTCGAGATCGACGATGACACCCGGAATCGGGGGCGGCCGTGCTTCTCCAACTCCTGGCCGACGGCGTACCCATCGACTGCGGCGGGATGGGTGACGCTCTGACCGGCTGCTACGGCAGGCTTCCCGCGGTCGGCATCGCGGCGGCCGCCGTGTTGGCCGGTGCCGGCGTTCTCGGTCCCGTCCTGCTCGCAGTCCTGCTTCCGCAGCTTCTCAACACCATCGCGGGCGTTCCGACGGGGGACGGCACCCCGGATGATCCCCGCGAGGGCGCGTCCCCGACCGGGGAACCGGCCGATGCCCGGATCGTCTCGGCCTCGCTGGCGAACGCCGACGTGTTTCGCGCCGCCAGGTCCGCCGGCACGGAGCCGGACGAGCCGGCGGTGCTGGTGCTGAGGTACCGGCCGGACTTCGACAGGCGCGACTTCGACCGCAAGGCGCGTGACCTCGTCCGGCTCGGCCGGGAGGGCAGGCTGAAGAAGGCCGCGCCGGACCGCGAGAGCAACAAGGTGTACGACCCGTCGACCGGCAAGCGGCGCACCCGCACCAACGTCTACCGGGAGCGGATCATCCGGCGCCTGACCAAGGGCGGGCGCCTGACCCGGGACACGGGCACCGCGGAGACGAACAAGTACCTCGCCAACAAACGCGTGGTCGAGCGCCTCTACGCCGGCAAGGGCCGGCCCAAGGCCGCCGGCGTGGGTTACGACCCGGACCACATCCAGGAGCTGCAACTGGACGGGAAGGACACCTACGACAATTTCCGGCTGATGGACACCTGGACGAACCGCGAGATCGGCAGGGAGATCTCCGTCGCGCTGCGGAACGTTCCCGAGGGTACGCCGGTCATCGTGAAGGTGATTCCCTGAGCAGTACGCAGGGTTCAGCCCTGGCAGCAGCGGACGGACAGGTGCCGCCAAGGGCACGGAGCCGGCCAGGCGTGAGGTCACGGCCCACTGCCGCCAGCCGTCAGCTCACCACCGACGAGCCGACGCCTCCACGCTCACGGTCAGGCGTCCACCCACGGGCAGGCTCTGGCCTGCTGACCAACCCTCCGCGTTGTCGGAGAAAACTCAAAAACATGTTGATCTGGGGTCCGATTCATGTGAGTATCACCAGGTGATCTACTGACGCGCACCCAGCCCACTGCCGTGGCCGCCCACCTGTCTGGTGGATGTTGAGGCCCGGCGGGCAGTCGATTCCTTCTTTCGATTCGGCGATTGGTGTCCGCGTGACCAACGTGTCCGTTCTGCATGCCCGCGATCTGATCAAGGTCTACGGCGACCGCATTGTTCTCGACGGTGTATCCCTCTCGGCGGGTCCCGGCCAGCGGCTGGGAATGGTGGGCGAGAACGGGGTCGGCAAGTCGACGCTGTTACGACTGCTCTCCGGTGAGGAGGAACCGGACGGCGGCGAGGTGCAGCGTCCGGCCGACACCGAGTTCCTGCGGCAGGAGCTTCCGTTCCCGGCCGACGCCCCGGTCGGTGCCGTCGTCGACGACGCGCTCGCCGAGTTCCACCGGGTGCGGGACCGCCTCGACGAACTCGGTGAGATCCTTGCCGCCCGACCCGAGGAAGAGGCCGCCCTCACCGAGTACGGCGATCTGCTCGGCTGGGCCCAGGATCACGACCTGTGGGACGCCGGCCACCGAGCCAAGCTGGTGCTCGACGGTCTTGGTCTGTCCGCTGTGGACTCGGAGCGTCCGCTCGGGTCGCTCTCGGGTGGGCAGCGCACCCGGCTCGGCCTGGCCGCGCTGCTGATCCGCCAGCCGCAGGCGGTGCTGCTCGACGAGCCGACCAACCACCTCGACGACGAGGCGGTCACGTTCCTGGAGGGCCGGCTCGCCCGACTCCCGGGCGCGGTCGTGCTGGCGTCGCACGACCGCGCGTTTCTCGACGCGGTCTGCACCGACATCATCGACCTCGACCCGTCCCGCGGCGGTGTCACTCGTTACGGCGGCACCTACTCCGACTACCTCGAAGTCAAGCGCACCGAGCGGGCGCGCTGGGAGCAGCAGTACGAGACCGAGCAGAAGGAGTTGAAGGAGCTGCGGCAGGCGGTGGTGACCACCGCGCACGAGGTGAACCACGCGCGGACCATCAAGGACAACAACAAGATCGGGTACGACCGGCACGGCGGCCGGGTCCAGAAGCAGATCTCCCGGCGTGTCCGCAACGCCCAGCAGCGCCTGGACGAACTCACCGCCAACCAGGTGCGCCGCCCGCCGGCCCAGCTCAGCCTCACCGTGGCGTTGACCGAGAACGGGCCGCGCGAGGGCAGCGTGTCGTTGCGGCTGGTCCGGGTGAACGGCCGGCTGACGATCGACGATCTGACCGTCAACACGGGCGAGCGGCTGCTGATCACCGGGCCGAACGGGGCGGGCAAGTCCACCCTGTTGCGGGTGCTGGCCGGTCAGCTGGCGCCCGACGCCGGCACGGCCCACCGGTCGGCGGGCCTGCGGGTCGCGCTGCTCGAGCAGGACGTCGAGTTCCCCGATCCGGAGCGCTCCGCCCTTTCGTACTACCTCGAGGCGGCTGGTGAGGATCCGGCAGTCCCGCTGTCCCGGCTCGGGCTACTGGCCGGGCGCGATGCGGAACGGCCGGTCGGGCTGCTCTCCACCGGCCAGCGCCGGCGGGTCGCCCTGGCGGTGCTGGTGGCCCGACCGCCGGACGTCCTGCTGCTCGACGAACCGACCAACCATCTGTCGCTGCGCCTGGTGGAGGAGTTGGAGGAAGCGCTGCGCAGCGCGCCGGGTGGCGTCGTCGTCGCCTCTCACGACCGATGGCTGCGCCGTGGCTGGCAGGGGACCGAACTGGCCCTGCTCGACGGCCGTGTCCGAGTTTGAACGACGCGGAGGAGAATCTCTTGTCCACCCAACTCGCACTGCACACGGTGAGCAAGGCGTACCCGCACGGCCGGGTTCTGACCGCGGTCTCCGCATCCGTGGGCGACGGCGAGCGTGTCGCCGTGGTCGGTGAGAACGGCGCCGGCAAGTCGACCCTGCTGCGGTTGATCGCCGGCCAGGAGAGGCCGGACGAGGGTGAGATCGTGGTCACCGCGGACGGCGGGATCGGGTACCTCGGCCAGGTGCTCGACCTGCCGGACACCGCCACCGTCGGTGACGCGCTCGACGCGGCCCTGGCCGACCTGCGCGACCTGCAGCGCCGGATCAGCGAGGCCGAGCAGGGGCTCGGCAACGCCGACGCCGGCACGCTGGCCGCGTACGGAGAGATGCTCACCGCCTTCGAGCTGCGTGGCGGCTACGAGGCTGATTCCCGGGTCCGGGCCGCGATGTCCGTGTTGGGCATCGGGGACCTGGCGTCGGAGCGCGAGCTGGGCACGCTCTCCGGCGGCCAGCGGGCCCGGCTCGCGCTGGCTGGCGTGCTCTCCGCGGAACCGCAGCTGCTGCTGCTCGACGAGCCCACCAACCACCTCGACGAGGCAGCGCTGACGTGGCTGGAGAACAGACTCCGCCGGCACCGGGGCACGTTGGTGGTGGTGACCCACGACCGGTTGCTGTTGCGGCGGGTGGCCACCGCCATCCTCGAGGTGGACGGGGACCGGGCCACCGTGGTGCGCTACGGCAACGGCTACGCCGGTTATCTCGCCGAGAAGCGGGCGGCCCGGCAACGCTGGGAGCAGGCGTACGCCGAGTGGACCGCTGAGATCGAGCACTGGACCGAGTGGGGCGCGACGACGGCGTACCGGGTGGCGCCGGGCCGGGCGATCAAGGACCACAACAAGTGCAAGTACAACGGTGACGGCCGCCGCGTCCAGGCGTCCATCTCCACCCGGGTACGGGGCGCGGCCGAACGCCTCGGCCGCCTGCACGCCGAGCCGGTGCCCCGGCCGCCGGACCCGTTGCGTCTGCACGCGCCACTGGACGCGTCGGTCCGGGAGGGGGCGGTCCTGACCGCGCGCGGGCTGCACGTCGCCGGCCGTCTGCTGGTGCCGGAACTGTCCGTCGCCGCCGGCGAGCGGGTGCTGGTCACCGGCCCGAACGGGGCCGGCAAGTCGACGCTGCTCGACGTGCTGGCCGGCGTGGTCCAGCCGGACCAGGGCACTGTGGGGCGCCGTGGGGTGGTCGGCCACCTGCCGCAGGAGAGCCCGATCGGTGACCCGTCGCGGAGCCTGCTGTCGGCGTTCGCGGCGGGCGGGGCGGGCACCTGGGAGGAGCACGCCGAGCGGCTGGAGTCGCTGGGTCTGTTCCGTACCGGCGACTTCGGTAAACCGGTGAGCATGCTGTCGGTCGGGCAGCGCCGCCGTCTGGCCCTGGCACGTCTGCTGGCCGGTGAGGCCGACGTGCTGGTGCTCGACGAGCCCACCAACCACCTGTCGCTGGTGCTGGTGGAGCAGTTGGAACAGGCCCTGGCCGACTACCCGGGCGCGGTGGTGGTGGCGTCGCACGACCGGCTGTTCCGGGAACGCTGGACCGGCACCGTGGCTGAGCTGGACGGCGGCAGGCTGCTCGCGCCGGTCCGGTGACCGGGTCGAGGCGTTCGTCATGGTCCGACCGCCTACCGGCCACGCATTTCGCGGTTTCCGGATACGACAGCCGGCCGAGAGGCGGAACCAGGGCGCCGCGGCCCGCATTCGTCACTCGATCTCCGCGTCGAACGCCTTGCGGGCGTGGTCGATCTGCGGCAGGTAGGTGTCAGCCCATTCGAGGAGGGCGTCGACCGGGGCGCGCAGGGTCTTTCCCAACCGGGTGATCCGGTACTCCACCGCGACCGGGCGGGTCGCCACGACGTGACGTTCGATGATCCCGTTGCGCTCGAGCCGTCGCAGGGTCGCCGTGAGCGACTTCTGCGTCACGGCCGGGATCGCCCGGCGTAGCTCGTTGAACCGGCACGGGCGCTCGCACAGTTCGTTGAGAACGCTGAGCGACCACTTGTCCAACACCTGGTCGAGCAACTCGCGGTGTGGCGCGTCGATACGCAGTTCCTCGGCGAGGGCGGTGGTGGTGTCGCGCATGAAACCAGGTCTCCTTGAAGTGTCCTCCGTCAACTAGGTATCAATAGTAAACCGAGTTGGTTCCCAGCAGAGGAGAACGATGCCCGTCACCCGCTTCAGCCCCGAAGGCCTCCAGCCGCACACGCCCTACGATCACGTGGCGGTGGCCACCGGGTCACGTCACATCCACGTCAGCGGTCAGATCGCCCGCCTGGGCGACGGCACACCGGTTGCGCCGGGCGACCTGACCGGGCAGGTCGCGCAGGTACTGCGCAACACCGGTCGGGCCCTCGCCGGAGCCGACGCGTCATTTGAGGACGTGGTCCGGTTGACCTTCTACGTGACCGACTGGGCACCCGAGAAGATCGGGCCGTTCATGGCCGGGATCGAATCGGTCGTCGAGGAGCTCGGCCTGCCCTGGCCCCTTCCGCCGGCGTCGCTGATCGGGGTGGACCACCTCTTCGAGCCCGACGTGCTCGTCGAACTGGAGGCGACCGCGATCTCGCAGTGAGTGCTTCCTGCTCGACCGCGGGATCGAGACAGCGGTCCGCACGGCCACGCGTCGGTGCCGCCACCTGACGCCCCGTGTCACCTTGTGTCGTCGCCCAGCATCAGGCCGGCTCCGGCCTGATGCTGGGCAGGCAGGCAGCGCGCCGGTTCGTTCACGCGCTCCGGGTATATGTTCGGTGGGTGGATGTGGTCGCCGCCTGCCGGGCCTTCGTCGCGGTCAGCGGCCACGGCAGCTTCACCTCCGGGGCCGCCGCTGCGGGCATCCCCCAGTCCGTCGCCAGTCGCCGGATCGCCGCCCTGGAGGAGCACTTCGGGGCGCGGCTGTTCGACCGGTCGTCCCGCGCGGTGCGGCTGACGTCGTTCGGGCAGGACATGCTGCCGTCAGCCCGGCGCCTGGTCGACCTCGCCGATGCCATGGGCGACGACGCCGAGCGGGCCCGGTTGCGTCCGCTGCGGGTCGCCGTACCCGAGATCTGCCCGCCGCGCCGCCTCGCCGATCTGGTGGTCGAGGCGCGGCGGCAGCGCATCCACCTGGAGGTACGGCCGGCCGGCCCGTCCGAGCGTGAACGGCTCTGCCGGACCCTGGAGGTCGGTGCCGGAATCGTGGCGGTTCCGGAGGCGACAGCCGCCTGGCGGGTGCCGCTGGGGCTGGCTGCCCGGACCCCGTTCCCGGCGCCGACGGTGTTCCTGGAGACGTTGCGCAGCGGCCGGGCCCGCACGCAGGCACGCCGGCGGATCCTGATCCAACCCGAGGACGACGTCGCGCACCTGCGGGACCCGCTGACCCGCGCGGGCCAGGCGGCCGGCCTGGTACCGGCTCAGGTGGCGGTCGCGCCGTCCCTGGTCGACGCCGCGGCAGCGGCCCTCGGCTCTCCCGACCTGCTGCTCTGCTCCCGCCAGCAGGCCGAGGACTTCGGACTGCACTGGTGCCCTCTCGCCGGCCCACGGCTCCTGCGGGGCTACGACGTCACCGCCGGCGTACGCGAGGACCTCGACCAGTTCGGCACGGTCCTGTACGTGGACATCGCCCGATGCCTGGGCGCGCCCGACGGCCGCCCGGGGTCGGCCGAGGACCGCACACTCGGTGACCGCTCGACGCGAGAGCCGGCATGAGCGTCGCCGCTGTCGTCCGCAACGCGCGTGACCTGCTCGACGAGGCGGGTCTCGACGGCGCCTTTCTGGTCCGCAACCTCGACACCGGCGAGGAGATCGGCTTCGACACGGAGACCCCGTACCCGGCGGCGTCGCTGGTGAAGGTGCCGCTGGCGGTCGCCGTGCTCGAACGGGTCGCGCGTGGGGAACTCGACCCGGCGAGACCGGTCGATCTCGCGCCCGGCCGGATCACCACACCGGGCCCGACCGGGCTGAGCCGCTTCCGCCATCCGGCGCGGATCGCCGTGGACGACCTGCTCTACCTGAGCACCTCCATCAGCGACTCGGTCGCCGCCGACGCGTTGTTCGACCTCGTCCCGCCGACCGGGGTCGCCGCCGAGCTGCGGCGACTGCGCGTCGACGGCATCGCCGTGCGGCATCGGGTCGGTGAACTCGCCGACACTCCGGCGGAACGCCTCGGCCCCGATGACGTGCACCTGGCCCACTCCCTCGCCATCGGCGCGGCCACCCCCGGGCAGGGCCACCCCGTCGCCCAGCTCGACGTCACCCGCGCCAACACCGGGTCGGCCCGCGCCTTCGTCGACCTGCTGCAAGCCCTCTGGCGGCCGTCGACGATCCAGGGGTCCACCGCCGCGCGAACACGCGCCCTGATGGGCGACAACCTGCACCGGCAGCGGCTCGCCCCGGACTTCACCTCCGACGCCTCCCGCTGGTCGTCGAAGACCGGCACCCTGCTGCACCTGCGCCACGAGGTAGGCGTGGTGGACCACGCCGACGGGCAGTCGTACGCGGTCGCCGCGCTCACCGCCTCGCGGGTGCCTGCCGCCGCGCAGCCCGGCAGCGAGGCGACAATGGCGCAGGTCGCCCGTTCCCTGCACGACCACCTGCGCACGGGCACCCTGCCCTGGTGGAGTTGATCAGGACGTGGCCCGGGCCCGCCGCTCGCTCAGCCAGACCAGCGCCACCATGGCGATGTTGACGGCTGCGAGGATCGACAGGGACGCGTCGCCGGAGTCGCTGGACCGGTCGATCGCGTAGGGCTCGCCGGCGTGCTCCGGTGTCCGCGGTCGCGGGCTTCCCGCGTCCGAAGGGCCCAGGTGATCCATCGGCTCCCAGGCTCCGTCGGATCGTCACCACCGCACCGTGACACCTCAACGTACGGGCCGCGCCCGGCTCAGCTGACCAGTTCCGTCGGTGCCGGTGCGAAATCGATGCGTGGCTTGCCCTGCATGGCCGCCGCCAGGGTCTCGTAGACCGGCGGGTTGACACCGTCGCGCTGCTGGTGCCGCATCTTCACGGTGGTCTGCGGCCAGTCCGGGTCGGTCAGGATGCCCGCGACGGCGTACTGCTTGGTCATCGCGACCAGGGAGGCGTAGTTCTCCGCGTCGGTGGTGCCGGTCTTGCCGGCGACCGGCGCGTCCACTGCGGCCTTCACCTGCGCGGCCGTCCGACTGCCGCCACACCGGCTGGTGGCGGAGTCGTCGCCGACGGGGCAGCGGGCGACGTCGACGGCGGCGCGGGCCACTGCGGTGTCGATCCGTTTCTCGCAACGGGGATCGGCGACGCTCAGGGTCCCGCCGTCCGGACCGCGGATCTCCTGCACCGGTGTCGGTGCGCACCAGGTGCCGTCCGCGGCCAGGGTCGCGTACGCGTTGGCCAGTTCCAGCGGGGTCGTGGCGGAGACGCCCAGGGTGAACGCGCCCCAGTCGTGGGCGGCCTCCCGGTTGCCGGCCCACCGGTTCTCCCGGTCGACCCGGAACCGGACACCGAGCCGCTTGGCCACGTCGACCACGTTCTCGGCGCCGACCTGCTGTTGCAGTGGCACGAAGTAGGTGTTTGTCGACCGGGCGAACGCGCTCCACATGTTCAGCACGCCACCGGCCTTCTTGTCGGAGTTCGTGGGGCAGTAGAGATCGGTTCCCGGACACGCGGTGGGGCTGGCGCGGTCGATGACGTACTCCGACCGAAACCGTTGTGGTGCGTCAATGGTGTGGCTGAGGGGGATGCCCTTCTCCAGGGCGGCGACGACGGTGAAGATCTTGAAGGTCGAGCCGGCCTGGTAGCCGGTGATGCCGTCGCCTCCGGTGAGTAACGGGTTCACCGTGTTGGGGTAGTTGCCCGAGGCGCCCTTCGCCCGCTGCTTCGGGTCACTGTGCGGCTTGTTGGTCGGGTTCCCCGGGTCGTCGGGTCGGAAGGTGCGGTTCACGGCGAGGGCACGGACGCGACCCGTGCCCGGTTCCACCGCGGCGACCATGGCCGCTTCCTCGGCGGTCTCGCTCTTGGCCCTGCGTACCGCCTGGTCCGCACCGCGTTGGGCCTGAACGTCCAGGGTGGTGATCACCCGGTAGCCACCGCTCTTGAGACGCCGTTCCCGGTCATAGCTGGTGGAGCCGAAGGCCTCCTGCGACATCCACCAGCGGTAGAAGTAGTCGCAGAAGAAGCCCCAGTTGCGCTGGTTGGTGGCGACGCAGCCGTTCGGGGTGCGCTTGCCCTTCACGACCATCCTGGTGGCCTTGGCCGCGTCCGCCTGCTGCTGGTTGATCGCGCCGATGGTGACCATGTTCTGCAGGACGTAGTTACGCCGGTCGAAGGCGAGACCCCGGCCGCTGCGGGTGGTCGGGTCGTTCTGGCTCGGCGCCTTCACCATGCCGGCCAGCAGCGCGGCTTCCTCCAGCTTGAGCCTGCTGGGCGGCTTGCCGAAGTAGACCTGGCTGGCGGCGAAGATGCCGTACGCGCCGTTGCCGAAGGCGGCGATGTTGAGGTAGCGCTCCAGGATCTCGTCCTTGGAGAACTCCTTGTCGATCTCCAAGGCGTAGCGCATCTCGCGTAGCTTGCGGGCGCTGGTGTCCTCGGTCGCGGCGACCACGTCGGCCGGGTGCGAGGCGGAGTATGCGATGGCGAGCCGCACGTACTGCATGGTCAGCGTCGAGGCGCCCTGCTGACCGTTCGTGCCGGACCGGTTGTTGACGAAGGCCCGGGCGACGCCGTCGAGGTCGACCCCGTTGTGCCGGTAGAAGTCGTGGTCCTCGGCGGCGATGATCGCCTTCTGCATCAACGGCGACACGTCGGCGAGCTTCACGTCCCGCCGGTTCTCGTCGTACATGGTCGCGAGCGGTGTCTTGCCGTCCGAGGCGAGCAGGTAGCTGATCTGCGGCGCGCGGGCCACCGTCAGCTCCTTCGGCAGCGCGCCGAACGTCTCGGCGCCGGCCTTCGCCGTGAGGCCGGACATCGCCACCGCGGGGAAGGCCGCCGCGGCGACCACCACTCCGGCCAGAAGGCCACAGATCAGCAGCGATGCGGCGTTGGTGAAGACATCGTGGTCACGTTTCCACATCCCGGGTCACCTCGATTCGTAGGGTGCAGGGCGGCAGCGGCCCACCAGTCGGCGTCCCACGCCCCGGTCGGGCCTTCATCGCTGCCGCCCTGCGGTGTCCGACACGTGCGCGCGCTCGGCGACGAGTGGGTGCCGGTCCACGGTCACCAGCCGGCCAGCACCGCCTTCGTCGCCTCGGCGATGAGGGCGTTGTCATAGCTGGCGTCCTTCTCGTCCCGGCTGGACAGCACCGCGAGGACGATCGGCGCGCGGTCCGGGGGCCAGATCACCGCGATGTCGTTGCGGGTGCCGTAGCCGCCGGCGCCGGTCTTGTCACCGACGACCCAGCCGTCGGGGACACCGGCGCGGATCAGCTCGCCGCCGGTGGTGTTGCCCCGCAGCCAACCGTTGAGGATGTCACGGTCCGCGGGTTCCAGGGCGTCACCGACGGCGTACGCCCGCAGGGATTCAGCCAGGGCCCGCGCGGTGCTGGTGTCCCGCCGATCGCCGGGCCTGGCCTCGTTGAGTTCGGTCTCGTAACGCGCCGGATCGGTGACCTTGTCGCCGACCTCCCGCAGCTCCTTCTCGAACTTCTGCGGCCCGCCGAGATGGCGCAACATCAGGTTGGCGGCGGTGTTGTCGCTGTACCGGACGGCGGCGTCCGCGATGGCGCGCAGCGTCATGCCCGTGGCGACGTGCCGCTCGGTGATCGGCGAGTAGGTCACCAGGTCGTCCGCCGAGTACCGCACCACCCGGTCCAGCTCGGCGTCCGTGGTCTCGTCGAGGATCTCGGCGGCGGCCAACGCCTTGAAGGTCGAGGCGTACGCGAACCGTTCGTCGGCCCGGTACTCCACCGTCCGGCCACTGCCGGTGTCGATCGCGTAGACGCCCAGCCGCGCGTCGAACCTCTTCTCCAACTGCCGGAACTCGTGTTCCCGGTCGGGTGCGGGTGACGCGGGGGCCGGCACCGCGCTGTCCCGCGCCGGCTGCTCGGCGGCACCGGCCGGGCTGCAGGCGGCCAGGGACACCACTGCCGCCATGGCCACCAGGCGGCGTGTCGCAAAAATCATGATCACTCCTGTCGATGCGTGGACCGGGCGCCGGACAGCCGGTCGGACAGACTCGACCCTGACAGCGATCCGGCATGCGGTCGAAGACAGAAGTCGCGGGATTCATGCCGATCAGACATCAACGGCGCGGCGCGGACCGACCGCAGGTGGATCAGGAGCGGCGCTCCGCGAAGGGGCCGTCGGCGGCGAACGCCCGCTCGGCGAAGCGTTCGGCGATGCGCCGGTGAGTGGCGGAGTCCGGGTGGAGCTGGTCGGGCAACGGCAGCTCGGCGAAGTCGGCCTCGCCGTAGAGGTCGAGGCCGTCGAGGTGGTGCAGGTTCGGGTCGTCGGCAGCGCGCTGGGCGGTGATCCGCGCCAACTCGTCCCGGATGACACGGAGGGTGAGTTTCCCGCTCGCCCGTTCCGCCGGGTCTCCGGTGGCCCGGAAACGCACCTGTCCGGTGGCGAGGGCGGCCAGGTCGAACGCGCCGGGGCCGGGGGTGTCCTCGTGGATGGGGCAGTAGATCGGGGAGACGACCAGCAACGGCGTGGTGGGATGGCCGTCGCGGATGGTGTCGAGGAAGCCGTGCACGGCCGGGACGAAGGCGCGCAGCCGCATCAGGTCGGCGTTGACCAGGTTGATGCCGATCTTCACGCTGATCAGGTCGGCCGGGGCGTCCCGCATCGTGCGGGCGGTGAACGGGTCGAGCAGCGCGCTGCCGCCGAAGCCGAGGTTGACCAGGTCGACGCCGCCGAGGGACGCGGCGACAGCGGGCCAGGTGGCGGTGGGGCTGGTGGCGTTGGAGCCCTGACTGATGGAGCTGCCGTGGTGCAGCCACACCCGGCGCCCCCGGTCGGGCACGGGCGCGACGGGGGCGTCGGTGCGCAGGGCGACGAGTTCGGTGGTTTCGTGGTGCGGCAGCCAGATCTCGATGTCCTTCGCCCGGTCGGGCAGGCCGGTGAACCGGACGGTGCCGGGCGGAGCGGACCGGCGCTGCGTGGTCCCGCTGGTCATGTCGATGGTCACCGTGTCCCCGCCGGTGACGCTGGCCTGGTCGGTCAGGTGACCGTCGACGAGCAGGTCGTAGACGCCGTCGGGGCGGGCCGGCAGGCCGAGGTAGGTGTGTCGGGTGGGCAGCGTGTCCAACTCGATCGCGGTGGCGCTGGTGCGGAAGGCCAGCCGCACGCCGGCGGGTTGGGCCTCCACCATGGCGAGTTGCCCGTCGGTGTACTGGGCGCGGGCCCAGGCGGGCAGCCGGTGCGGCAGCACCCCGCGCGCGGTGCGCTGCACGTCGAGCGCGCCGCGGAGAAGGTCCGTGCTGATCGGCGTGGTGATCCAGGAGGCAGACATGCTCTCAATCCATCAATTGACGTTGTCGGGCGGCGGTGACCCGGCGGCCGGGTCGCTCACGGCCAGTCGTGTTTCGCGAGCGTAGCGGGCCGCTTCGCGGCGGGTCCGGGTCTGAGGCTTGGCGCCGGCCGCTCCACCCTGCCCACCAAGATCAAGAAGGTCGCATGGTTCTGCCCCTTCGTGTTCTGGTCGCAGCGGGGCATTGCTGTGGTCGCCCGCTGGGGATCAGCAGAGGCGTCCACGTCACGACCGCGTGTGACGTGGTTCTTGACTGAGGCCCGCGGTGAGTGCTGGTCCTGTCTTTCGGGTGCGCCACCAGATGATTGCGGTGATGACGATGACAGTGAATGCGGGGACGAGCTGGTACGGCGTGCCGACTCCGGCTGAGCGGTCCTGCAGTGCACTACCGAGGTCTACCCGCAGGGATGTGGCCAGGATGAGGCTGAATGTGTTGAGTACGGCGTGGAGCATGACCGCGATTTCAAGCCCGCCTGTGCGCCAGGTGATGATCGCAAGGCCGGTCCAGAGCACGAAGTACCAGACGATGATGTACGGATCCGTCGCGCCGTGTGCGGCCGTGAACAGCAGGCTCGAGACCAGCACCCCGGCGACCAGTCCCGCCCGTGGGCTGCGGGTCCAGCTTCCGATCACGCGGAAGATCAGCCCACGCACGCCGTATTCCTCGCCCGCCGACTGGAGCGGGGTGAGGAGCATCGTGGCGAGGAAGATGGCGATGAGGTCGGTCTGCGACCAGGGGGACTCCTCAACGGGCGTGAGAGCTCCGAGGGCGTTGACCACCAGCCAGGCGGGACCGAAGATGAGCAGCGACTTGCCGAGCAGGTCGAAGCGGAACCGCGACGTCACGGAGTGCAGGGACGCCCCGGGCACCCGGTAGAGCCACCGCTGGATGAGCATGCTCCACGGAATGAGCAGGCCGAGGGAGAACATCGTGCCGGCGTGGTAGAGCGGCGTGTAGTCGGTGCCGCCCAGGATCGGCGGGGTGTTGCCCATCCGTACGTCGATGAGCGCAACCGCCCTGCCGATAACCGTCGGGAAGATGACGAACCCTGCCAGCAGGAGGATGATTGCGAGGATGCCGCGACCGATCCGGCGTTTGTCGCCTGCGAGTACCCGGTGGTATTCCGTTCCAGTTGGAACTGACGGCCCATTGCGGGGCTCGCCCGAGGTGAGTAGCGAGTTCGGCTTGTCTGTCGTAATCATGACTTCCTCTTGTGCATACGGTTACTTCCCGACTTGGTCGAGCACGCTGTGACGCAGGCGGAGTGCCCGCTCACTGCTCCCCAGAATGGCCCCGACGGCGAGGGCGAAGTTGAGCCAGACCGGTAGGTGTACGGGCGATTCGAAGGTTCCGATGTTTTCGGCGATCGGGGGGATCTGCGAAATCGGTTCGGCGAGTTGCAGCAGATTCAGGCCCACGCCGATGAGGAGCATCAGCACCGAGAGGAGACTGATCGAGCGGCTCAGCGTCGGGTGCTCGCGTTCGACGCGGGCACGGCGTCCTTCGGCGGACTTCGGATCAGGAATGAGCCGGTGCTCCGCGCCGGCGGTGGTGACGTAGTGGCAGCGCTTGAGCCCGAATGCACTGATCGCCACGTGGATGGTGCCGCCCTCGACGGGGAAGGCTGCCGGGAGCTTGGACTCGGCGTGGTGTCTGCCGTCGAGATACAGGTGCGCTCTCGCCTTGCCGCCTTCCGGGTCAGTCCGGCGTGGGATGTCGACGGCATACACCGTCTGCCGGCCATCCCGGTTGGGCAGCGGGAGGTAGAACAATGCGCGGAAGGGTAGCTGCCACCAGCGGAGGCGTTTCAATGCCCGCCCGTCTCCGCTCTTGATGCGCTTGGCTGTCCGCCGTCGCCGCCAGTCCTCGATCACGTTTCCTCGCTCGCCGTTGACCGCCGCTTCTCACTAACACGCTGTGCTAGTGGCAACGCTAGCACAGTGTGCTAGTACGATGTGCTAGGAGGTGGCGGATGACACAGGACGTAAGCACCGGCTCACGGGAGCGGATTCTCGCGGCTGCGGCGGCGATGCTCGCAGAGGATGTGACTACGCGGCTGAGCGTGCGTGCGGTCGCGGCACGGGCCGGGGTGAGCACGGGCTCGCTCAGGTTCCACTTTCCGACCCAGCGCGCGCTGCAGGACGCCGTGCTCGCCAGAATCTACGACCGGATGTTCCCTGATGACCCGATCCACGACCGATCGCTACCCGCCCGGGATCGACTGGTCAACTGTCTCCGGCAAGTGCTCGCCCCCGCCGGCGTAGGGGAGCAAGCACGTGAGGCGTGGGGCAGGGCGTACCAGATGTTCATCGCACCCGAACCGACCGAGGAGGTGCGCGCGGCGTATCTCGCCTTGGAGCGGGAAGGGTGGCGCCGTGTCGAGTACTGGCTGACGGTTCTCGCTGACGAAGGCGCGCTTCCCAGGGAAGACCACGCACGCCGGGTGAGATTCCTGCTCACCGTCCTCCAAGGGCTCTCCATCGAACGAGCCCTGCCCGCCGAGGACTCGATCCTGAAGTCCGAAACCGAAACTCTGTACACGGCCGTTGACTGCGTCCTCAACACCCCGACCGCATGAGCGGGCATCCCGTCAGGGCATGCTCGTGGGCGGCGGCGGTGACGTCGTCGGTCTGGTGAGTGGTGGCGTAGGCGTCGAACACTGGCGGGATGGTGGTGGTGATCGAGACGCCGGCAGTGGTGTGACCGGCGATCCGATCCACGTCGGCGCCGGCGGCGCCGATGCTCCAGCTCCGCCCGTCCTTGCTGACCTGCAATCCGCAATTCAGGCGGATGCACCTATGTTCTGGCGAAGCCGAGGGTCCGGTATCCGGGCATGCGGCGTGAAGGTGAGGCGGCGAGGATGGGGGTGGCCGGGTCGTGGAAGTCGTGGACCTCGGTTAGGCGGGCACGTGTCCGCGGTGTCCGCCGGCGACGGTGAGGGGCGGGCCCGGCCGCTCCCGCAGGCTGGGGTGGGTATGGCTGAGTGTGTTCCGCCGTGCCTGTGGCTGACCTTCGAGGTGTCATTCGCTCCCGCCTCGCCGATGGGCGGGTCGAACGGGCGCGGCATCAGTAACCGTAGACTCGGGGCGCTCACAGCCCCCAGAACAGGCCGGAGAGTCCCACACCGCGCAGGTATTCCTTGGCGGCTTCCGGTTCCCGTCTGCGGTAGCCGCGGTCGAGGCGTCCGTCGTACCAGTGGGCGGCCAGCCGCCAGAGGGTGGGCAGGTCCATCACGTAGCCGCGGGTGGACCCGGTCTGGTGACACCACGCGTCGACGCACTCGGTGGAACAGAACAGCCGCTGGTGCCCGCAGGTGCGGACGACGTCGTCCCACATTCGTGTGACGGGCACGAGGAAGTGGGCGACCTGGTCGCCGTCGGGTGGGCCGTCGGCGCCGACGTTCCAGGCGTGCGGGCGGGAGCAGGCGGGGCAGCGGGTGGAGACGAGGACCTCGCCTTCCTCGCGGAGCAACTGCGGCAGCGCGAACGAGTCCCAGGCGCAGCCGCCCCACCACAGCGTCCGTCGGCCCATCACCGCGAAGCCCAGCGGTACGGCCGAGAACGGATGCGCCATGACGATTCGCCCCGCCTCGTCGAGGGCGACGTGGCGGGTACGGGCGAGCTCGGCCAGCCCGGCCCGTACCGTTCCGATGTCCGCCTCGGTTGTCGCCGCCAGGTCCTCGGCACTCGGCGCGCGCCCGGTGCGGGCGAACGAGCGGTAGACCGCGAGCCGTAGATCTTCGAACTCCGTCATCGTCGAACCTTCCCGATCGCCCGCACCACCCTGACGGGCTGGACTGTACAAATAACGGCCCTGTCTCACATTTGCGGTTACCTAAGGTCACCGATGCGCTGGCATGGGCACTCATGGACGCATGGAACGGGCGCGACGCCTACACCGACGCCGCCGACACCGAGGCGGTGTGGCAGGTCCTGGCCAGTCGTACACCAATTCCCTGGACGCAACCTTGCCGTACGCGAGACGGCCGCAAGTCGTTGCTCACTCTGACTGGCCACGCCGACCCGGCGACATCCGCTGGCACGACCGTCGCTAGTCCTATCCAGCGCGTTTGATGCCATCTGTGACAGCATCAGAAAGGTGAGAGGCGTCCTTCAAGCACGACGATGGTGCTCGGCCGGCTCGTGCCACAAGTCGCGATGCTGAGCCAGACCGTTTCCTGGAGGTGGAAGGATGCATGGCACTGGGGCAGTCCTGGTGGTCGGTCTCGATCCCGCCAAAATCCCGGGCTGGAATCCTGAGCCGGTTGTGAAGGCAATTGCCCGTGGTCAGGCTCGGTTCGAAGATCATGGCATCGAGGCCGATCTGTGCTTGGTGGCACCCGACGAGAATGCCGAAAGTGTGATCATCGAGGCGCTGGCCCGAAAGGACTACGCCTGCGTGGTGGTGGGAGGCGGTATCCGCAAGCACGAACCATTGCTTGAGTTCTTCGAAAAGGTGATCAACCTGATCCGGCAACATTCCCCCGGCGCGGCCATCGCCTTCAACAGCACCCCCGACGGCGCCGCCGACGCCGCACTGCGGTGGCTGCGATAGGCCGACAGGACCCGAGATTCTCGCCGAGCTGACCGTCCTGACCAGCTACCGCGCCGACCTCGTCGGGCAGCGCATCGCCACCCTGTTCCGGTTGCAGGAACTACTCACCGGCATCAGCCCCGCCCTGGAGCGAGCCGTAGAGCTCAACCGGAAGGGTCCGATCGCCTGCTGGCAGACCCCGGCCGCGATCCGGCACGCCGGCGTCGACCGGATCACCGCCCTGCTCCGACGCGGCCACGTCATTAACGCCGTTCCGGTCGCCGAGGCGATGGTGGGAGCCGCACGGCAGCAGACCGTGAACCTGCCCGGGCAACGTGCCGCCGGCGTGGTGGTCGGGCGGACGGCCACCGAGATCCTCGCCCGCAGCCCGCGGTTGATCCGGGTGCTGCGTGTCGTGCCGGACTCATCCCGAACGCTGGCCCTGCGTCGGGCGTCTGAGCTGAGCCGGCGAACGAAGCTCGCGGAGGGTTGCCGCCGACCCGCGCTACTGCCGGCCGGCGGGCCTTGCCCGGGGAGTGCGCATCATGATCTTGGGTGATTCGCGCGTTGTGCGCTCTCCAACCGGTGCTAACCGGTGCCAACGCGAGTCACCCCGTGCGACGCCTGTCGCGGACCGGGGTTCGTGTGCTCGGGGCGTGGCTGGGCTGAGAGAACAGGGGTCCGGGTGACGTGGGTGAACCTGTGCCACTCCCTCCCACCCCGGGTGAACCCCAGGTCGCTACACTAGGCGCTCGCGCCCCCGTAGCTCAGGGGATAGAGCAACGGTTTCCTAACCCGACGCTCCGTCTGCATCCCCAGGTTGATGACCTGCGCTTCCTTGTTTTCCGCCATTGCGTGCCGGTCGCTGTGCTGCCCTGCTGCGATCGCTTGCTGAAGATCAGCTGATGCGTTGCGGCTGCTGCATGTACAGGCTCATCGCTTCTTGCGACGCCCCTTCCGTAGGGCCGACTCGGCTTCCTGGCGTCGACGGATGGCAGCCTCGTCGCGCTGAGGAACAATGGCCGCGTCCGAGATGCGAGGGCGCCGGCCCCTGCTGTCGCGGACTCGGCGCGCGCCAGCGACTCGCCACTGCTGCAGGACGCCGGGCAGGCTTTCCCGGGTACGGAACCACGACACAGCTGCCGCGGTAGAGGCGTCGCTCGCGTCCTCCCACTTGGCCATCATGTCGGGCTCGAAGAGGAAGTTCGCCGCGAGTTGAAAGTAGAGGTCATCCTTGGACTCGGCGAACTTCTTCATCGCCTGAGCGTGCATCTGACCATGGCCGAGGTGCTACCAGTGGCGAAGCCGAAGCCGGGTACGGGTCGGCGGGGAATCCCCTGCAGTCGCTACGTAATGTCGTCATCGTGAGTGATCATCACGGCGGCGCTTGGACGCTGCACCGGCGCGACGACGGCGGGGTACTTGCTGATCTCGTGGTGACCGGCGGCGACTTTCCGTGGCTGAACGCTCGTGTCAACCCGAGGGAGGGGCTCGCTGAGGTCCGGCCGCTCTTCGCCGAGGAACTGCGGCTGCTCGATGGTATCGATGAGGATGCCGAGTCCTGGGAGCGCGCGTACGAGGCAGTCCGAAACGCCGTGACGCTTCGGTACCCGGAGGGCCAGGAGGTTCCAGAGTTCCTTCTTCACATCGATGGCAACGAGGCGTGGTGGCGGTGGAGTGACGAGCCGTTTGACGAGGAGGACGCCTAGCCAGCGCGTTCGCTCGGCGGCGATAGGGATGGGCGTCGATCACTGGGTGAGGAATGCGATCAGGGTCCTGAGGTACTCGTCTGGAACGGTCTCGTGCACCAGATGGCCGGCCGCGATCGTCGTCAGCCGGGCGTCGGCCAAACGATCGGATAGTTCGGCAACGTGCTCCTGGGGGACATGGCTCGCTGCTCCGCCGCCGATGAGCAGAGTGGGTGCCGTGATCCGGGCGACGATGTCGGCCCATCCTGGATCCGGATCGTCGATCTCGGGCCGGACCTGCTCCACCATGTGCCAGTCGAAGGGCAGATCCCCGGCGGGACGGTCGGGAAGCCCCGGCGGTCGAGGGTGCGGGTAACCGATGTCCTCAAGCACGAGTTTGTGGACGTGTCCCTGCCATTCGGCGGCCACCCGGCAGGCCACCAGACCGCCGAGGGAATGGCCGACCAGGTCCACCGCGCCGATGTCCAGCTGGTCCAGGATTCCGATGACGTCTTGCGCGAACAGTTTCAGGCTGTACGTGCCGGGCCAGTCACTGGCGCCGTGGCCGCGCAGGTCGACGGCGTACACGGTCCGCTCCGTACACAGGCCCGAGGCGATCACGTCCCAATCGCTTGCGGTCTTTCCGGTGGCATGAAGCAGCACGGCGGGCGTCTTGTACTTGTCGACGGCTTGCCATACCCGCAGTGAGAAGTGCAGGTCACCGACCGTGATGTCTATCAGCTCAGGCACGCCCCTGAGCCTCTCCGACCGTCGCCTCCGGAATCAAGACATTCCGCCGTGGGCAGAGCCACGCGCTGCATTCGGTAGGTCCGGGCACCGGCCGCCGCTCGCTGTTACTCGGCGCAACGAGCTGATTGCGGCAGATCAGTACGCCTGAGTCAGGGCCCGCCAGCACCGACGTGCTGTCGCACGGTGGCCGACTGCGGAGGTCGCCGCTGTCCTGGAATGGTCACGCCGTCGCGAATCGCGGTGTGGAGGTCTGTGACCAGCGCGTCGATCTGCCCGCGGGTGACGCCCGGCATGCAGATGGTGTGCGACCACTGTCCTTCGGTGGCGAGCAGCCACCTTCGCGCCACCGCGGGGGGCGGGGTGGCCAGTACGACGGTGAAGGCGTGGCGGTGACGCCAGGCGGGCCAGCCGACGGCGTCGAGCTGCTCGACGGCGTACGCGGCCAGGTCCCGGGCGCGGGCGGCTCGGGCTCGGTGACCGTCGCGTCCGTGGGTGGCGATGGCATACCACAGCATCGCGGTGGCCTGCCCGCATCGGGACCCGCTGACGGTGGTGTCGGAGGTGGCGGTGTAGGGGATGTGCCGCCCGGGCCGGCGGATGCTGTCGCGCATCAGCACCAGCCCACACGGGATCGGGGTTCCGAAGAACTTGTGACCTGACACCGCGAGGGTGTCCACGCCGCTGCTCTCGTCGAGAGTCAACGCGCCGTCGAGGGCCAGTGGGATGCCGGCGAGGGCGGCGTCGACGTGTACGTGCCGGCGGTCGATCCCGACTTCGCGCAGGACGGTGTCGATGCGTGCGGGATCGTCGACGGCCTCGGTCATTGTCGTGCCGGCCGTGGCCACCACGATCGCCGCCTGGTGGCGGCGCCATCCGACGAGCGCGGCGAGGTGTTGGTAGTCCATCTCGCCGCGCTCGTCGACGTCCACCAGCGCATGCGGGGCGCCGATGATGTCGAGGATCTTGCCGATCGAGTAGTGGGCGGCCTGGGAGTAGTAGACCACCGCGCCCGGGTAGCGGCGGCGCGCGGCGTGCAGGGCGGCCAGGTTGCCCTCGGTGCCGCCGGAGGTGACGTAGCCCCACCGATCGTCGGCGGGTAGCGCCATCAGGTCGGCGCACCAGTCGATCACCGCGCGTTCCAGGGCCTTGGTGTGCGCGGTGCCGCCGGGGTCGGTTGCCGGGTCGCCGACGTTGTTGAACAGCTGTCGAAACAGCGGCATGACCGGGGTGTAGTCGATGTCCACCGCGCCGGGGAAGCCGATCGCGGTGGGCTGCCCGGCGGTGGCCTGGTTGAGCAGCGCCTGAACCACCGTCTCCGCGTCGACCGGAGAGCCGCCCAGGTCGACGGCATCGTCGGTGAGGAACCCGACCTGGTTGGTGGGGCCGCCCGTCACGCGGGCCGCCTGGCGAGTAGGTGCTCCGCGAGGGTGCTGTGCAGCAGTGTCAGCTGCGCCCAAGCCGCGCGAAGGGCCTGGTCACCCTGCTCGGTGAGGTTGGCGTACGGGTTGTACGGCCACCGGCGGCCCGCGTCGAGGCTCTTGTTGCTGGTGACCCCGTCGTCGCCGAAGCGCCGGTGCGGGTCGCGCACCATCCGCAGCGCGGTGCCGTCGGTCAGCAGGGCGATGCCTTGCCCTGCCAGGTCGAACACCGACTTCGGGTGGGGGGTGTTCAGCGGCTGATTGTGCACGGAACTGGCGACGGTGTGCCACGGGCCGGCGTCGCTGTCCAGGGTGCTCACGCCGATGCCGACGTAGGTCGCGTCGCGGGGCATGTCCAGGTCACCGCCGTTGACCATCGACCCTTCAGGCCCGCGCGGGTCCCACCGCTGGCCCCGCTTGTTGCCGCGGGCGATGTTGTCGGCGGCCGTCCGGGTCAAGTCATGCATCACCCGGGGCAGGTCGTCGGACTCCGGCCCCGCCAGAAACAGGCGGGTCGCGATCATCAGGCGGTAGCCGTTCGGCGCGTGCCGGTCGGCGGCGACGTAGAACAGCACGACCCCGTGCGGGCCGAGCGCGTTGCGTTTGCCGAACCGGTCGAACGCCTCGTGGCAGTGTTTGGCGTTGACGGCACGCAGCCGGGACGCGATCTGCAACCGCAGGTCCACCCAGGTGCGCTCCTCGGGGGTCGGCTCGTCCGGCAGCCCCGGCGGGGGTGGAGTCCGTTCGGAAGCCGGTGGCGACAGACGAGGCGGGTCCTGCGGCAACTGCCGCTGCGGAGGTTCCGTCCACCGCTGTGGCGGGTACTGCTGCCCGGTTGGGGCACGAGGCGGCTGCTCGGCCGCTGGCCAGCCGCGGTCATCGACGTTCATGTGGTGCCGGCCGGGTGGCGGCGACATCGGGTGCGTCATCGTCCAGTTCCCGGATCAGAAGGTCACGCCGACGTCGTCAGGTACGGCGTGTGTGTCCGGTCGGCCCCGGCTGATGCCCTCGTAGGTCTCCGGACGCATGCGGCGCAGGGCAACCGCCCACAGGCCCCCGCCGAGGCCGGCGGCGGCGATGATCACCGGCAGCAGGTACGGCGACAGGGAACCGGAAGCAGCGCCCAGCAACGACCCTACGTTGACGACCATCGCGGCGAGGACGACCACCCCGAAGACCACGCCGAACAGCGGCGCGATCACCGACGTCAGCACGCCAGCGCCGGCCAGCAATCGGGTCCGCGACGCCATCGCCGCGACGGACGCGGACACCAGCAGGCACAACAGCCCGAGTGCCCCCAGCGTCGACAGCCACGTGAACAGGGTGGCCATCGGGTCCGCCCGCAGCACGGCGAAGACGCCCACGACCGCCACGGCGATTCCGGTCTGCAGCAGCGACCCGCCGACAGGCGCGCTGACCCGGGTTCCGCTGCCCGAGCGCGCCAACGCCGCCGGCAGCACCCCCTCGCGGGCCATCGCGAACGCGTACCGCGCCGCCACGCTGTGAAACGCCAGCAGTGACGTGACGATCGCGAAGATCAGCATCATCTGCGCCAACGGCGTCATTAACCCGCCCAGGCGCTGCTCCAACACCGAGAACGGAAGACCACCGTTCGGATCGGCGGCGACAGCGGCGACCTGGTCTGGGCCTACCGCCACCCCCATCGCCCACGCCACCCCGGCATACACGACCGTCAGGAACAGCACCCCTGCGAAGACCGCACGGGTGATGGCTCCCTCGTCCCGGCTCTCCTCGGCGAAGCTCGCGGGCGCGTCAACCCCCATCAGGGCTGCCAGGCACAGCGCGACCGCACCACCGATTCCGCTCACCCCGAGGCCGGCGGGCGAGAATCCTTCCCAGGACAGGGTGCCTGCGGCCGGGTCGGCCACGGCGGACGCCCCGAACAGCGCGACGATCACCAGGGAGCCCGCCAGGACGGCGGTCAGCAGCGCCGTGGACAGCGCGACGGCTCGGACCCCGAATACGGCCACCAGGACCAGGGCGGCGCCCGCCCACGCCCACCAGTTGCCGCCGATCAGGCTCGCCAGCGTGGCGCCGAGCAGTCCGTAGAGGCTGATCTGGATGGCGTTGTACGCGACCAGCGCAACCACGCCGCCCGCCACGCCCCAGCTGCGCCCCAGACCCTGGGCGAGGATGGCGTAGTAAGCCGCGGCGTGTGGTACTTGGCGAGACATGGCTGTGTATCCGACCAGCAGCAGCGCGACCACACCACCGACCAACAGGAACACCAGCGGCACGCTGGTCACCTGAGTACTGGCGTAGGTGGCGACGATGCCGCCGGCGAGTACGACCAGTGGCGCCGAGGCCGCCGCGCCGAAGATGCCCATGCCCCACGCGCTGAGGGTCTTGCGCGCCAGTGCCACCTGCACGTGCGTGCTCATCGCTGCTCCTGCCCGTCACGTCCGGTAGCGTCTGGGCGCGACGCGGAGCGATATTCGGACTGGCCGTGACGGTGTGCGGCAGCCCGATTCGTAGGCGAGATCAGCCACCGGGAGGGCCGGCCCGGCCCCGGGTGCCGGAATTGCCCGCCGCGTCTCAAAGCTCCAAAGTAGACAGTTGTAGCGAGCGGGCTGGCCGCGAGGCTCAGCATGATGGCGTCCTCCGGAGCATCCATTGTGCGAAGGCTTGCGTTACTGATCGATTACAGGATTCAGCCACAGTACTGGAGATCCTCAGCGCGTGCCTCGGCGGTCGGGAGATCTTGCGCGGTAGTTGAGGATCCGACCCCGCGCCTCCTCGCCGCAGCGCGTCGGGTGGGCGGCAGGGACGACCGCGCGTGGCGACACCCAGGCGGACGCCGCGACCAGGAACGCTCAGCGGAGACCATCGAACAGGTACGACGCCTCGTGGGACCGCCGACGCTCCGTCGTGCTAGCGATTGAGGTAGGCGGCCAGGCCTCCGAGCGCTTTGTTGGCGATGAACACCGATCGCACGTTGAGGATGGCCTCCTCGACGTGAGCGGGACATCCCCACGCCGAGTCCCCCCACGAGTCGGCAATCTTGAGCTCGGCCGGTGCGTCGCACGCGTCGCTACCGCCGAGCTGGCACTGCTCGGGTCGCGGCGTGGCGGCCTGCGCGGCCGCGGCGGCGCGCATCCGGTCGGCCAGTTCCGCGGCTGCCGCGGCGCGTTGTTCGGCCTCGGCGCGCAGCTCACGCTCGGCGCGTACCGCCTTGGCCAGCTCGTCATGGGCGGCCTTGGCGCGTGCTTCGGCGGCCGCCTTCGCCTGTTCGATGTGGTGGCGTTCGATGGCCAGGGCGGCAGTGCCGGCGAAGACCCGGGCGAGGGCGAGGTCGGTGTCCTGCGGGATGCGCGGGACGCGGTGGTACATGGCGAAGGTGCCCAGCAGGCCGCCGTCGCGGGCCACGACGCCTGGTACCGGGTCCGAAGTAACCTCTCGCACCGCGGTAAGGCCGCGTACACCGACTTCAGGCTTGTTGAAAGAAGCATCGTTGGCCTCCACGACACCCTGCGCCGGTTAATTGCCGACCAACTACCTCTCACTGACGCGGCGCGGCAGAGATTCGCGGACGACGACCGAATGCTAGGGCCAATCTATGCGCAATTCCGAGGGCCGCAGTGATAGACCCGGCAGTCGATCAGTAGGTATAGCCTGCTCGTCAGCCTCCCTGATAGGGACTGCTTTCGGTGAGTCGGATTTCGCAAGCTTCCCGTCCACGACGGCCTCGGATATGAGGTTGGCGTGTACGCCAGCATGGACAGCGATGGCTGGGCGAACCGTGTCGGAGTCTCGGATGACTGTTGATAGAGTGTAAGGACCGAATATAGCGGGTCCTCCGACGAGCGAGACGTCCGACTGGAGTTCGTCATCAAAATTCTCTAGTTCGGCTTGTCCGCCAACGAAAGCTCGCCAGTTCCGCCACGCGTCCGTTCCCGTGGATCAAGCATCCCACAACGGCGCGCATTCGAAGATGGACGATTGACCAATGTTCTATATCTATGGTGGAGGCGGCGTCACGTGACGTCAGCGGGTGCACTCAACTCGGTAGATCCGGACGCCGCCGGGTCGACCAGCACGACTGGCTGTAGTTGACCGTTTCCAGACAGGTTCGGCCGCGAGCCGCAGCCGCAGATGGCTGCCATATGCCCGGTGGCGTACCCGGCTCTGCGCTCGAAGCCGTACGCCGACGGCGGGTCCGACCAGACGGTCGGACCCGCGTCGGGATCGGTCAGCGGTCAGGCTGCTGCCAGCCTCACGTGCGTGGCAGCCGGTCGTGCGCCGTCACCACGGGCGGCCCGGATCGTGCGGGTACACCTCATCCCGCATCTCGGCCAGATCCCGTTGGACAAGCTGCGTACCGGCCACGTCCGTGCCATGTTCACCGCCATCGAGAACCGCAACGAGGAGATCCGTACCGCGAAGGCCAGCACCGATCCCGGAGTCCGCGCCACGGTCGCCGGTGTCCGTCCGACCGGGCCCTCGACCCGTCAGCGCATCCGCGCCTGCCTACGCAAGGCGATCAACGACGCCCTCGCCGACGAACTCATCGTCGGCTCCAACCCCGCGGCGCTGGTCAAGACTCCCGCCAGCCGGCCGCTGCCCGTCGTCTGGGAGGACGAACGGGTACGGCGGTGGGGGGCCACCGGGGAGGTGCCCGGCCCCGTGATGGTGTGGACCGACACGCAGATCGTGCGGTTTCTCGACTACGCAGCCGCTCACGCCCCCGACCTGTACCCGATGTGGCACTACATGGCCTACCGCGGGCCCCGCCGGGGTGAGGCGTGCGGGTTGCGCGACAGCGAGGTCCGCCTCGACCGCCGCGAGACGACGATCAACAACCAGATCGCCACCCACGGCTACACGGCGGTGCAGAAGCCCCCCAAGAGCAGGGCCGGCACCCGCGACCTGATGCTCGACGCCGAGACCGTCAAGGTCCTCGCCGCCTACAGGGTCCGCCGTGCCGCCTGGCAGCTTGCCGCCGGCAGCAGCTGGCCCGACACCGGCCTGTTCTTCGTCCGGCCCGACGGGCAGCCCTGGCACCCCAACGCCGTCACCCAACGCTTCCGCAGGCTCGTCCGCAAGGCTGGGCTGCCTCCGATCCGGCTGCACGACCTCCGCCACGGCGCCGCCACCGTGGCCCTCGATGCCGGTGTCGACATCAAGGTCCTCGCCGAACAACTCGGCCATTCCACCACGACCCTCACCCGGGACACCTACCAGAGCGTCACCAAGGAACTGGGGGCTGTCTCGCCAACGGTGTTTCCGGCGATCTTGGTTAGTAGGTTTCAGCGGCTGGGAAGCGGTCGCTGAAGGTGATGGCGAAGGCGTTCAACGCGGGTTTCCAGCGCATCGTCCATCGGGCTCTGCCTGCTCCGGTGGGGTCCAGGGACCGGGTCACCAGGTACAGACACTTCAACGCGGCCTGCTCGTTCGGGAAGTGGCCGCGGGCCTTGATCGCTCGCCGGACGCGGCGCTGCGCGAGGCCCGCGAAGAGACGGGACTGACCGGCTTCACCGTCGTGCGCAAGCTGGGGGAGATCGAGTACGACATCAGCCCGCTCCGCTTCGAGATCCAGCGTCGCCACGTCTTCGAGCTGGCGCTGCGCGGGCCGACGCCTGAGCGATGGGCGAGCCAGGAAGACCACGACGGCGAGCAGGAGCCCACCCAGTTCGAGTGCTTCTGGATACCGTTACGCACGGCGCACGTCCTGCAGTCCGGTCAGGGCGCCCTCGTGGGCCGGTTATTCGGCTGACCGGAGTCCCATCGGCAATCAGAGGAACCAATCGGGAAGAGGAACTGCGCGAACTGGTCCAGCGCAGCCCGTGCTGATGCGGGCGCTGGGCGTCGTTCGGGACTGCGTGGGACCGCAGGGAGCTGGTCTGAGGGAGTCCGGCCCCTCGGCTCGATTATTCTTACCCATCCCGCGCAGGTGAGGGATCACCTTGCCGTGACGCCTGCCTGCGCCCGCCAAGGTGCGGCCGGATCGGCGAGCGTGTCGAGGATGACCTGGCACCAGGTGTGCGCCGCTCCGACCGCGAGGTAACCGTGACGAGGACGCAGCCCTGTGCGGCGTGCGGCGTGGCCGGTGCCCCAGCCCTCGTTGCGCAGTTCACCGAGGCCGAGCGCGATGCCCGACAGCCCGCCGAGGATGCGCTTGACAGCCTGGCTGCCATCCGGCCCCGGTGCGACGGTCTGCGGGTGAAGCCCGAGTTCGCGCTGTGCCCTGTCGATGAGCTGAGGCAGCTTAGCGGTCTTGCCGTCGAACGAGATGCCCAGCTCTTCGAGCACGGTTTTTGCGGTTGCCTCGACCAGTTCCTTCGCGGATCCGATGGCCTGGGCTGGGTCGCTCGGGAGTGCCCTGTTGATTCGTTCGAACGAGTCCAGGATCATCTCCGGGTCTCGCAGCGCCGTCAGCGCCCGTGGCATCGTCGCCGCAGCGGGGAGGGCGCTGTCTGACTTCGGGCTGATCCTGCCCTCAAGGTCGACGTCGAAGCCTTGCCGTTCCATGAACTTGCGGGTGCTCACCAACGCTTCTGGTGGCATCGCGTCGATCAGCGTCTCGTACACACGCAGAACACGGTTCACGTGGGTGGGATCGGTCCAGTCCACGTTGTCCTCGAACTCACGCCAGAATCCTCGCCGCTCGCTCGTCTCGTCGTTCGGATCACCGGACGGCGTGAACCCTTGGTCCTCCCACATGCCCGCGATCAGCCGGAGGGTGCTGTAGCCGGCGCTGAGATCGCGAAAGTGGCGACGGACGGGTAGCGGCACGAGACTACGGATCGTCACGGTCGCCCAGAGTATCGAGGAACAGGCATCTCGGCGACCTGTTACGACGTAGGTCAACGGCGCCAGACCGAGGGTTTCACTCGCGTCACCAGGATTCGTGCGACCTGGCTACGGACCGGTGATCTTCGATGATGTGCGCGGTGTGTGCTCTCCAGCGGGTACCAACCCGGGTGAACCGGTGCCAACGCGGGTCACTGCGGCTGACCGCCGGTCGCAAACCGGGGTTCGTGTGCTCCGGGTGTGGTCCTAGGCTGGGAGAACGGGGGTCCGGGTGACGCGGGTGAACGCGGGCCACTCCCTGCCACCCCAGGTGAACCCGCAGGTCGCTACACTAGGCGCTCGCGCCCCCGTAGCTCAGGGGATAGAGCAACGGTTTCCTAAACCGTGTGTCGCAGGTTCGAATCCTGCCGGGGGCACCTCGAAGATCAGCAAAAACGCTTCCTGACCTGCGGATAAGGTTCCGCGTCGATCGGTCGACCTGTGCAGTGGTGTGCCGCCCGGAGCCGCCGTTGTCGCTGTCCACGGACTATTCACGGATTGATCTTGGTGGCGTTTTCCCAGGTCGCACCGGCTGTGCGCGCCAAGATCCGGACTGGTGAGGCCGCCGTAGAGACTACGCACCCGAGCCGCCCAACGCGTCCTCGATCCGCTGGTTCACCGTCGCCTCCTGGCCGTCGATGCACTTGGCGTACACCTTCAGCAGCACGTCCACGGAGTGCCTCGCGCGGGCGGCGACGTCGGTTGCCGGAACACCGGAGGTCAGCCGCAGCGACACCGCCGCGTGGCGCAGGTCGTACGGCCGCCCGGCCAGCGGGGACGCCACCTGCACCGGAGTCGGCGCCAGCTCCCGCGCTGCCTTCCACACCCGCGAGTACGTCGACGCTGCCACCACGTTTCCCTTGCTGCTGGGGAACAGCCGACCGTCATCGACGACGCCGAACCGGTCGACATGCCGCCGCAGGATGCCCACCAGCTCCGGCGGGATCGGCACGACCCGGGATTCCGCTGCCGCCCGGTGCTTCAGCCCGCGCCGGTCGTGCACCTCGCCGCTGTTGGTCCACCGCTTGCCCGCCTGGGGCCGGTTGTCGACCAGCGTCAGCCGGGATGGCTACGTTTCGTGCATGACCTTGACTGGAAACGGGCTCGCCCAGGCAGACGGCTGCATCTTCTGCGCCATCGTGCGAGGTGAAGTGGAAGCAAGCCTGGTCCATCAGGATGACGAGATCGTGGCATTCATGGACTTGCACCCGGTGACTCCGGGGCATCTGCTCGTCGTGCCACGCCTGCACGCCGTTGGCTTGGAAGACTTGCCCGAGGATGTCGGTGGACGGATGTGGACGCGGGCTCACCGGCTCGCCGGAGCGCTTCGCCGTTCCACGCTGCGGTGCGAGGGGGTCAACATGTTCCTCGCCGACGGAGCAGCTGCGTTCCAGGAGATCTTCCATGTGCACCTGCACGTGTTCCCGCGCTTCGCCGGTGACACCTTCCGTATCGACGCGGACTGGCGGCGCAGGGAGCGCGTCGAGCTGGACGCGGCAGCAGCTGCCGTTCGCGAGGGGGTGACCTCTGCCGCTCGTGTGGGGGCCGGGCCCGCCCTGGGCCAGTAGCCACGAGGCCCAGCGGTCACGCGCGGGCAGCCAGGCGAGCGGTCCGCGTCGAGTCCGCAAGAGGTCGGCGGACGGCAGGGGAGTGGTGCGAGATGTCGAGAGGCGTTTCCGCTGGTAGACCCTCAGGTGCCCAGGCCGGCGGGGCGACAACTTGATCTCGTGATGCGAAGGTCGCCGATGCGGGACGCTCCCAAGTGGTGCCGTGACGACCGCGAGAGTGGTTGGCCGTCGCCGAGGGCGGGGCATGGCTGCCGCGCCGCTACGCGGCTTGCCGCCGGTCAGCAGAGCTCGCCCGGCCTCTCCGATTCAGTGGTAGCTCAGGTGGAGCCGAACCCAGGGCGCCTCGGTGAGGGCAGCGCCAGCCTTGTTGCGCTTCGCGTCGTGGAAAGGGCCCACCAGTAGTCGACCACCGCACGCAGGCTGGTCGGGTCACGTTCTTCGCTTCGCGCGAAGGTCGCGATGCGTCCGGCGGAGTACTGCCGACCGAACTTGTCATCACCTGAGCAGACCGCTCGATCCGCTCGTTCATCCGGGCACGGTCGCCGCCGATGCACGTCGCGTAGACGTTCGCCGCGCTCACGAGCCTGCTCGCGCCCGGCGGCGGCCACCAATGAGCGGCGTTCCTCGGTTCTTTCCGGTGGCAACGGCGGAGGCGGAGAGGAGCGTGGCAGCGGTGCGGCTGCCCCACAGGGCGGCCGAGCCGCGCGAGGCGAGAGCGGTGATGACCGCCGGGGAGACCGCGAGGCCGAAGCCCGTGGAGACCTGGAATCGGGCGAGGGCGCGGCCCAGGACACGGACCGGAGCGAGCGCGGTGGCGCTGCCCGCGTAGATGATCTCGCCGACAATGCAGACCACGGACACCGCGCGGCGACGGCCAGGAGGCCCCAGCCGTGTCCCAGGGCGGTGGCCGCGAGGAAGCCGAGGTAGGACGCGGCGAGTACCAAGCCGGCGGCATCACCCAGAAGCCCTCACCGAGACACTGCGCGCCATGGAGGCTGACGGCCTGATCGCCCGTACCGGCCGGGGCGGCAACCCGCCGCACGTCGAAGACGCCCTGACCGACCTCGGTCGTTCCTGCCGGTCCCGCTGCGTGCCGTACGGCAGTGGGCCGAGACGCACGTCCCGGACAATCTCGCCGCGCGCGAACGAGCCGGGACCGGGGAGGCCTCGGGCTCGCGGTAGCGTGCGTCGGTGGATTGGGACGCCTTCGAGGCGGCGTGGCACGACAACGGATGTCGGAGCCTGGCCGGCCTCGCCGCAGCGCATCCGGACGAGCGGCTGTACGCCGCGGCCTTTCACCTGTTCTACAGCGACGGCGTCCAGATCCTCCCGCCGGCCCTCGCCGCCAACGCCGAGGCCGAGGTGAGCCGGGACCACGGGTACTCGACGCGGTTCGCCCCAGCGGAGTGGCGGTGGGACGTCCTGGACGCCGCAAGCGACGCGATGCGGCCGTGGTACCACCGCCTGAGCGAGGAGTTTCTCGGGCCCGCCGGCACTGATGCCGACCGGGACGCGGCGATGGAGACGCTAGAGGCGGCGCACGATGACGCCATGGCCCGAGTGTGCAGGGCGATGACCGTGACCGCCCGTCGGGGCGGCATCCACGATCTGCTTCCGGCCGACTTCGTCGTCGTCATTCTCGATGGCCAGCGAGGTGACGAGGAGGCCGATCTGATCCGCGCCAGCGTTGATCCACTGGTGCTCGCGACCGCCCCCGGACTGGCCGGGCACCTGCGGGAGTGCGCGGAGGCGTGACCTTCGGGCGGCCGGACGGCTTCGTCGGTTCCGCGGCGCGCATCCGCCGCTTTCCGAGTTTCCGGGCGCCAGCACATGCGGGGCCCGGCCTAGCTCGGCCAGCCGATCGCATCGAGGAACTCCTCCACGGCGACGACGACCCGGCCGAGCACCGCGATCGACTCCGTGAGTGGACCGGGAACGTACATGCCGTGGTCGGCGCCGTCGACCTCCAGCACGTGGGGTGACAGCCGGCGGGCGAGGTCACCGTCCCACAACTTGTCGGCAGTGCCGCCCACGAGCAGGCACGGCGCGGTCGCACGACTCAGCGCGTCGGCTACCCAGGGCATGGTGAGCAGGGGCGTCAGCCACACGGCGGGCAGGGACCTCTCGGCGGCGATCGCCGCCGCGTTCGTGCCGAGCGACTTGGCGACCAGCAGCGGGCAACCGCCCACGGAGTCGATCAGCGGCACCACCTGGCCGCTGACCCAGCCCTCGATCGCCGGCTCGTCGAGAGCCGGAAGTTCCTGGGACCACGAGTGTCGGTGCACCGTCGCGCCCCGCTGCTCCGCCACGTCGCCGCCGTACATCAGCAGGGGAACGCCCGGGCCGAACCTGGCGCCGGGAATCACGACCGCGTCAGCCATGCGACGACCCTACGTGCATGCCGTGTTGGTCGCGCACCTGCCCGGAGGGGACAGCCCACCCCGCCGGCCGACTCCTCGGCCGGGCCGGAACCGATCAGGCGGCGGCCCGCGAGGTGCTGCGGAGCGAGTTGCGCGTCGGACCGTGAACCTTTTCCCGGCGACCTGCGGATGACAGGTGATGGCTTCCCGGCTCGGCTCGTGAAAGGTCGTGCATGAAACGTCCAAGACAAATGACCACTGTCGACATCGGCGCGCTGACGGACGCGGAAGTCATCGAGCGGTCCATCCGGGACCCGGAGAGCTTCGCCGCGATCTTCGACCGGCACGCAGCGCACATCCACCGCTATCTCGCGAGGCGGCTCGGTGCGGGGATCGCCGACGACCTGGCCGCCGAGACGTTCCTGGCGGCGTTTCGGCGCCGGGAGCGGTACGACACCGTCTACCCGGACGCCCGGCCGTGGCTCTACGGAATCGCGACCAACCTCGTCAGCCAGCACCGACGCGAGGAAGAGCGCGAGTACCGGCTGCGGCAGGCGTGCGTCCCCACGACGAGTGAGGCGTCGCACGCCGACCGGGTGGCCACCGTGGTCACCGCGCAGTCGCTGCGCCACACCCTGCTCCACGCCCTGACCGAGCTCTCCGCCGGCGATCGGGACGCGCTGCTCCTGATCGCCTGGGAGGAACTGACCTACGACCAGGTCGCCGCCGCGCTCGCGATCCCGGTCGGCACCGTGCGGTCACGGCTCAACCGCGCCCGCAGGCTGCTTCGCCAGGCGCTGGGCGGCGACATCAACATCACGATCGAGGAGGCAATGAGCAATGGATGACATGCGGCTGCTCCAGCGGATCGGCGAGGAGGTCCCGCCGGCCACCCCCGAGCAGTTGGCCCCGGCCCGCGCCCGGCTCCTGGCCGCGATGGCCCCACCGGCCCCGGCTCCGACACCGGCCCGTCGTACGACCCGACGTAGCTGGCGGCTCGTGTTCGGCGGACTGGTGGCGGCGGGAGTCGCGGTGGCGGTCACCTCGGTGGTCGTGCTCGCTCCCGATGGGCTCGGCGGGGACGTGCCCGCCGCCAAGGCCGACGCCCGCCAGGTGCTGCGGAACGCTGCGGCCGCTTCGCTCCGGACGCCCGACATCGTGCCCCGGTCCGACCAGTTCATCTATCGGCGCACCCAGTACGGCCAGGCGTTCCACGAGGTCTGGCAGTCGGTGGACGGCACCCGGGACGGCCTGGTGCGGCAGACCGCACCGGCGGGCGGCACGGAGACGACCGTCCTTCCGGGCTGCCGGAACGGGCGGGCCGCCCTCATCAAGGGCGACAAGGCGCTCCCGGGCCGGACCGAGCCGTGCACCCCGCAGCCGGCGTACCGCACCGACGTGCCCACCGACGCGGCCGCCATGCGGGCCTACCTGGCCGAGCAGCACAGCGGCGGCTCCGGCTCGGTGAACGCCGTCGGCAAGGAGGTGCACATCCTCGCCGGCAGCTATCTCCGACCGCAGTCACGGGCCGCGCTGTACGAGGCAGCGGCCGCGATGCCGGGTCTACGGGCCGTGGAGAACGTCAGCGACGGCGCGGGCCGGCCGGGCATCGGAATCACCTGGGACGTGCCGAACGGAGGAGGGCTGAACGTGCTCGTCTTCGACGCCGGGACCCATGCCTTCCTCGGCACCCAGGGGACCTCGGCGATGGTGAGCCTCACCGTCGTCGACAAGGTCGGTCAGACCGGCTGACCTCGCGTACCACCAGGGCGGGCCGCCCCGGCGCGGCCCGCCCGGCATCCACGGCTGCTGTCCCACACCACACCACTGGAGGTCGACTCCCATGCGTCCACGCCTGGCACTGGCGTTCGCGGTGATGACGATCCTGGCCGGTGGCGTCCTGCTGGCCCCCGCCGCGTTCGCCAGATTCGCCACCGACCCCGGTCCGACCGGCCCCGACTTCGTTGCTCCCACCGCGACGCCGAGCCTGCCACCGCCGACGCTGGTCGCGGGGCCGGTGTCGGTGCCGGTGGAGGGGTTCCTCGCGTGGGCGCTGCTGGACCGCGCGGGCGGACGGATCGCCGGTTCGCCGAACAGTGCGACGTCAACCAACTCCACCGAATCGATGATCAAGGTCTGGATCGTCTCCGACTTCCTGCGCCGGAGCACGGAGGCAGGCCGCAAGCCCTCGGACGTACGCCTCAGGCAGGCCAGCCATGCGATCCGGTACAGCTCCGACGACTCGACCGAAGCTCTCTACGATCTCGGCGGTCGGCAGGCGGTGGTCCGACGGATGATCAAGTTGTGTCGGTTGACCAACACGAGGCCCGGCACCGTGCCCGGATACGTCGGGTGGTGGAGCTTCACCGAGATGAGCGCCCAGGACGCGGTGCGACTGGGCGACTGCGTCCGGAGCGGCCGTGCCGCCGGCCCCGAGTGGACCGACTGGGTCCTCGAGGAGATGCGCAACGTCTGGGGCACCACCGCCAGGAAGGATCAGCGGGCGACGAGGCAGGGCGGCCGGTGGGGCATCATCGACGGGCTGCCGGCGGAACTGCTCGACGCGGAGCCGGTCAGCATCAAGAACGGTTGGACCTCCCTCGCCTACGACGGCAACTGGCACGTCAACTGCCTCGCCATCAGCGACAGGTGGGTCCTGGCGGTGCAGACGCGCTATCCCGACGAGCGGGGCCTCGAATACGGTGCGTCGATCTGCGCCGACGTCGCCGCTCAACTGGTGAACCCCGCGGCGCACCGCCCCGTACGCCCCTGACCTCGGTGGACCCGTCGCTCCGCAGTGACCGGAGCCACCGTGCCGCAGGTTGACCTCAAGTGAGGTTGAGGTAGTCGGATGGGGGCATGCGTGCGATTCAGCTTCACGAGTTCGGTCCTCCGGAGAACCTCGTTCTCGGCGAGGTGCCCGACCTGTCGCCCGGCCCCGGCCAGGTCAGGATCGCGGTGTCGGCCAGCGGCGTACACCTGCTCGACACCAGCCTGCGTCGGGGCGAGGCCGGCGGCCCGATGCCGCCGCCCGAGCTGCCCACCATCCCGGGGCGGGAGGTCGCGGGCGTCGTCGACGACCTGGGTGAGGGCGTCGACGAGTCGTGGCGGGGCAGGCGGGTGGTCGCCCACCTGGGCATGGTGCCGGGCGGCTACGCGGAGCAGGCGGTCACGGCGGTCGAGTCGCTCCACGTCGTACCGCCGAGCCTGGGCTGCGCCGAGGCGGTGGCGGCGGTCGGCACGGGCCGGACCGCGCTCGGCGTCTTCGACCTGGAGCCGCCGGCGGCCGGCGACGTCGTCTTCGTGCCGTCGGCGGCCGGCGGGGTGGGCTGGCTGCTGGTCCAGGCCGCGCGGACGACCGGCGCCACGGTGGTGGCGGCGGCGCGGGGCGCCGGCCGGACGGCGAGGCTGCACGAACTCGGCGCGGACCTGGTCGTGGACTACGGGCTCCCGGACTGGGCGGACCGGGTGCGGGAACAGGTCGGCGGCCTGAGCCTGGTGTACGACGGAGTCGGCGGCGCGGTGGGCCGGTCGGCCCTGGAGCTGATGAAGCCGGGCGGCCGGTTCATGATGTTCGGCTGGTCGGCCGGCGAGGCGACCCGGATCGGGACCGACGACGTGGTCGCGAGCGGCCTGACCGTCGGCTGGCTGGGGCAGCGGATGCGCGCCCTGCCCGGCGGCATCCCGGCGCTCGCCGCCCGGTCGGTCGAGCTGGCCGGGAAGGGCTGGTGGCGGCCGCTGGTCACGACGTATCCGCTGGCCGACGCCGCCACGGCGCACGCCGACCTGGAGGGGCGCCGGGCGCTGGGCAAGGTGGTGCTGACCGTCGAACGGTGACGGTCCGGCCGCGGACGGAGCATCCCGCGCAGCCGGGCACGCCTGCGGCGTGCCCGGCCGGCGCGTCGCGGGACGTCCGGACGGCCGGCGCGGCTGTAACGAGATTCGTCCGCAAGGCGCTGCGCCCGCAGCCCGCGCATAATCCCATCGCCGGGAATAGGCTCCGCGTATCGGCGGTGTCACCGGCCGCCATGCGTACCGGGGATCGGACGCGGATCGAGGGGGCGCGTCCGGTGCCGGTAACGCTTCACGCCTCCCCATCGGAGGCCCTGTGCCTTCAACGCGTTCATCGACACCTGGGTCCGGCTCGCCACGAACGAGAGCCGGAACTACGGCGGGGCCTGCTACGGCGACTCCGGCGGCCCGAACTTCGTCACCGTCGGCGGGCAGCGGCTCCTCGCCTCGACGACGATCACCGGTGACGGCCCCTGCTACGCCGCGAACGTCACCTACCGGCTCGACGGCGACAGCGCCCCGGGCCTCCTGGACGACTTCGTCGACCTGCCCGACGGCGGGACGCGGCGGCCGGCGGGACCATCGCCGGCCGCCGCCACGGTGGTGACCGCCGTCAGCCCGGGACCGGGGGTCACCACGGGACCGGGGGTCACCACGGGACCGCGGGCACCACGGGACCGCGGTCACCACGGACTGGGGGTCACCACGGGACCGGCGGCCACCACGGGACCGGCGGCCACCGCCGGAACGGGCGGTCGCCCAGGATCGCGGTCACGCCGACGGGTTCGGGCGGACCGGCCGCCCCCCGAGGCCGACCGGTCGTCGCCACCGCCGCCGGAGCCGGTCGCGCGTCAGCTCGCGGGAAGCTGCTCGGCCCGCGTGAGCACCTTGTCGATCAGGCCGTACTCGCGGGCCTGCTCGGCGGTGAACCACCGGTCGCGGTCCCAGTCCCGCTGGATCTCGTCCAGGGTGCGCCCGCTGTGCTGGGCGATCAGCTCCTGCATGGTCCGCTTCACGTGCAGCATGTTCTCGGCCTGGATGGTGATGTCCGCGGCCGTGCCACCCATCCCGCCGGACGGCTGGTGCATCATGATCCGCGAGTGGGGCAGCGCGTAGCGCTTGCCGGCGGCACCGGCGCAGAGCAGGAACTGCCCCATCGAGCCGGCCAGGCCGAGCGCCAGGGTGGCCACGTCGTTCTTGACGTAGCGCATCGTGTCGTAGACGGCCATTCCCGCGCTCACCGAGCCGCCCGGCGAGTTGATGTAGAGGAAGATGTCCCGCTCCGCGTCCTCGGCGGCGAGCAGCAGGATCTGGGCGCAGATCTGGTTCGCCGACTCGTCGGTCACCTCGGTGCCGAGAAAGATGATCCGTTCCTTCAGCAGCCGGTTGAACACCTGGTCGTCGAAGGACGGATGCCCACCGTCCAACATGCGTACGCCCGTAGGGATCATCGCGCGCCCTCCCGCAGTGCCGGCGGGCGACCGGAGACGCCCGGGGGACCGGCCCCTCCAGACTGCCCGGCGCGCGGCGTGTCGCCGTAGTGATTCTGCCGGGGGCAGATCCGCTGAGGGCGGAAAGCGGCCGACCTAGACGACCACCGGCCGCCGTCGGCCGGACCGGCAGCGCCCGCAGCCGAGCGCGGCGGCGGTACGCGGCCAGGGGCGACCGCCCCCGGCGGAGGCGGGGCGCCCGACCCGTACGGTCGGCCCGCCGGCCCTCGGCGCCAGGTGGAGCAGGGGCCCGCCGGTACGCAGGCCGACCCGGGTGACCGGCACGGCACGGGCGACGTCCGCCCGCTGGAGCCCGACCGGGTCGACGCCGGCCGGATCCGACCCGGCGCGGGCCAGGCCCGCCCGGGGCGCGGCCGGGATGCGCGGCTCGACCCGGCGCAGGTCGTCGCGCGCCTCCTCCAGCAGGTCGGACAGGTGGATGCCGAGCGCCCGGCAGATCGCCGCGAGCACCTCCGAGGAGGCCTCCTTGCGACCGCGTTCGACCTCGGACAGGTAGGGCACGGAGACCCCGGCGGCCTCGGCCACCTCGCGTAGCGTGCGGCCCTGCCGCAGGCGGAGCCGGCGCAGCACCCCGCCGATCACTCGTCGCAGCAACGACATGCGGGCCTCACTCTCGTGGTCGCCGTCGGGTACACCCCTCATCATGCCCTGCCCCCGCCCCGTGGACCGCCCAGCCCGGGGCACGCCGACCTGATGGCCGCGTGCCCCGGGTGGGGTTGGGTCACCCGCGCAGGTGGGTGTGCCAGTCGGAGGCGCCGGGACGCAGCCGGACCGTTGCGAACAACGCCCCGGTGCCGTCGACGGGCAGGACGCCGGTGTGCTCGATCAACACGTCCACCCCGTCCACGTCGTAGACCAGCAGCGACTGGTCACCCTGCCGGTACGCCCGGTGCCCGTCCACGGTGGTGTTCGGAGCGGGCAGTTCTCTGGCGCCCGGCACGGCGACGCCGCCGGGACGGGAGAAGCCGACGCTGAGGGTGCGCGCCCGCTGCCGCCCCGGCTCCGCGGTGGCCGGCTCCGCCGTCCAGGTCGTTCCCGCGTACCAGGTGTGCGACCCGGTGACCGACTCGGAGACGCTCACCTCGAGCAGCCGCAGGTTGTCGGGGACGCCCTCGACGGTGGCGGGCATCGGCACCGGGTCGTCGCCGAACCGGAGCGTCTGCGCCACCCGGGTCGCGGTGTCGCGCACCTCCCCCTCGGTGCCGACGACACGCACCTCCGCCCAGCCGTCCGGGGCGTACCGCCATCGCAGCACCGCCTCCGGCCCGGCCGTCGGCGAGTAGACGGCCCACCTGCTCGGCCCGCCGTTCAGCTCCGGGCCCGCGTCGGTGCCGGTGGTCGACGCCGTGGTGCCGTCGTCCCGCTGCGGCGCCTGCGGCTGCGCCCCCTTCGGGTACAGACGGACCGACACGCCGCGCCAGTCGTCCCGCGGGTCCTGCCGGGAGTCGGCGTTGAGCAGCACGCCGGGACCGGACTGGAGCAGCCCGGCGTGGTAGGAGAGGCGGCTCGTACCTGACGGCAGCCAGCCGAAGCGGACGTACACCCGCTGTGGGTCGACCGTGGCCAGCGCGGCCGGGAGGCCGGTGCTGCCGCCGGCCGCCGGCCCCCCGGGCTGCGCGACGGGTGGGCGGTCCGTGGCCAGCAGGCCCGGCGCGACCGCCGCGCCGGCGACCAGCGCGCCCGCCAGCAGCGCCCCGCCCGCGGCCCGTGCCGCGCGGCGCTGCCGGCGGCCGGTGCGCATCGCCCGGTCGATGTCGAGTACGCCCGAGGGCGGTTCCGGGTAGATCTCGTGCCGCATCAGGTCGGCGACCTGGCGCTCGTCGAGCATCGGTGCTCCTCTCAGTTGCCGGTCAGGGTGGGCGTGAGCAGGGTGCGCAGCGTGGCCAGGCCCTTGGCCGCCTGGCTCTTCACCGTGCCGGGCGAGCAGCCGAGGGTCCGGGCGGTCTCGTCGACGCCGAGGTCCTGGAAGTACCGGAGCACTAGCACCGCGCGCTGCCGCGGCGGGAGCCGGCGCAGCGCCCCCACGAGGGTGATCCGGTCGGTCGGGTCGGCTCCGCCCGCCGCCCGCTCGGGCAGCGCGTGGCCCAGCGCCACCCGGGCCCAGCGCAGTCGCCGCTCGTCGATCAGCCGCCGCACCAGCATGGTGCGGACCAGCGCGTCGAGGTTGTCGGCCCGTCGCGCCCGGGCCCAGCCGCGGTAGAGCTCCGTGAGCACCCGCTGCAGGATGTCGTCGCCCCGGTCCCAGTCGCCGCACATCAGGTAGGCCGTCCGTCGCCATCGCGGCATCCCGGCCCGGACGTAGTCGGTGTATTCGGCGTCGGCCTCGGGCGGCCCGCCGCGTCGTCTCACGAGGGATGACCCCCTCCGTCTGCCCGGCCTCGACCGGGTCGGTCCGCGTCTGTCACCCGGGAGTCGGGTCCGGACGCCCGACCGGTTGCCCCGGTTGGCGACCTCGCCGTGCGGAATCCGTCCGGGCCGCTATGTTGTGGGCGTGCAGGCGACGACGGAGGCGGGGCAGGTCCTCAGGTGATCCACTTTCCCGCGCAGCGACGGGGGCCGCTGAGCGCGCTGAGCCTCCGGCTGGCCGCCGCCGTCGGCCTGGTCTTCGCCACCGTCGCCGTGGTCTATCTCGACCGGGACGGCTACCGCGACGTCAACGAGGACGGGATGACCCTCCTCGACTGCTTCTACTACACGGTGGTCACCCTCTCGACCACCGGTTACGGCGACATCACCCCGTTCAGCCAGACCGCCCGGCTGATCAACGTCGTATACATCACGCCGGCCCGGGTCATCTTCCTGATCATCCTGGTCGGCACCACCCTGGAAGTGCTGACCGAGCAGTACCGCACCGGGCGCCGCCTGTCGCGGTGGAGGAGAGCCGTGAAGGACCACGTCATCATCTGCGGCTACGGCACGAAGGGCCGCAGCGCGGTCTCCGCCCTGCTCGAGAACGGGCTCGACAAGTCCCGCATCGTCGTGGTGGAGCGCAGCGGCCCGGCGTTGCGGCAGGCCACGTCGGCCGGTCTGGTGGCGATCGAGGGGTCCGCGACGCGGTCGTCGGTGCTCAACGAGGCCCACGTACGCAACGCCAAGGCGGTGATCATCGCGACCGACAGTGACGACGCCTCGGTCCTGGTGGCGCTGACCGTACGGCAGCTCACCGCCGGCCAGGTGCGGATCATCGCCGCCGCCCGCGAGGCGGAGAACGCCCCGCTGCTCAAGCAGAGCGGCGCCCACCACGTGATCGTCTCCTCGGCCACCGCCGGCCGGCTGCTGGGGCTGTCCACCTCGGCGCCGCCGCTGATCGACGTGGTGGAGGACCTGCTCACGCCGGGCCAGGGCATGGCGCTGGCGATGCGTTCCGCCGAGCGGGCCGAGGTGGGCCGCTCGCCCCGGGAGCTGGACTCTCTGGTCATCGCCCTGGTCCGCCGGGGCAAGGTGGTCACCCTGGCCGACAAGGCCGGTGCCGTCATCGAGACCGGCGACATGCTGGTCCACGTCCGCGACGACCGTCCTCAGGCGACCGCCGCGCCCTGACCGGCCCGGCGCCCCTGCCGCACGTGAGTCCTCCTCGGCCCGGCCCTTTGGGCTGACGGAGAATCGTCTATGCGGATCTTTTTCGGCGGCGGGCCGCCTGCTACCGTTTGGCGGCTTGGAGTTGCCGGTGGGCGTCATCGACCGCAGTCGACGCGCCTAACTGGCGCAGGCACGACGGGGGCCGCATCCTTCTCGCGCGTGGGCTGGTGCCCGCGCGTCGATCGTCCCTCCGTCCGGTCGAGCGAGTTCCGCCGAACGTTCCGAGCGCCTCGTTAATCGAACGACGGGAAACCAATCAGTGGCTGAAGTGGCAACATCCGCAGGAGCCAGGCGGCGTTGGTCGGCCGGCGTCGTCGGCCTCGCCCTCGCCGGTGCGGCCTTCGTCGCACCCGCTACCGTCGCTCAGGCCGCCCCTGCCGGCGGCGTGTACGACGCGGCCAGCGAGTCCGGGCCCAGGGACCTGGACAGGCTGCCGAACCTGCACAAGGGCAAGCTGGAGCTGCCCTCGCCGGGCGCCAAGGGACCGCGGTTCCAGACCGGCACCGGTCCGTCGCCCCGCATCGTGAAGGGGGAGTTCGCCAGCGCGTCGGAGTTCCCCTACATCGTCGGTATCGTCACGACGCTGCGGGTCGACGGCGATTACTTCTGGGGTTGGTGCACCGGCACCATCATCGCCCCCAACAAGGTGCTCACGGCGGCGCACTGCGTCACCGGCATGCCGGGCGCCACCCGGGTCATCGCCGGTAACGACCAGCTCGTCGACAGCAACGGCAACATCGTCGGCGGCAGCGGCTACGTGGCCGAGGTGGCATCCAACTGGACCCACCCGAGCTGGAACCTCGCGCAGCAGTACGACGACCCCGAGGCGCCGATCCGCAACGACGTCTCGGTGATCACCCTCAAGCAGAACCTGCCCGCCGAGTACACGCCGGTCAGCCTGGGCAACCAGGGTGACCAGACGCCGTACGCCGCCGGCACCTCCGCAGTGATCGCCGGTTACGGCAAGACCGGCCCGGAGGATGACTACCCGGACAGCCGGCTGCGCAAGTCCACGGTGCCGATGCAGTCCGACTCGTACTGCAACGTTCCGGGGCAGTACTACAGCGCCGAGATGTTCTGCGCCGGGGCGGGCCTGCCCGGGGCGCCGGAGAGCGACACCTGCAACGGCGACTCCGGCGGACCCATCCTGGTCGCCGGCAAGCAGGTCGGCGTCACCAGCTGGGGCTACACGTGCGGCGAGGCACCGGGCTTCTACGTGCGGCTGAACAACTACGTCAACACGGTGAAGGCCGACCTGACCCGCCCGCCGCTGGTCAACGCCGACTGGACCGGTGACGGTCGCACCGACCTGATCGCCCGGGACAGCGGAGGCAACCTGCGGCTCTACTACGGCAGCGGGTTCAGCAACGACGGGTACGGCGGCTTCTACATGTCGCGCCAGCTCAACTCGGGCTGGGGCAGCTTCAAGCGGGTCTTCCGCGTCTACAACTGGAACGGCGACAAGCGGCCGTCCATCATGGCGATGAAGACCACCGGCGAGCTGTACATCTACAACACCGACGGCCAGGGCAACTTCGTCGGCGGCGGCAAGCTGATCGGCACCGGCTGGGCGGGCTTCACCGCGCTCATGGTGACGAACAACTGGATGGGCAACAACCGCCCGAGCCTGCTGGTCCGCAAGTCCAACGGCGACCTCGTCCGCTACACCAGCAACGGTGCGGGCGGCTGGGAGAACCCGTCGGGCACCCGGATCGGCACCGGCTGGAACGGGTTCAACCTGTTCCTCACGCCGGGCGCCTGGAAGGGCGACGGGCTTGAGGTGATCATCGGCCGCACCTCGACCGGTGTCCTCAAGATGTACCAGTCCGACGGCAAGGGCGGCTGGACCAACCCGGCCGGCACCCAGATCGGCAGCGGCTGGGGCGGCTTCAAGCACATCATGACGCCGGGCGACTGGAGCGGCGACAACATGATGGACATGCTGGGCGTCAACAGCAACAACCAGATGCGGCTCTACACGACCAACGGCAAGGGCCAGTGGATCGACGCGAGCGGCAAGGTGATCTCCAGCGGCTGGGGTTCGTTCAACCTGATCTTCTGATCGGGTCGGCCCCCGCCGAAACGGAAGGGCCCGCGACCGGCTACCGGTTGCGGGCCCTTCTCCGTACGCCCGGCGTGGGCCCGCCTGCCCAGGCGTCCTCGGGAACGCGAGCCGGCAGCCCTGCGGCACGGCCAGGCCAGCCGGGCGCGCCGCCGCTCCAGCAGCGCCCCGGGCCGTGGCCGGACCGGCGCGGCCCGGAAACGTGACGGCCGGCCACGTTCCTCGGCGAGGAGCGTGGCCGGCCGGTACGCCGTCTAGAGGATGGTCCAGGTGTCCCCGCTGGCGAGGAGGCCGGCGAGCTGCTGCTCCGGGGTCTCGGTCACCGTCGCCCGGGCGGCGTCGAGCTGCCCCTGCACCACGCTGTCGTAGGACGGCCGCTCCACCGAGCGGAACACGCCGATCGGGGTGTTCCGCAGGTCGAGGCCGGGCAGCCGGGACAGCGCGAAGGCGTACGCCGGGTCGGTGACCGTCGCGTCGTGCACGACGATCTCGTCCGGGCGGACCGACGCGGTCTCCCGGACCTCCAGGCCGAACCCGCCGGGCGGGTGCACGACGCAGAACTGCCCGTCCTTGCCGAACGTGATCGGCTGCCCGTGCTCCAGTCGGATCAGGAAGTCGTCGCGGGTGGCCGGCTCCTTGAGCTGGTCGAACGCGCCGTCGTTGAAGATGTTGCAGTTCTGGTAGATCTCCACGAACGCCGAGCCCTGGTGCTCAGCGGCGGCCCGCAGCACCGACTGGAGGTGCTTGCGGTCGGAGTCGATGGTGCGGCCCACGAAGGTGGCCTCGGCGCCGAGGGCGAGCGAGAGCGGGTTGAACGGGGCGTCGGCCGAGCCGGCCGGGGTCGACTTCGTGATCTTGCCGACCTCCGAGGTCGGCGAGTACTGGCCCTTGGTCAGGCCGTAGATCCGGTTGTTGAACAGCAGGATCTTCAGGTTGACGTTGCGGCGCAGCGCGTGGATCAGGTGGTTGCCGCCGATGGAGAGCGCGTCACCGTCGCCGGTGACCACCCAGACCGACAGGTCGGGCCGGCTGGCCGACAGGCCGGTGGCGATCGCCGGGGCGCGGCCGTGGATCGAGTGCATCCCGTAGGTGTTCATGTAGTACGGGAAGCGGGACGAGCAGCCGATGCCGGAGACGAAGACGATCCGCTCGCGCGGGATGTTCAGCTCCGGCATGAACTGCTGGATCGCGGCGAGGATCGCGTAGTCGCCGCAGCCGGGGCACCAGCGCACCTCCTGGTCGGACTTGAAGTCCTTGGCGGTGAGCTTGAGGGCGACGGGCTCAGACATTCTTCAGGACCTCTTCCAGCATCGTCTCCAGCTCGTTGGCCGTGAACGGCAGGCCGCGGACCTGGTTGTAGCCGATGGCGTCGACCAGGTACTTGGCCCGGATCACGTGGGCGAGCTGGCCGAGGTTCATCTCGGGGATGACCACCCGGTCGTAGGAGCGCAGCACCTCACCGAGGTTGGCCGGCATCGGGGCCAGGTGCCGCAGGTGCGCCTGGGCGATGGCGTGGCCGCGCTGGCGCAGGCCCCGGCACGCCGCGCCGATCGGCCCGTACGTCGAGCCCCAGCCGAGCACCAGCACCCGGGCGTCGCCGTCCGGGTCCTCGACCTCGACGTCGGGCACCGGGATCGTCTCGATCCGCGCCGCCCGGGTGCGCACCATGAAGTCGTGGTTCGCCGGATCGTACGAGATGTCGCCGGTCTTGTCGGCCTTCTCCAGGCCGCCGATGCGGTGCTCCAGCCCGGCGGTGCCCGGCACGGCCCACGGCCGCGCGAGGGTCTGCGGGTCGCGCAGGTAGGGCAGGAACGTGGTGCCGTCGTCGCCGTTGGGCTTCGTGGCGAACTCGACCCGCAGGTCGGGCAGCGACTCGACGTCGGGCAGCAGCCACGGCTCGGATCCGTTGGCGACGTAGTTGTCGGAGAGCAGGATGACCGGGGTGCGGTAGGTCAGCGCGATCCGGGCGGCCTCGATGGCCGCGTGGAAGCAGTCGGCCGGCGACTTCGGCGCGATCACCGCGACCGGGGCCTCGCCGTGGCGACCGTAGAGCGCCATGTTGAGGTCGGCCTGCTCGGTCTTGGTGGGCATGCCCGTCGAGGGGCCGGCCCGCTGCACGTCGACGATGACCAGCGGCAGCTCCAGCGCCACCGCGAGGGAGATGGTCTCGCTCTTGAGCGCCACGCCGGGGCCGCTGGTGGTGGTGACGCCGAGCGAGCCGCCGTACGACGCGCCAAGCGCCGCGCCGACCGCGGCGATCTCGTCCTCGGCCTGCATCGTGAGCACGCCGAAGCGCTTGTGCTTACTCAGCTCGTGCAGGATGTCCGAGGCCGGGGTGATCGGGTAGGCGCCCAGGAAGACCGGCAGCCCGGAGCGCACGCCGGCCGCCACCAGGCCGAGCGACAGGGCCGCGTTGCCGGTGATGTTGCGGTAGGTGCCCGGCTGCATCTTCGCCGGCTTGACCTCGTAGCGGACGGCGAAGTCCTCGGTCGTCTCGCCGAAGTTCCAGCCGGCGCGGAACGCCGCGACGTTCGCCGCGACCAGCTCCGGGCGGGCGGCGAACTTGCGCTCCAGGAAGCGCAGCGTCGACTCGTAGGGCCGGTTGTACATCCAGGAGAGCAGGCCGAGGGCGAACATGTTCTTGGCCCGCTCGGCGTCCTTCTTGGACACGTCGTGCTCGGCCAGCGCGCCGACCGTCATGGACGTCAGCGCCACCGGGTGCACCACGTAGCCGGCGAGGGAGTCGTCCTCGAGCGGGTTCGCCTGGTAGCCGACCTTGGCCAGGTTGCGCTTGGTGAACTCGTCGGTGTTGACGATGATGTCCGCCCCGCGCGGCAGGTCGGCGAGGTTGGCCTTGAGCGCCGCCGGGTTCATCGCGACCAGCACGTTCGGCGCGTCGCCGGGGGTCAGGATGTCGTAGTCGGCGAAGTGCACCTGGAAACTCGACACGCCGGGCAGGGTGCCGGCGGGCGCCCGGATCTCCGCCGGGAAGTTGGGCAGGGTGGAGATGTCGTTGCCCAGCTGCGCGGTCTCCGAGGTGAACCGGTCGCCGGTGAGCTGCATGCCGTCGCCGGAGTCGCCGGCGAACCGGATCACCACCCGGTCCAGTTGACGGATCTGCTTGGTCACGCCTGCACCTCGCTTCGCTGTGCGCGGTCGCGCGGGCGGCTGAACATGATGGTGACCTCGCCTAGCCCGGCCACGTGACCTCCTTGACGCACCGCTGCACCAGACCTGCTCGGGGCAGGCCCGGTCCGCCGTAGTTCCTCACCTGAGAGCCTACGTCGGATCGTCGTTCCACCTTTCTCGTAGGCCGCCCTGTGGGACAGGATCGGGCGGGGTTCCACACCGGTTTGAGGTGTTTCCGCCCGCCCGCCGTAATCCAGATCACCGGGCTCGGTCGGCGCGCCCCGGGGTCAGTCCGCCGGCGTGGGCCCCGGTGTCCGCTCGGTCATCGCGGCGCCCGACCGCCGCCGCAGGGAGGTGGTGGCCAGCGCGAGGGCCAGCACCACCAGCAGCGTGGAGACCGCGATCAGGGTGATCGCCGTCCGCCGTACGGAACTGATCCCCCCGCCGTCGCGCAGGCTCGGGGCGTCGGCGGCCAGCACGCCCTGCGACCCGGTCGGCGCCGGCGTCGACACCACCGGGGTGGCCAGGGCGGCGGCCGCCGTGATCCGGAAGCTCATCTGCACCTGCCGGGGCCGGCCGCTGCGCGGATCGAGCTGGCCGAGCACCGCGCCGGCCAGCGGGGCCTGCCGCTGGGCCTCGGGCGTCGCGGCGACCGGCAGCCGCAGGTCGGCGGTGCGGCCGGCGGGAACGGTGCCCAGGTCGCAGCGGGTACGCGTCGGGTCGACGGTGGTGCAGCCGGCCGGGGGCGCCGGCACGGTCACCCCGGCCGGCAGGATCACCTCGACCCGGCCGTCGGCGTCCACCCGGCCGGTGTTGCCCAGGCGTACGTCGAGGCCGCTCGCCCCGCCGCTGATGTCGAAGGTGACCTCGTCGGCCGCCAGCCTGATCCCGGGCGCCGGCGGGCCGGGCGGGAAGAGCACGGCGAAGCCCTCGTTGTCGCTCACCGGCGCGGCGCCGGGGACGGCCGCGGTGACCCGGACGGAGCCGCTCAGCGGCATCTTCCGCCAGGCGTCGCCGCCCACGCGTACCCGCAGCAGGGTGCTGAACCGGGCGCCCGGCGCGCTCGTCCACTCGCCGCAGCGGTGCTCCCCGCCGCCGGCGTCCGCGCAGCCCTCGGTGCCGGCGTCGGTCAGGCCGGCCGGGAGCGTGTAGGCGAGCCGGACCCGGGCGGAGGAGGCGCCGGTGTTGGTGACGGTCACCCGCAGCGTGGTGACGGTGCTCGGGGCGTTCCAGTACGCGGAGGTCAGGGTGATGTCGTCGGTGGTGACGCTCACCCCGGCCGCGGGCGCCGACGGGCTGCCCGGGGCGGGCGCGGACGGCCGGACCGGCGGCGCCGACGGGGCCGGGGGCGGCGTGCTGGTGGTCGGCGAGGTGGTGGTGGGCGCCGGTTCCTGGGGAGCCGTGGTCGTCGGGGCCGGCTCGGTCGTCGCGGCCGGCGGCGTGCTCTGCGGCGGCGGCGACACGGTCGACGGCGCCTCGCTGGGGACCGGGTCCGTCGGGTCGGCCGTCGGCTCCTCGCCGGGCTCGCCGACCGGCTCGGTCGGGGCGGTGGCGACCCGGGCGGCGGTGGGAGCCGCCGTCGCCCAGCCCGGCACCGAGGCGACCGTGAGCCCGGCCGCGAGCGAGATCGCCAGCAGGGGCACGGTGCGCCGGTCACGCGCCCGTCGGCCGGGCCGTACGTCCACGCGGGCCATCTGTCCTCCGGTGACGATGAGTGAGGGTTCCAATATTCGGCAAATGTTGCTTGGTGGCACTAGTCCCGCACGGAAACAGATCCGTAACGCTCGGCCGGCCGCGCGGGGCGGTAGGCTGATCGACCGTGACCGGTTACCTGGGCTCGTACGCGACGCTCGGGCTGCTGTTGCTCGCCAGCGTCCTCTTCTTCGTTACTGCGTTCTCGGCCAACCGGGTGTTACGTCCTGCCCGTCCGGCCGATCCCTTCGGCAAGCGCACCAGCTACGAATGCGGCCTCGACCCGGTCGGCGCGGACTGGGCGCAGATGCAGATCCGTTACTACGTGTACGCGTACCTCTACGTGTTGTTCGCCGTGGAGTCGGTCTTCCTCTTCCCCTGGGCCGTGGTCTTCGACCGGCCGGGGTTCGGGATGGTGACGGTGGTCGAGATGGCGGTCTTCGTCGCCGTGCTCGCGCTGGGCATCCTCTACGCCTGGCGGAAGAAGATCCTCCGCTGGACCTGACCCGGTCGCGGTCGGGCAGGGTCAGGCGAGGCCGCGTCGGGTCGCGGTGGGCGGGCGGTCGCCGCGGATCGAGGCGACCATGTCGAGCACCCGGCGGGTGGGGCGCACCTGGTGTGCCCGGAACACCCGGGCGCCCAGCCAGGCGGAGACGGCCGTGGCCGCCAGCGTCCCCTCCAGCCGCTCGGCCACCGGCAGGTCCAGCGTCTCGCCGATGAAGTCCTTGTTCGACAGGGCGACCAGCAGCGGCCAGCCGGTGCCGGTGAGCTCGTCGAGTCGGCGGGTGATCTCCAGGGAGTGGCGGGTGTTCTTGCCGAAGTCGTGCGCCGGGTCGATCAGGATCCCGTCGGCCCGTACGCCCAACCCGACCGCGCGCTCCGCGAGCCCGGTCACCGTCGCGACCACGTCGGCCACCACGTCGGTGAAGGCCGCCCGATGCGGCCGGGTCCGTGGCGCCAGGCCCCCGGCGTGCGAGCAGACCAGCCCGGCCCCGGTCTCCGCCGCCACCCGGGCCAGGGCCGGGTCGGCGCCGGACCAGGTGTCGTTGAGCAGGTCGGCGCCCGCCGCCACCGCCTCCACCGCGACCTCGGCCCGCCAGGTGTCGATCGAGATCACGACGTCGGGGAAGGCGGCCCGGACGGCGGCGATGGTCGCCACGGTGCGCCGGATCTCCTCGGCCACGTCGACCTCCGCGCCCGGGCCCGCCTTGACCCCGCCGATGTCGATGATCTCGGCACCCTCCTCGACCGCCCGCTCGACCGCGCGCAGCGCGCTGTCCTGGGCGAAGGTCGCGCCCCGGTCGAAGAACGAGTCCGGCGTCCGGTTGACGATCGCCATCACCACCAGCTCGCCCGGGCCGAACGTGCGCCCACCGAGCCGAAGCGCCCCGGCCATACCGCCTCCTGAAGGTCCGCGCCGTCGACCCGTGCCCGCCGCCGGCCGATCACGACGCTAGTCGGTCCGCCACCGCCGGGCCCGGCCGGTCGGTCGTACCCGCGTCCGGGGGCCGGCAGCGGCGGGCGGCCACGGTCGTCGTCGGCCGCGCCCGCCACTGCCGGGTTCGTGCGGTCCGGCCCGGCCAAGCCGGTACACCCCGCTCGCCCGCCCGGCGTGAATCCCACCCGCGCTCGCCCGCCCGCCTGGCGTGGATGCCATCCGCGTCCGCCAGCCCGCCTGGCGTGGATGCCATCCGCGCCCGCCCGCCCGCCTGGCGTGGATGCCATCCGCGTCTGCCCGCCCGTCGGTCCGCCGCGCGCGCCGGTCCGGGCGCTGTGGGCGGCCGTCGCCCGGCGGACACCCGGTGGCCGGTGGGGTGGTGGGGTCGCTCCGGCCCGTTCGACATGCCACGATCTGTGCATGGATCGGGTTCTGCTCCTGCTCGTCGTGGCGCTGACCGTCGCGGCCGTGGTGTTCGGGGTGACGGTGCTGGTCACCGGCCGGGATCCCGGCCTGGTGCCGGCGGAGCCGGACGGGCGCGCCGTCCCGTTGCCGGGCGCCCGCCCGCTGGGCGAGGCCGACGTGGGTGACGTCCGGTTCGACACCGCGCTGCGGGGCTACCGGATGGACCAGGTCGACCAGGCGATGCGCCGGGCGGCCTACGACATCGGCTACAAGTCCGAGCTCATCGGCGTGCTGGAGGCCGAGGTAGCCGCGCTGCGTGCGGGGCGGACGGCGGACGCGGACGCGCTGCGCCGCGCCCGGGAGCAGGCGGCCGGGGCGACGGCCGCCGCGTCGCCGACGGAGGCGCGCGGGACGGTGCCGGTCGGTGCCGACGCGCACGCGCCGGCCCGGTCCGATCGGCCGGGCGGGTCCGGCGTCTCCGACGTGGTCGTCGAGCCGGTTCCCGCGTTCGCCGGGCCGGACGCCGGGTCCCCGGCAGCCGGCGGGACGCCCGCCGACGTCGACGCCCGCCCGGACGACGCGGCCGGGGGGCGATCTGAAGACGCGTTCGCGGCCCGTCCCGAGGACGCGCCCGCGGTCCGATCCGAGGACGCGCCCGCGGTCCGCCCTGGCGACGCGACGGGCGTTCCGGCGGGCGGCGACGGGGCTGCGGAGCCCGTTCACCCGGCGGGCGCGGAGCGGCCGTCCGAGGCGCAGGCGGGCGAGCCCCGGAGCGCTTCCGGCCCGGGCGACGACGGAACGACGGCGCCGTCGGGCGACGCCGGACGGCAGGGGCCGGTGGTCCGGTCGGAGTCGGCGTGACCGGACCGGAGGGCGGCGAGGACCTGCGCGAGGCGGCGCAGCCCGGCGCGGGTGAGGTCACCGCCACGGTCATCGTCGACGCGACGGCGGAGCGGGTCTTCGCGGCGCTGACCGCCTGGGAGCGGCAGTCGGACTGGATCCCCTTCACCACCGTCCGGGTGGTCGAGGGGGACGGCGGGGAGGGCAGCCTGGTCGAGGCGGTCACCGCGCTCGGTCCCGCCGTGCTGCGCGACGAGATGCGGGTGGTCCGGGTGGACGCGCCCTACGAGGTCCGCGTGGTGCACTGCGGGAAGCTGCTGCGCGGTCCCGGCGTGCTGCGCTGCACCCCGCTGGCGCGGGACCGTACCCAGGTGGTCTGGCACGAGTGGTTCCACCTGCCCGGCGGCCCGGCCGGACGGGTGGCCTGGCCGGTGCTCTGGCCGGGGTCCAAGTTCAGCCTGACCCGGGCGTTGCGGAAGTTCGCCCGGCTGGTGGAGCAGGGCCGGCTGCCCTGATCGCGGGCGATTCGCCTGATCGACTCGACGTCCCTGACATCGGGCTGTCGCACCGACCGGGACGCCCCGATGTCAGTGACCCCGGTCGGAAAGGACCCTGTCGCCGGTGCGCGTACCGGCGCTCGGGGGTGCCCACGGGCGACGGGCCTGTCGGGGCCGTGCCCTAGCGTGGACGCGTGACTGACCTGGTGATCGGTGCCGACGGGCTGCCGCGCTGCGGCTGGGGGGCCAGCACCCCTGACTACGCCGCCTACCACGACACCGAGTGGGGCCGGCCCCTGCACGGCGACGACGCGCTCTACGAACGGATCACGCTGGAGGCGTTCCAGTCGGGGCTCTCCTGGCTGACCATCCTCCGCAAACGCCCGGCGTTCCGGCTGGCTTTCGACGAGTTCCGGATCGAGACCGTGGCCGGCTACGACGAGGCCGACGTGGCGCGGCTGCTCGCCGACGCCGGAATCGTCCGCAACCGGGCCAAGATCGAGGCGGCGATCGCCAACGCCCGGGCGGCGCTGGAGTTGCCCGAAGGGCTCTCCGCGCTGCTCTGGTCGTTCGCCCCGCCGGCCCGGCCGGCCCGGCCCACGTCGTTCGCCGAGGTGCCCGCGCTGACCCCCGAGTCCACCTCGCTCGCCAAGGCGCTCAAGAAGCGGGGCTTCCGGTTCGTCGGCCCGACCACGGCCTACGCGCTGATGCAGGCCACCGGGATGGTCGACGACCACCTTGCCGGCTGCCACGTCGTGGCGGCCGAGGCGGCGTGATGGGATGGAGGCCATGACGACCGACACCGCGCACCGGGTGGACGGGGCGCCCCACGTCGACGGCACGGGCGCCTGGGCCGTGCTGCTGTCCAGCGGGCGCTACGAGGCCGAGCGGCTCGTCCACCACGACACGATCGAGCTGACCGGCCTGGCCGACGCCGCCCGCCCTCGCCCCGGCGACCGGGTGGCCGTGCTGGTCGACGAGCCGCCCCGGTTGGTGGCGCTGGGCCGGGTCGCCACGGCCAGCCGCCAGGACCGGGAGGATCCGGACGATCCGCTGTCGGAGCGGGTCGAGGCGCCGCTCGTGGTGGCGTACACGCGGCGGGCCTTCGACGAGCCGGTGCCGGCCGAGACGGTGGCGCTCGACGGCCCGGTGACCGAGCTCGACCCGGCGGTGTTCCAGGAGCTGGCCGACCGGCTCGGTCCGCCGCCGCAGCGCCGGTCCTGGCTGGTCAGCCTCGACCTGCCGATCGAGGCCGCGTCGCCCGCCGAGGCGGTCCGGCTGTTCTGGGCCTACGTGCAGGAGCTGGGGCCGCGCGAGCTGCCCGCCTTCGTCTCTCCCTCCGGGGACGAGCTGGCCATGCAGGCGTTCGTGCTCGGCGCGGAGGCCAACCAGGACCCGGAGGAGGACGACTGATCCCGCCCCGGGCGCCGTCGCCGGACGACGCCCCAGGGGCGGGCCCGAGGTCGCTGCGACGACTGCGACGACGCTCGGGCGGGCCGGGCCTCAGTGCCCCTCGAAGACCGGCTTCTGCTTGTTGACGAAGGCGATCGTGGCGGCGCGGTGGTCGTCGGTGCCGCCGCAGATCGCCTGCGCCTGCGCCTCGGCGGCCAGGGCGTCGGCCAGGGTGCCCGCGTCGGCGATGGAGAGCTGCCGCTTGATCGCCCCGTACGCGACGGTCGGGCCCGCGGCCAGCCGGGCGGCCAGCTCCTGCGCGGTCGGCAGCACCTGCTCGTCGTCCTCCGTCACCCGGTTGAGCAACCCGAGCTGGCAGGCCTCCTGCGCGCGCACCGGCTCGGCCAGCATCAGCAGCTCGACCGCCTTGGCGTGGCCGACCAGCCGGGGCAGCGTCCAGGAGGCGCCGGTGTCGGCGGCGAGCCCGACCTTGGCGAACGCCATCAGGAAGCTGGTCGACGGCCCGCCGATGCGGATGTCGGCCAGGAAGGCCAGCGAGGCGCCCGCGCCGGCGGCCATCCCGCGCACCGCCGCGACCACCGGCTTGGGCAGGTTGGCCAGCCGCGCGGCGATCGGATTGTAGTGCGCCCGGACGGTGTCCAGCGGGTTGCCGTCGGTCGACTCCAGCGTCTTGACGTGCTCGCGCAGGTCCTGGCCGGCGCTGAACGACCCGCCCGCGCCGGCGAGCACCACGGCCCGGCAGGAACGGTCGGTCTCCAGCTCGGCCAGGGTGTCCCGCAGCGCCTCCTTGAGCGCCACGTCGAGCGCGTTCATCGCCGTCGGGCGGTTCAGCGTCAGGGTGACGACGGCGTCGGTGCGGTCGACGAGCAGCGGCTCGGTCACTTTCTAACGACCCTTCTGTCGGGCGATGCGGTTGCCGGCGTCGAGGCACTGCTCGACGTAACGGTCTGCGGCCGGACGCAGCCGGGCCGCGTGCCGGTCGAAGAAGCTGGCCGCGGCGGTGCCGGGCCAACGCTCGGGGAGCAGCGCGGGTGGCAGCTGCGGGTCCCGGAACAGGAAGGTACGCCACGCGTGCACGAGCCGGAACCGGGCAGCGTACGCCTCCTCGTCCGGGCTGCGTACGGTGACGCCGGCCAGCAGCGGGCGCTGCTCGGCGACGAACTGCTCGTACGCCTGGCCGATCTCGGTCAGGTTCCAGGCGCGGCGGACGACGCCCATCGCGCCGGGGGTGCCGGAGGTGTGGGCGGCGGTGAACCGCTCGTAGCGCACGTCCGCCTCGTCGAGCAGCACGTCCACGTCCTCGCCCGGACGGGTGGCCACCCAGGTGCACTCGTCGAGGGCGCCGTAGCCGAGGAAGGTCAGGTTGGCGGCCAGGCGTTGGCGTTCCCGCCGCGAGGCGGGCGCCTCCAGCACCAGGAGATCGAACCGACCGTCCCAGGTGATCCGGCCGGTCCGGTAGATCCGGGCCGCCGCCTCGTCCAGTCGGCGGGCGGCTTTCGGTGTGATCGAATATCCCGGGCCGGAGGTGAGCCGGCACGGGTCCAGCCATCCCTGACGGACCATCCGGGAAACCGCCGTACGCACGGCGGGCGGGGCGATCCCGAGCGGCGCGAGCAGCCTGACCAGGGCGGCGACCGGTGCCCGGCCACCCCTCGCCCGGAGGTGGTCGCCGTACAGGTCGAAGAGTGCCGACCGTGCCTGCATGACCGCACATTGTGACAGGCCTTCTCAGGATAAGCTAGATGCTGTTACATCAATGCTGCTTCGGTTTGGGTCCGGCGGTGTTCATCAGGGAAAATCGTTGGTCGACACCCCCGCGTAGGTTGCGGGTGGTCAAGACGAAGTGGCTGTGGGGCAACCCACCGACCCTGGTGTAGGTCTGAGGGGAGACAACATGGCGGCGATGAAGCCGCGGACGGGCGACGGTCCGCTGGAAGTCACCAAGGAGGGCCGGGGCATCGTCATGCGGGTCCCGCTGGAGGGCGGTGGCCGGCTCGTCGTCGAGATGACTCCCGACGAGGCCAACGCGCTCGGTGACGCGCTCAAGGCGGCCGCCGGCTGACCGAGGAGCGGTCCGCGCGCCAGCGCGGGCGTTTCGTCAACCCCTGAGCCACCGGCCTCGCCGGTGGCTCAGGGTCTTCATTCTTCCGCGGAGCCCGCTCCGCGAGCTTTCCTGGAGGTACGGCTCCGCGTGCTCGCCATCCGTCTGCTCGTCGAGCCGGAACGGCCCGACACCCTCGTGCTGCCCGTCCGGCCGGGTCCGGCCGACGACGCCCCGGCCCGTCCGGCCCCGACCGACGTGGCGCTGCCCGACGGCGTGGCCGAGGAGGCCGTCGCGCTGGTCCCGGCGACCCGCTCGACCGGGCGGCCCGGTGAGGTCCACGCGCAGTTGCGGCCCGGGCGTGAGCCCGGCCGACTGCTGCTGCTCGGGGTCGGCGAGGGCGACGAGGCGGCCTGGCGGACGGCCGGCGCGGCGCTGGCCCGGGCCGCCCGCGATGAGACGCGCGTCACGTTGGTCATGCCGACCGGTGTCGCCCCCGCGGCGGTACGCGGTCTCGTCGAGGGGCTGCTGCTGGCGTCGTACCGGTTCCGGCTGACCGACGCCGGCGCCGCCCCCGCGCTCGCCGGGGTCGACGTGGTGGTGGCCGATCCGGACGCGCACGCCGGAGCCGTCGAGACGGCCCGCACGACGGCCCGGATGACGCGGCTCGCCCGCGACCTCACCAACACCCCCTCCTCGGTCAAGAACCCGGAGTGGTTCGCCGGCCAGGTCGCCGCCAACGTGGCCGCCGTGGACGTGCCGGACCTGCACCTGCGGGTACGCGGACCGGAGGAACTGGCCGAGGAGGGCTTCGGCGGCATCCTCGCGGTCGGCGGCGGCTCGGCCTGCGCCCCGCGCCTGGTCGAGCTGGACTGGCGGCCGGCCGGCGCGCGTACGCACGTGGTGCTGGTGGGCAAGGGCATCACGTTCGACACGGGGGGCATCTCGATCAAGCCGGTGCCGGCGATGAAGCTGATGCGCAAGGACATGGCCGGCGCGGCGGCGGTGGTCGCGGCCACCCTCGGCGCGGCGGCGCTGCGCCTGCCCGTGCGGATCACCACGCTCGCGCCGCTGGCGGAGAACATGCTCAGCGGCTCGGCGTTCCGCCCCGGCGACGTCGTCCGCCACTACGGCGGCACGACCAGCGAGACGACGAACTCCGACGCGGAGGGGCGGCTCGTCCTCGCCGACGCGTTCGCCTACGCCGTCGCCGAGCTCAAGCCCGACCTGCTGGTCGACCTCGCCACGCTGACCGGGGCGAACGCGGTCGCGCTGGGCAAGCGCACGGGCGCGCTCTACAGCGAGAACGACGGCCTCGCCGCCGACGTGCTGGCCGCGGTCGCCGCCGCCGGCGAGGCCGCCTGGCGGATGCCGCTGCCCGCCGACTACGTCGAGCACCTCGGCAGCGACCTGGCCGACCTGCACAGCTCGCCGGACCGGGGCGCCGGCTCGGTGATGGCCGCCCTGTTCCTGCGCGAGTTCACCGGCGACCTGCGGGACCGGTGGCTGCACGTGGACATGTCCGCGCCGTCCTGGGCCGAGGGCGACGACGCGGAGCTGACCAAGGGCGCGACCGGCTGGGGCGTACGCTCGCTGCTGCGCTGGCTGGGCACGCTGGGCTGACCGACCGGCGCCGCCGGCCCACGACGGGCCGACGGCGGGTCAGCACTTGACGGCGGCGAGCAGCCCGTGGCCGACCGGCAGCAGCGCCGGGGTCCAGTGTTCCGACTCCCGGATCGCCTTGATCGTCTCCCGGATGGTGACCGTCTCGACGTCCCGGGCGGCGGGGTCGCCGATCCGGCCGTCGGCGAGCATGCCGTTGAGCGCCAGCACGCCGCCCGGCCGCAGCAGCCGCAGCGCCGCGTCGACGCAGGCGGCGAACCCGGTCGACTCGGCGTCCACGAAGACCAGGTCGTACGCGCCGTCGGCGAGGCGGGGGAGCACGTCCAGCGCCCGGCCGGTGATGATCCGGGTCCGGCCGGCGGCGAAGCCCGCCTCGGCGAAGATCCGGCGGGCGATCCGCTGGTGCTCCACCTCCACGTCGATGGTGGTGAGGACGCCGTCGGCGCGCATGCCGCGCAGCAGCCAGACGCCGCTGACCCCGGTGCCGGTGCCGATCTCCACCACCGCGCGGGCGCTGCCGGCGGCGGCGAGCAGCCGCAGCGCCGCCCCGGCGCCGGGCGTCACCGCGTCGAGGCCGACCTCCCGGGCCAGGCTGCGGGCGGTGCGCAGCACGAGATCCTCGGTCACGTACGACTCGGCGAACTGCAGGGCCTGGGCCGTCGAGGTGCCGGAACCGGCGACCGTGGCGATGACACACCTCCGGGCGGCGCGAGTGGTGCGGGGGCGGGTGGGCACTGTGAGCCTAGAGGCGACGCCGGACGGGCGCAGCCGCGCGTCCGCCACCTGACGATCACGGCCGGCAACCGGTGACTGGGTACGCGGCATCCGTGTAATCCTGGAAGCGGTATTCCGTCGATCGCGACCGGGCGAGCCCTCGCCCGGTCCGTGGAGCGCGGGATCCGGGGACGGACTGGGAGGCACCGACGTGACCGACGGCTGGGACTGGCGCCAGCCCGGGGGGACTCCGGGACCGGCGCGACCGCCGGGGCCCGGACACCCGCCGGTGGGGTCGCCGCCGGCGCCGCAGGGCGCCGCCGGCGGCACGACACCATCACCCTGGTGGTCCGACGCGCTCGCCGACCCGTGGCGCGACCCGGCCGCGCCGGCCGCCGTGGTGCTGCCGGCCGCACCGATCCCCGGCACCGAGCCGGAGCCGGTCAGCGACCCGGACGCCCCGCGCCGGCCGACGCTGCGGCAACTGCTGCTCATCCCGTTGATCACCGCGCTGCTCGCGGGCAGCCTCGGCGGCGCCCTCGGGTACGCCTTCGCGGTGCGCGGCGGTGCCGCGGCGGGCACGGTGCTCGGCGCGGATCCGCAGGCGCCCGGCCTGGCCCAGCGCCGGCCCGAGTCGCTCGCCGGGGTGGCCGAGCGGGTGCTGCCCAGCGTGGTGACCGTCCGCGTGCCCAGCCTCGGCGGCACGAGCGAGGGGTCCGGCTTCATCGCGAGCGTCGACGGCCACGTGATCACCAACGACCACGTGCTGGCGGGGTCGACCGGCGGCAAGGCGTCGGTGGTCTTCAACGACGGCAGCACCGCCCCGGCCACCGTCGTCGGCCAGGACCCGGAGTCCGACATCGCGGTGATCAAGGTTTCCCGGACGGGCCTGCGCCCGGTCGAGTTCGGCGACTCCGACGCGCTGGCCGTCGGCGACCCCGTGCTGGCCATCGGTTCGCCGCTCTCGCTGGCCAACACGGTCACCGCCGGCATCGTCAGCGCGCTGGACCGGACGATGCAGGCCGGCGAGCCGGGCGGCCCCACGCGCTACTACGCGGCGATCCAGACCGACGCGGCGGTCAACCACGGCAACTCCGGCGGCCCGCTGGTCGACGGCGCCGGCCGGGTGATCGGCGTCAACTCGACGATCAAGTCGCTGGTCTCGGACGGGCAGGAGGCGGGCAACATCGGCCTGGCCTTCGCCATCCCGATCAACCAGGCCAAGCGGGTGACCCAGGACATCATCGGCACCGGCAAGGCCCGGCGCACGGTCATCGGCGCCCAGGTCGGCGGGCAGGGCGCGGGCACCGGCGGGGCAGGCGTACGCCTGGCGGCCGTCGAGCCGTCCGGGCCGGCGGCCGGCGCGGGGCTGCGGGCCGGCGACGTGATCCTGAAGCTCAACGGGCGGCCGATGACGGAGCCGACCGACCTGATCGCCCTGGTGCGCAAGTTCGCGCCGGGATCCGTGGTGACGGTCGAGTACCGACGGGGCTCCAACAGGCAGAACGCCTCCGTGACGCTGGCCGCAGACGCCAAGTGAGGGCCGCTCACCCCCTCCCCGTGCGGCGTCCGACGTGCGTAGTCTTGCTCTGACGCCGAGAGGAGGCCCGCGCAGTGTTCGACAACCTGAACTGGTGGGAGATCGGTGCGCTGCTGCTCCTGGCGCTGCTGATCTTCGGTGACCGGCTGCCCACGGTGATCAGCGACGGCCTGCGCATGGTGCGTAACCTGCGCACGATGGCCCGCAGCGCCACCACCGACCTGAGCCGCGAGCTGGGCACCGACATCCAGCTGGAGGATCTGCACCCCAAGGCGTTCATCCGCAAGCACCTGCTCAGCGAGGAGGACGAGCAGGCGATCCGGAAGCCGCTGCAGGGCGTCTACGACAACCTCCGCGCGGACGTCACCGGCGTGCACAACGAGCTGAAGGACGTCGCCTCCGCCGCCGACCTGCGGTCGACCGGCCGTCCGGCCACCGCCACCGGTGGCGCTCCGGCCCCCGCCCCGCGCGTCAGCTACGACGACGCCACCTGAGCCCCTCGGCCCGCTCCACCACACCTGCGCCCGGGCCCCCTCTCCGCGCGGAGAGGGGGCCGTACGGCGACGGGGGCGGCGCTCCCGGGGGAACGCCGCCCCCGGTCGGGTGGCGACAGCGCCGGCGGCGGCCGGCGGGCGGTCAGCGGCCGGCGGGCTTGAGGCCCAGCGGCTTGCCGAGCAGCGACTCCCGCCGCAGGGCGAGCCGGTCGGCGACCTGGCCCAGCGCCTTCGCGGCCGGCGACTCCGGCTCGGCCAGCACGATCGGCGTGCCCTCGTCGCCGGCCTCGCGGACGCGGGTGTCGAGCGGGACCTGCCCGAGCAGCGGCACCTGGGCGCCGATGGTCTTGGTCAGCGACTCGGCGATCGTCTGGCCGCCACCGGCGCCGAAGACCTCCATCCGGGAGCCGTCCGGCAGCTCCAGCCACGACATGTTCTCGATGACGCCGACGACGCGCTGGTGGGTCTGCAGGGCGATCGCGCCGGCCCGCTCCGCCACCTCGGCGGCGGCGGCCTGCGGCGTCGTGACGACCAGGATCTCGGAGTTGGGCAGCAGTTGGGCCAGCGAGATGGCCACGTCGCCGGTGCCCGGCGGCAGGTCGAGCAGCAGCACGTCCAGGTCGCCCCAGTAGACGTCGGCGAGGAACTGCTGCAGCGCCCGGTGCAGCATCGGGCCGCGCCACACCACGGCGGCGTTGCCGGCGGTGAACATGCCGATCGAGATGACCTTCACGCCGTGCGACTGCGGCGGCATGATCATGTCTTCGACGCGGGTCGGGCGGCCGTCCGCGCCGAGCATCCGGGGCACCGAGTGGCCGTAGATGTCGGCGTCGACCACGCCGACGGAGAGCCCGCGGGCGGCCAGGGCGGCGGCCAGGTTGACCGTCACGCTGGACTTGCCGACGCCGCCCTTGCCGCTGGCGACCGCGTAGACGCGGGTGCGGGAGCCGGGCTGGGCGAACGGGATGACCGGCTCCTGGGAGGCGCCGCCGCCGCGCAGCTTCGACTGGAGCTCCTGGCGCTGCTCGGGGCTCATCACGCCGAACTCGATCTCCACGCCGGTCACCCCGGGCACCGCGCCGACCGCGGCGGTGATGTCCGAGCGCAGCTTGTCCTTCAGCGGGCAGCCGGCGACGGTGAGCAACAGCTCGACCCGTACGACGCCGTCGTCGCCGACCTCGGCGGAGCGGACCATTCCGAGTTCGGTGATGGGCCGGCGGATCTCCGGGTCGTTGACGGTGGCCAGCGCGGCCTGGATCGCGTCGGAGACGGTGCTGACGGGTGCTGACATGCCCGCAATGCTACGTCGGCGGCCACCCCGCACCGCCGCCAGCGGGGCCCGGTGTGAGCGAATCGATGACCGCGGTTGGGGGTGGACGACGTACGGGGCGAAGTGGGACGATCGAGGCGAACGCCGCTCACCCGGCCCCTTGGGGCGAGCGGCGTTTCACGCGTCCCGGACCTCGGGCCGGCCGTCCCGGGACCAGTCGCCGTCCAGGTCGTCGCGGGGCTCGTCCAGGCCCTCCCCGCCCGTCTCCTGCTGCGTCGCCCGCTCCTGCTGACGGCGCTCCAGCCGCTGCCGGCGGTGGCTCGCCTCGTCCAGTTCCTCGGCCAGCCGGGCCAGTTCCGAACGGAGGAAGTCCCGGGTGGCCACCTCGCCCATCGCGTTGCGCAGCGCGGCGATCTCCCGGGCCAGGTACTCCGTGTCGGCCTTCTGCATGGTCGCCCGCCGGCGGTCCTCCTCCAGGGAGACCCGGTCCCGGTCCGCCTGCCGGTTCTGCGCCAGCAGGATCAGCGGGGCCGCGTAGCTGGCCTGCAGGGACAGCATCAGGGTCAGGAACGTGAAGGTGTACGGGTCGAAGCGCAGGTGCGCCGGGGCCAGGGTGTTCCAGCCGAACCACAGCGCGATCACGATCGTCATGTAGACGATGAAGTTCGCGGTGCCCATCCCCCGGGCGATCCCCTCGGACCACCGCCCGAACGCCTCCGGGTCGAACCGGGGCAGCTTGACGCCCCGGGGCTCGCGCGGCTGGTCGAGCCGCTGCGCCCGCCGCCCGTCAGCCATCCGTGCCGCCCACCGGCTCGGTGGTGCTCGGGCCCGCTGTGGCGTCCCGGTCCCGCCAGTCCCGGGGCAGCAGGTGGTCCAGCACGTCGTCGACCGTGACCGCGCCGACCAGCCGGTTGTTGCGGTCGACCACCGGCATGGCGACCAGGTCGTACGTGGCCATCCGGCGGGTGATCTCCGGCAGCGGGGTGGCCGCCCGCAGCGGGTCGATGTCGTTGACCACCACCCCGCCGAGCAGGTCGGCCGGCGGCTCCCGGAGCAGCCGCTGGAAGTGCACCATGCCGAGGTAACGGCCGGTCGGCGTGGTCATCGGCGCCCGGGACACGAAGACCTGCGCGGCGATCGCGGGGGAGAGCTGCGGCTCCCGGATCCGCGCCAGGGCCTCGGCGACGGTGGCGTCCGGCGGCAGGATGACCGGCTCGGAGGTCATCACGCTGCCCGCCGTGCCCGGCGTGTACTTGAGGAGCTGACGGACCGGGTCGGCCTCGTCCGGCTGCATCAGGTCGAGCAGCACGTCCTGCTCCGGCGGGGGCAGCTCGCTGAGCAGGTCGGCCGCGTCGTCCGGATCCATCTCCTCCAGCACGTCGGCGGCCCGCTCCCGGTCCAGCGCGGCCAGGATCTCCACCTGGTCGTGCTCCGGCAGCTCGCTCAGCACGTCCGCCAGACGCTCGTCGTCGAGCGCGGCGGCGACCTCGTTGCGCCGGGCGTCGGGGAGATCCTGCAGGGCGTTGGCGAGGTCGGCCGGGCGCATGTCCTCCAGCACCGCGAGCAGGTTGGCGGTGCCCCGGCTGTCGGCGATGCCGCTGAGCCCGCGTACCCGCTCCCACTCCACCTGGTGCAGGTGGCCCCGGCGGGTCAGCCGGCCGGTCTGCTCGCGTACGGCCACCCTGGTCAGCGACCACTCGCCGCCCCGGCTGCACTCCATCGCCACGTCGACGACCGAGCCCGCCTGCCCGCCCGGCTCGACCTGCACCCGCCGGTCGAGCAGTTCCTGGAGCACGAGCAGCTCGTTCGGGCGCTTCTCGAAGCGGCGCAGGTTGAGCGTCCCGGTGCCGAGCACGATCGCGTCCGAGTCGATGGAGGTGATCCGGTTGATGGAGAGGAAGATGCGCCGCCGCATCGGCATCTCCGCGACCAGCCCGACCACCTCCGGCGGGCGCTGCGTCGGGCGCAGCCGGGCCACCGCGTCGCGGACCCGGCCCACCTGGTCGCCGTTGGGGTCGAAGACGGCGACCCCGGCGAGCCGGGCGATGTAGATCCGGGTCGGCGTGCTCACGGGCACCAGCCTAAGCGCCTAGTGTCTATCAACATGTCGACCTTGGCCTACGAGATCGTGGACGTCTTCACCGACCGCCCGTTCGCCGGCAACCCGCTGGCCGTGGTGTTCGGCGCCGAAGCGCTGGCCACCGATCAGATGCAGGCGCTCGCGCGTGAGTTCAACCTCTCCGAGACGGTGTTCGTCCTCCCGCCCACCCAGGTCGGCGCCACCTACCGGGCCCGCATCTTCACCCCCGTCGAGGAACTGCCCTTCGCGGGGCATCCCAGCGTCGGCGCGGCGGTGACGGCGAGCCGCCGGGGCATGTTCGGCGTGGGGCAGGTCACCCAGGAGTGCGGCGCGGGCGTGTTGCCGATCGAGGTGACCGCGACCGGGGCCACGCTGACCGGCGGCGTCCCCACCCTCGGCCCCGAGCTGGATCCGGAGCCGTTGCTGGAGATGGCGGGGCTCAGCGCGGACGACCACGCCGGCCCGGCGCCCCGGGTGGCCGGCTGCGGGTTGGAGTTTCCCTACCTTCCGGTCCGTCCGGACGCGGTCGCCCGCGCCCGGGTCAACGCGGCGGCGGCACAGCGATACGGAGTCGAGCACGTCAGCGTCTTCTCCTGGGACGCCGCGGCGCAAACCGCGCACGCCCGGGTCTTCGTTCCCGGGGTCGGCGTGCCGGAGGACCCGGGAACCGGTTCGGCCGCCCTGGGCCTCGGGGTGTGGCTGGTCGCCAGCGGCCTGCTGCCCGCCGACGGGCGCGCGGCGTACACCGTCCACCAGGGCGTCGAGATCAACCGCCCGTCCGTGCTGGCCTGCACGGTGACCGCCGCCGGCGGCCAGGCCGTCGGCGCCACCGTGGCCGGCGACGTGATGCCGGTGGCCCGGGGCGAGATCATGGTCCCCCCGTTCGTCGGCTGAGGGTTCGTCAGCTCGGCTGGAGGTCGCGGTGGGTTCTGGGAAGGCCGCGCGCGGGCCGCGTTCCGCGTGCTCGGACCTGTGGAACCCCGCGCGACCCGTGCCGCGACGCGGCCGGGAGCCGGGCGGCGCTGACGGAGCCGGGGCGGGTGCGGGAGGATGCCGGTGTGACCGACGCGGACCGGACCAGCACGCCGCTGGTCGACGAGGCGATGAAGAAGGCCGCCGTGGCCTGGGTGAGCGTGCCCGGCGGGCCGGCGCTCGCGCTCTGGTGCGTGCCCCTGGAGGGCGCGCTCTTCGTGGTCAGCGGCCCGGGCGAGCAGTCCGCGCCGGGGCTGGCCGACGCCACGGAAGCCCAGGTCACCCTGCGCGGCGACCACGGCGGGCGGATCGTCACCTGGCCGGCCCGGGTGAGCCGCCTGGCGCCGGGCACCGAGCACTGGGAGACCACCGCCCCGCTGGTGGCCGCGAAGCGGCTGAACGCGCCCGGGCCGACCGCCGAGCTGGTGGCCCGCTGGGCGGCCGACGGCTGCGCGCTCAACCGGCTGACCCCGGCCGGTGATCCGCTCGCCGGGGCCGAACTGCCCGCCGGCTCGCTCGCGGAGGTGCCCCGGGAGGCGCCGGTGGTCCGCGCGACCCGCAAGCCGTTCCGCCTGCACCGCGTTCGCCGCCGCTGACCCGTCCACCCCGCCGTCCCCGCCGCATTCGCGTCCGCCGCCGCTGACCCATCCACCCCGCCGTCCCCGCCGCATTCGCGTCCGCCGCCGCTGAGCCGCCCGCCCCGCGTCCGCCGCCGCCGACCCGCCCGCGCCGCGTCCGCCGCCGCTGGCCCGCCCGTGCCGCGTCCGCCCGCCTCACCGTCCCCGCCGACCCGCCCGCGCGTGGGCCGGGGCGCGGGTCAGGTGCCGCAGCCGGCCGGCACCGGCGCGTCCACCGCCCGGGAGACCAGGTCGACCACCTCGTCGAGCGAGCGCAGCACCGGCCCGCGCCACGCCGCGTCGGCGTTGAACACCATGTGCTCGGCCAGGTCCGGCGCGGCCAGCCGCACCGCGGTCATGCCGGCCCGTTCCGCCCCGGTCAGTTCCTGGCTGCCGCCGTCGCCGACGTAGAGGCAGTCCGCGGCGGCCACGCCGAGCCGCCGGCACGCCGCCTGGTAGAGCGCCGGATCCGGCTTGCAGCGGCCGACCTGCACCGAGAAGACCCGGACGTCGAGCAGCGGGGCGACCGGCAGTTGGGGCAGGAACGCCGGCAGTTCGTGCGTGCAGTCGCTGATCACCCCCGTCCGCAGGCCGTGGCGGCGCAGCGCGGCCAGCATGGGCACCGCCTCGTCCCGCAGCCGGGTGTCGGCGCGTACGGCCCGGTGGCGGGAGGCCACCGCCGAGCGGACCGCGTCGTCGGAGGGACGTACGCCGACCTGCTCGCACACCCAGCGCAGGGTCGCCTCGGCGTTGCCGAACCGCCCGCAGGCACGTTCGTAGAAGGTGCGGTCGAGCACGTCGACGAGGACGCCGGGCGGGCATCCGAGCAGCTCGGCGGTCGACCGGTGCGCCTCGCCCCGCTGCACGGAACGGGTCAGCGTGCCGAAGAAGTCGAACAGCACCGCCTGGAAGGTGGGCATGGGGGAGCGCCTCCGGGCGGTCGAGGGGTCGCCGGCGCGGACAGCCGTGATCGTAACCGAGCGTTGACGGTCCGTGCTGGCCGGCGTCATGTGAGGATTGCTCCCCGTGTCCACCGCACCGCACCGCCCGCCCCTCGACCCGGTGACCACCGGGGCGCTCGCCCTGGCCGTCGTGGCCGTCTCGTCGTCCGCCCCGCTGGTGGCCTTCGCGGCGGCGCCCGCGCTGGCCGTCGCGTTCTGGCGCAACCTGCTCGCGGCCGCGGTGCTCGGCCCGTACGCGCTCGGGCGGCGGCGGGCCGAGTTCCGGTCGCTGACGGTGGGCGCCGGGCGGCGCGAGGGGCTCTACTGCGTCCTGTCCGGCGTCGCGCTCGCCGCCCACTTCGCCACCTGGATGCCGAGCGCCCAGCTCACCTCGGTCGCCGCGGCGACGGCGCTGGGCGCCACCCAACCGGTCTGGCAGGGACTGATCGCCCGTGGCCAGGGTCGCCGGCTGCCGCCGGCCGTGTGGGCCGGCATCGGCGTGGCGGTCGCCGGGGCGGCCCTCGCCACCGGGGCCGACTTCGCCGTCTCGGGCCGGGCCTTCGCCGGCGACCTGCTCGCGGTGGTCGGCGGCATGTTCGCGGCGGTCTACACCGCGTTCGGCGAGCGGGCCCGCACGACGATCAGCACCACGACGTACACCACCATCTGCTACGGCGTCTGCGCGCTGCTCCTGCTGGTCGTCTGCCTGGTCGGCGGAGTGCCGCTGACCGGCTTCGACGCCGGCACCTGGGCCGCCGTGCTCGCCCTGGTGGCCGGTGCCCAACTGCTCGGGCACTCGATGTTCAACTACGCGCTGCGCCGCGTCTCGGCGACCACCGTCAGCGTGCTGGTCCTGCTGGAGGCGCCGGGGGCGGCCCTGATCGGCTGGGCCTGGCTGGGCCAGCTGCCCCGGGCCACCGCCCTGCCCGGCCTGGCGCTGCTGCTGGCCGGCGTCGCGGTGGTGGTGCTCGGCGCCCGTCGCGTCCCACCGGCGTCCACCGCCGTCCCGGCCGACGCCGGCCCGCTGCCCGACTGATCCGCGTCCGTGCCGCGCCGGCCCGCCGCTTGACTCGTCCCGCCCCGTCGCGCCGTCGTCCCGGCGGGCGTCGTGCCGGTCGCCGCCGGGGCGGAAGAGCTGCGGAACCAGGTGGCGGTCACCGCCGTCGCGGTGACCGCCGGCGGGCGGGTTCCCTCCGGGACGACCCCTGCCCGCGTCTGCCTGGGTGAGGAGGGCTGTTCGTTGACTGCTGAGGACCGCGCCCGAGCCGGCTTCGCCGAGTTCGTCCGCGAGGAGACGACCGGGCTGACCCGGTTCGCCTACCTGCTCACCGGCGACCGGCACCACGCCGAGGATCTGGTGCAGGTGGCGTTCGCCCGGGTGGCCGTGCGTTGGGAACGGCTCGACGATCCGGGGGCGTACCTGCGCCGGGTGCTCTACACGCAGGCCGCGAGCTGGTGGCGGTGGCGACGGGCCCGCCCGCCCGAGCAACTGGGCGCGGCGCTGCCCGAGCGGGCCGCCGCGCCCGACGACGTCGACCTGCGGCTGGCGCTGCGGGCGGCGCTGGACCGGTTGACGGTCCGGCAGCGGGCCGTGCTGGTGCTGCGCTACTACGAGGACCGCAGCGAGGCCGAGACCGCAGTACTGCTCGGTTGCCGGCTCGGCACCGTCAAGAGCCAGACGCGACACGCCCTCAGCAGGCTGCGCGCCCTCGCCCCCGAGTTGGCCGAGCTGGTCGGCCGGAAACCGCAGGAGGTGTACCGATGACCGAGCGACTCACCGCGGCGTTGCACGGACTGGCCGACGGCGTGCCGGCCGCCACCGTGCCGGAGGATCTCTTCGACACCGCGCGGCGCCGGCACCGTGGGCGTCGGGCCGCCGCGGCCGGCGCGCTGGCCGTCCTGGTGCTGGTCCTCAGCGTCGGGTACGCGCTGCGCCCGGTCGCCCCGCCGGCTCCCGCGGCCTCGCGCGTCGACGCGCCCGGCCTGCCGTCCCGCCTGGTCGCGCCGGGACTGTTCACGGCGTCCGTCGAGGGATCGCCGCCCGGCCCGGCGGCGGCGCTGTTCGGCGGCCCGGCGGTCCGCAGCGACTGGCACGAGACCCGGATGGCGGTGGTGGCCGCCGGAACCGACCGCTACCGCCGGTTGGACGCCGGCCCGGCCTCGCCCGGTTTCGACGCGCTGCTCTCCCCGGACGGCCGGTACGTCTGGGCCGGCGGGCGGCTGTTCGACCTGACCACGGGTGAGCACACCGGCGCCGACGTGCGGGGGCACCCGCTGGCCTTCGCGCCCGACGGCAGGCGGCTCGCCTACGCGGCGGAGGACACCTTCACCCCGCCGAACACCTACGCCACCCCGCACGTCGGCCTGTACGACCGGGAACGCCGGGCCGACGTGTTGCGGGTCCCGGTCGGCACCGCGTGGGTGCACCCCGGGCGGGCGGCCGTGACCCGGGACGGGGGTGCCCTCGCCGTCCAGGTCCGCAACGAGGTGTGGCTGACCCGGGTCGCCGACGCGGGCGCCGACGGCACCGCCGCGCCCTACCTGAAGCTGTCGGTGGGTGACGGGCGACTGGCCGGGCCGGGCGCGTGGCTGCCCGACGGGCAGTCGGTGGCCGTGGTGCTGCGGACCGTCTGCGGGCGCTGCCCCGGCCCGGTGCCGACCTACCGGCGTAGCTGGCAACTGGCCGTCCCGCCCTGGTCGACCGCCTCCTCCTTCCCGGCGGTGGATTCCGCCACCTTCCTGCAGGTGCTCGGCTGGCGGTCGGCGGACGAGGCGGTCGCGCTGGTGGGCGTGCCCGGGCCGGACGCGGTCAACCACCCGGACGAGCACGACATCGCGAGCAGCCCCTACCACGAGCCGGGCACGGTGGCCGTCCAGGTGGTGCTGCTGCGCCGGGGCGCCGCCGCACCCGAGGTGCTGTGGCGCACCCCGGACGGCGTCACCGAGCTCTCGGTCGCCGCCGACCTCGCGGTCGACGGCGCGGTCCGGACGGCGGGCGAGCCCGACTTCGGCCCGCCGCCGTCCTGGCTGGTCGCCCTCGGGCTGGCCGGCGTGACCCTGCTGGTCGCGGCCGGGGTCGGGCTGGTGGGCGTCCGACGGAGGCGGCGACGTGCGCGCCCGGCGGCTGAGGCGGCGCCCGCGCCGGCCGGCTGAGGCAGCGCCCGCGCCGGCCGGGTGAGGCGGCGTCGCGCCGGGCGGGTGTGGCGGCGTCCGCGCCGGGCGGGGTGTGGTGGCGTCGCGCCGGGCGGGTGTGGCGGCGTCCGCGCCGCGCGGGGTGTGGTGGCGTCCGCGCCGGGCGGGGTGTGGTGGCGTCCGCGCCGGGTGGGGGTGTGGCGGCGCGCGGCCGGGCCGACGAGGGGGCGTCCGGGCCCGCGCGCCGCCTGCGGCTCGCACGGCCACCGCGCCGTCAGGCCTCGTGGACCTCCAGCACGCGGGCCGTGGGCGCGGCGTCGCCCAGCGCTTCCCGCAGCGCCAGCCGCTCCGGATCCGCCAGGAAGGCGTCGTAGCCGTCCCGGGTGTCGAACCGGATCAGGTGCACCTCGGCGTGCCCGTCGCCGGTGCGCAGCCGGCGCTCCAGCCGCCCGCCGTGCCGCCCGAGCAGGCCCAGCACCGCGTCCTCGTACCGCCTGCCGGCCTCGACCTCGGGCAGGTCGACCAGGGCGACCACGCGCACGGCGGCGGCCGGATCGGTGACCAGCGACCTCCAGAACTGGTGGTCGACGTGGCCGCCGGGGATGCCCTCCCGGCGCCCGGTGTCCAGGTAGCCGTTGCGGCGGTAGAACTCCGGCGCCTGGAACGAGAACGACGCGACCGAGATCTGGGTGCAGCCGCGCCGGCGGGCCTCCTCCTCGGCGGCGCGCAGCAGCCGGCCGCCCCAGCCCTTCCCGCGGCGGTCCTCGCGTACCCAGATCGTGTTGATCCCGGCGCAGCCGCCCCACGTCCAGCCGGTCAGCCCGGCGACGATCTCGCCGTCGGCGTCGGTGACCCGCACGGAGAGGTCGGCCTCGTCGTCCGCGCCGGTCGCCCGGTTGTTGAAGGCCGTCAGCTCGGCGTCGATCCGGGCGGCCAGTTCCTGGTCCGCGCCGAGGACGCGCAACGTGTCGCCGGCCGAGCCGGGAGCGGCGTCCGCCGGCCGACCGGCCGCGTCCCCTGGGGCGTGTGCGGTGGCGGTGTCGTTCCCCGTCGTCATGCGGCGAAGTATCGCAGCGTGGCGATCACGCGGGACACCGCTCAGGCCGGCGTGGCCGGTGCGCGCTGCGGGCCGGGGCGGTGTCGGCGTGCCTCACGCCGGGACGCCGACCGCCTCGGCGCTGGCCGCCCAGAGCCGCGCGGCGAGCTGCGGGTCGGCCGCCTTGCGCAGCGGCCGGCGGGGCCGCCGGTCGGCGTAGTAGCCGCCGGTGCGCAGCCGCGACGGATCCTGGTTGGCGAGCCAGACCAGCGTCTCGGCCCCCTTCTCGGGGCTGCGGAACGGCAGCATCCGCATGCCCACGGCCACCAGCCGGCTGTCGTTGCCGAACCGGGTGCGCACCACCCCGGGGTGGAAGCAGTACGCCGGGACGTCAGGCCAGCGCCGGGCCGCCTCGGCGGTGAACAGGATGTTCGCCTGCTTGCTGGTGCCGTACGCGCGCATCGGGCGGTAGCGGCGCAGCGGCGCGTTCAGGTCGCCGGGGTCGAGCACGCCGCTGCGGTGCGCGCCGGAGGCGGTCACCACCATCCGGCCGATCCGGTCCCGCAGCAGGTTGCTGAGCAGGAACGGGGCCAGGTGGTTGGCCTGGATCGACAGCTCGAAACCGTCGACGGTGGTGAGCGGCTGGAGGACGATCGCGCCGGCGTTGTTGGCCAGCACGTCGATCCGGTCGTACGCGGCCCGCAGCTTCTCGGCCAGCCGGCGCACGTCGTCCAGCACCGCGAAGTCGGCCCGGAACAGCTCGGGCCGCTCGCCGGACGCCTCCCGGACCTGCTCCGCCGCGGCCTGGAGCCGGGCCGGGTCCCGGCCGACCAGTACCACCTGGTCGTTTCGGCGCGCCAGGTCGACGGCGGCCGCCAGCCCGATACCCGAACTGGCCCCGGTCACCACCACCAGTCGACGCCCAGTGAGATCTTCCACAGGTCCATTCACCCCGGTCACGGCACGAGGTTACCGTGGCGTCACAAAGCCCTCCGGGTTCGTCAGGTCTTCGCATTCTCGTCAGGTTGGCGTCGGCGTGCCCGCCGCACGCTGGAAGGAGCGCATCCATGGCCGCAGTCGGTCGCCCCCGCCGGTCCTGCCTCGCGGTACCCGGCTCCAGCGTCAAGATGCTCGGCAAGGCCCAGGGCCTCCCCGCCGACCAGGTCTTCCTCGACCTGGAGGACGCGGTCGCCCCGCTGGCAAAGCCCGACGCCCGCAAGAACATCGTCGCGGCGCTCAACGAGGGCGACTGGTCGGGCAAGACCCGGGTCGTACGCGTCAACGACCTCACGACTCCGTGGACCTACCGGGACGTCATCGACGTGGTCGAGGGCGCCGGCGCCAACCTCGACTGCATCATGCTGCCGAAGGTGCAGAACGCGGCCCAGGTGCAGTGGCTCGACATGACGCTCACCCAGCTGGAGAAGACCCTGGGGCTGGAGGTCGGCCGGATCGGCATCGAGGCGCAGATCGAGAACGCCGCCGGCCTGGTCAACATCGACTCCATCGCCGCCGCCTCGCCCCGGGTCGAGACGATCATCTTCGGCCCGGCCGACTTAATGGCCTCGATCAACATGAAGTCCCTGGTGGTGGGCGCCCTCATCCCGGACTACCCGGGCGACCCGTACCACTACATCCTCATGCGGATCCTGATGGCCGCGCGGATGCACGACAAGCAGGCCATCGACGGCCCGTTCCTGCAGATCCGCGACGTGGACGGGTTCCGCGAGGTGGCCAAGCGCTCGGCGGCGCTCGGCTTCGACGGCAAGTGGGTGCTGCACCCGGGCCAGATCGACGCCGCGAACGAGGTCTACTCGCCGACCCAGGACGACTACGACCACGCCGAGCTGATCCTCGACGCGTACGAGCACTACACCTCCGAGGCGGGCGGCAGGCTCGGCGCCGTGATGCTCGGCGACGAGATGATCGACGAGGCGTCCCGCAAGATGGCCCTCGTGGTCGCGGCGAAGGGCCGCGCCGCGGGCATGACCCGGACCTCGTCCTTCACCCCGCCGGCGGAGTAGTCCCGCCGGAACCGACGATCCGTGCCGCCCCGGTGCACACCGGGGCGGCACCGTCGTTCAGTAGCTGCTGCTGCCGCTGTCCGCCTGGCTGATCGCGAAGATGATGATCCCCACGTAGAAGATGATGCCCACCACGACCAGGCCGGTGAGGATCCAGCCGATGATGATGGCGGCCTTCGCCATGCCTTCGCCGCCCTCGCCGGTCTGCCGGATCTGCTTCTGCGCGACGTGACCGAGGATCGCGCCGACCGGCGCCGTGATGCAGGACGCGAAGCCGACGAGGGCGAGCACCAGGGCGGCGATCGCGATGCCGTTGGTCCGCTGCGGCGCGGCGTAGCCGTACATCGGGTAGGCCGGCGGCGGATATCCGGCGACCGCGGGCTGGCCCGTGGCCTGCTTCACGTCGGCGTACGGGTCGCCGCCCGCGTACGGGTCCGCCGGGGCGTACGGGTCGGCGGTGGCGGGCTGGGCGGGCACGGGCTGACCGCTCACCGGGTCGGCGGGCGGGCTCGACTGCTGGCCCGACCACGCCGGGTCGTTCCAGCCGCCGGAGGGCGGGGGGTATGTCATTCGTCTACTCCGTTGGGTCGGGTGCGCCCGTCAGGGTAGTCACGCCCTCCCACACGCAAGGGCTCGCCGCCCGGGTGTGCCGCGTTGCCCGGGCCCGGGTGAGCGGGCAGGATCCTGGCATGGTGATTGACGCGCGAGCCGCGGACCGCTCCGGAAGTCGACCGAGACGGGACGCGAGCCGTCCCGGGCTGGCCCGGCGCAGCCGCGCCGCCGCCCCGGCGGGTCCCGCCGGCGTCGACGACCCGGCGCCGCTGCCCGACCCGGTGACGATGCGGCTCGACGGGAAGGTCGCCCTGGTCACGGGGGCGGGCAGCGCGGACGGCATCGGGTACGCGACGGCCCGCCGGCTGACCGACCTCGGCGCCCGGGTGGCCATCGTCTCCACCACCCGGCGCATCCACGAGCGGGCCAGCGAGCTGGGCGTGACCGGTTTCGTCGCGGACCTCACCGACGAGTCGGAGGTCGGGGCGCTCGCCGACGCGGTCACCGAGCAGCTCGGCGACGTGGAGGTGCTGGTCAACAACGCCGGCCTGGCCAGCCGGGCGAGCCCCGAGGTGCTGCGCCCGGTCGCCCAGCTCAGCTACGACGAGTGGCGCGGCGAGATCGACCGGAACCTGACCACCGCGTTCCTGTGCAGCCGGGCCTTCATCGGCGGGATGGCCGAGCGGGGCTGGGGTCGGATCGTCAACCTCGCGGCCACCGCCGGGCCGGTCAACGCGCTGCCGACCGAGGCGGCGTACGCGGCGGCCAAGGCGGGCGTGGTGGGGCTGACCCGGGCGCTGGCGATGGAGATGATCGCCGACGGGGTGACCGTGAACGCCGTCGCGCCGGGCACCATCCACACCGCGGCCTCAACGGTCGCGGAGATCAGGCAGGGCCTGGGCACCCCGGTCGGCCGCCCCGGCACGCCCGACGAGGTGGCCGCCGCGATCACCTTCCTCTGCTCGCCGGCCGCGTCGTACATCACCGGGCAGATGCTGGTGGTGGACGGCGGCAACAGCGTCCGCGAGGCGCAGTTCCGGTGACCCGGCGGCGTCAGTAGTTGGTGCCGCCGTCGCCGGCGACGACGACCAGGGCGATCCACCCGCAGCAGGCGAGCAGGCCCAGCCCGGTGAAGGCGTAGCTCAGGACGAGGCCCCAGGTGGCGAGCTGGTCACCCTCCTCGCCCGTGGTGCGGATCTGCCGCTTGGCCAGGTGCCCGAGGACGATGCCGGCGGGGGAGAACACGAACGCGAGCACCAGCGAGAGGATGGCCAGCACGTTCGTGCCGCCCGGCCGGGGACCGGATGGCGGGCCGTACTGCCCGTAGGGCACCTGCGGGGTGTACGGGGGCTGGTGCCCCCACTGCTGGCCGTGCGGCGGCTCGCCGGGCTGCTCGTAGGACGGCTGCCCGTACGCCGGCTGCTCGTAGGACGGCTGCTCCTGGGACGGCGGGCCGTACGACGGCGGTTCGGACCACGACGGCGGCGGCTCGGACCGCGACGGGTCGTGGCCCGGCGGGGGCTCCCAGGGCGACGACGGCCGGTCCGGATCGGGCGGGCCCGGCGGCGGTGGCTGGCTCACGGTCTCCTCCTGCCGGTGACGGATCGCGTCCCTCTTGCCGGACGCTACCCGCAGCGGTGAACCTTTTCACAGCGGTTGTGTGGACTGGTCACCTTGGCCTCACCGGCCAGGCGGCCGATACTGACCGAGCGTTCAGTTACCCATGAGTAAGGCGCCGACCCCCGGAGGCTGAGATGGCCCGACTCGCCCAGACGCCCGGCCTGACCGATGTGCAGCGGTCGATCCTGGAAACCGTCCGGGAGTTCGCCGACAAGGAGATCATCCCGCACGCGCAGCGGCTGGAGCACGCCGACGAGTACCCGACCGACATCCTCGACGGGATGCGCGAGATGGGCCTCTTCGGCCTCACCATCGACGAGGAGTACGGCGGGCTCGGCGAGTCCCTGCTGACGTACGCCCTCGTGGTGGAGGAGCTGTCCCGGGGCTGGATGTCGATCTCCGGCATCGTCAACACCCACTTCATCGTCGCGTACCTGATCTCCCAGCACGGCTCCGCCGAGCAGAAGGCCCGGCTGCTGCCGAAGATGGCCACCGGCGAGGTGCGCGGCGCCTTCTCGATGTCCGAGCCCGAGTGCGGCTCCGACGTCTCGGCGATCAAGACGAAGGCCGTCCGCGACGGCGACCGGTTCGTCATCAACGGCCAGAAGATGTGGCTGACCAACGGGGCGTACTCCTCGGTGGTGGCGACCCTGGTCAAGACCGACACCGGCGCCGACTCGGTCTACGGCAACATGAGCACCTTCCTGCTGGAGAAGGAGCCCGGCTTCGGCGAGACCGCCCCCGGCCTCACCATCCCCGGCAAGATCGACAAGATGGGCTACAAGGGCGTCGAGACCACCGAGATGGTGCTCGACGGCGTGACCGTCGGAGAGTCCGCCGTCCTCGGCGGAGCGGAGAAGGTCGGCCGCGGCTTCTACCAGATGATGGACGGCATCGAGGTCGGCCGGGTCAACGTGGCCGCCCGCGCCTGCGGCATCTCCATCCGCGCCTTCGAACTCGCCGTCGCGTACGCCCAGCAGCGCCACACCTTCGGCCAGCCCCTCGCCAGGCACCAGGCCGTCGCCTTCAAGCTCGCCGAGATGGGCACCAAGATCGAGGCCGCGCACGCCCTCATGGTCAACGCCGCCCGCCTCAAGGACGCCGGCCAGCGCAACGACGTCGAGGCCGGCATGGCCAAGCTGCTCGCCTCGGAATACTGCGCCGAGGTCGTCCAGGAGGCGTTCCGCATCCACGGCGGCTACGGCTACTCCAAGGAGTACGAGATCGAGCGGCTCATGCGCGAGGCCCCGTTCCTGCTCATCGGCGAGGGCACCTCGGAGATCCAGAAGACGATCATCTCCCGGGGCCTGCTCAAGGAGTACAAGCTCTGAGGCCGAGGGCCCCGTCGCGTCGGCGGGCGTCCTCGCAACGCCGGGCGTTCTCGCAGCGCCGGGCGTTCTCGCAGCGCCGGGCGTCCTCGTGTCGGCGGGCGTCCTCGTGTCGGCGGGCGTCCTCGTGTCGGCGGGCGTCCTCGTGTCGGCGGGCGCTCTCGTGTCGGCGGGCGCCGGCCCACCGCCGGTGTCGCCCGTCGGCTCCTGTGGAGCTGAGTCGTCTACGACATCACCCGACGGCGCGGTGCGCGGCTGGTGCACGAGATCCCCTGCGGCATGGTGTGGCTGCCGCACGACGTCACCCGGCGCGGTGCGCGGCTGGTGCACGACATCCCCTGCGGGATGGTGTGGCTGCCGCACGACGTCACCCGGCGCGGTGCGTGGATGGCCCACAGCGTCTCCGGCGGCGGGACACGTGGTTGGTTCACGGCCTCCCGGCATGGTGCGTGGCTGGTCCACGACGACACGCGGCGACGCGGTGCGTGGGCGGTCCACGACATCATCGGTGGGGGCGTGGCTCGTCCGCGCCGTCCCGCGTTGGCGCGGTGCCTGAATCGTCTGCGACATCAGCTCGACAGCGCGGAGCATGGCAAGCGCCGCCGCCGCTGAGCCCGCCGGGTGGCGAGACACGCCGTGCGCCCGTTGAGTCGAGCCGCACCGCCCGCCGCGCGTCGCTCAGCCGAGCCGGGTCAGGCCGGCGGCGGCGCGCTCCACGATCAGACAGCGGTCCTCGACGTAGTCGATGCCCGCCTCGGTGGCGATGCGGCGCGCCTCCGGCGAGACGATGCCGAGCTGCAACCAGACCGCCGGCGCGCCGATCGCCACCGCCTCGCGGACCACGTCGACCGCGTCCTCAGCCGGCCGGAACACGTCGACCAGGTCGACCGGGTGCGGGATGTCGGCAAGCGACCGGTGGACGCGCTCGCCGAACAGTTCGTCGGCCGTCGGGTTGACCGGGATGATGCGCCAGCCGTACCGCTGCATCTGCAACGGCACGCTGTGCGCGGCCTTGCGCGGGTCGCGGGACGCGCCCACGACGGCGATCACGGCGGAGTCGGCGAGGATCTGCTGAGCGGAGCGCACCCGCCGACTCTATCCTCGCCGCTCAGCCCTCGCCCGCGAGCGCGCTGCGCAGCCGGGCGTGCTCCTGCGGCGTGCCGATCGCCGCGCGGTGCTCGGGATGCGCGGCGTAGTGCTGGATCGCCCCGGCCAGCACGTCCGGCGCGACGTCCAGCTCACCGGTCTCGACGGCGGTGTGGCGGCGCGAGCCGATCCCCCGGAACCGGACCTGGTCGCGGCTGCGTACCGGCAGCCGCAGCACGTTGGAGTGCCGGTACGAAGGGCTCGGCACCGCCGGGTCCAGGGCCTCCCACGGCACCCGGACCTGCTGGAGCGGATGGCCGGCCTCGATCCCGTCCGGGGTCAGCGCGACGCTCGGCACCCGCCGCCAGAGGAGGACGGCCAGCAGTACGGCGAGCGGGCCGGCGAGGACTGGGTAGAACCACCACAGGTCGTCCCGGTCCGCGGCGAGCTGGTTCGCCGTCGTGTAGGTGAGGAAGGCGAGCAGGACCCAGCGGTAGCTCATCCGTGCCGTCGGCGGGACGAAGAAGGCACGCTCCCGCTCGTCCGTCCGCAGGTCACCGTCGCCCGGCTTGCCGAAAGCGCGCATGAGGCTCCACAGCAGCGCGACCAGTGGCACCAGGGTGAGCAGGGCAACCTGCCCGCTGGTGCGCGCCAATCCCGCTGCCAGCCCCCAGAAGAGGCCAACGGCCACCGCGACCGCCACCGCGACGCGCTGTCGACGCAGCGCACGATCGATCGTCTCCCGCACGCGGGCAGCGTATCGGCCTTCGTCTACATGAGAGTGAGCTGCTCGGCGTGCGGGGGCGCGGGTGCCGGGTCGGATGGGCGGCGGTCGTCACCGCGCTCGCCCCGGTGCAGGCCGTGCCGGCGCGCCGCGATCCGCACCCGCGCCGTCAGCTCCCGCTGGTAGGACTGCGGGGCGTAGGCGCCGGAGCGGTAGAGCTCGCGGTAGCGGGGGACCAGGTGCGGGAACTCGCGGCCGAGCCAGCTCGCGTACCACTCCCGGGCCCCGGGCCGCAGGTGCAGGGCCAACGGGGTCACGCTGGTCGCCCCGGCGGCGGCGATCGCCGCCACTGTCGCGTCGATCGACGCGTCGTCGTCGCTGAGCCCGGGCAGGATCGGCGCCATCAGCACCCCGACGTCGAAGCCGGCGTCGGTGAGCGCCCGCACCGCGTCCAGCCGCCGCCGCGGGCTGGGGGTGCCCGGCTCGACCGCGCGCCAGAGCCGCTCGTCGACGAAACCCACGGAGTACGAGACGCCGACCCGGGTCACCTCGGCGGCCTGGCGCAGCAGCGGCAGGTCCCGCAGGATCAGCGTGCCCTTGGTGAGGATCGAGAACGGGTTGGCGAAGTCGCGCAGCGCCGCGATGATCTGCGGCATGAGCTGGTAGCGCCCCTCGGCCCGCTGGTAGCAGTCGACGTTGGTGCCCATCGCGACGTGCGCGCCCCGCCAGCGCGGCGCGGCCAGCTCCCGCCGGACCAGCTCGCCCGCGTTGACCTTGACGATGACCTTCCGGTCGAAGTCCGCCCCGGCGTCGAGGTCGAGGTAGGTGTGCGTGTTCCGCGCAAAGCAGTATTTGCATGCATGGCTGCATCCGCGGTAGGGGTTGATCGTCCACTCGAAGGGGACGCGTGACGTGCCGGGCACCTTGTTGATGATCGACTTCGCCCGGATCTCGTAGAACGTCATGCCGCTGAAGCCCGGGGTGTCGAAGGTGCGGGCTACCGCGCCGGGCAGCGCCAGCGGCAGGGGTGGCGTCGCTGGCGCTGCCCGATCGGGGACCCCCTCGTCCGGGGGAGCGGAGAGGTTGTCCCAGCGCATGGCCCTCATTCGAACACGTGTGCGAGCAGAGCGCAAGCGGCCCGCCGTGTTCCCGCCCACCTCGCCGTCCGGCCGGCGCCCGGCGGGTGGAGGATGGGGGCATGGAGAGGTCGACGTTCGTCTACGACGGGGACTGCGCGTTCTGCACCCGCTGCGCCGAGTTCATCGACCGGCGCATCCCCACGGGCGTCCACGTGGTGCCGTGGCAGTTCGCGGACCTCGACGCGCTCGGCCTGACCGAGGCCGAGTGCGAGGAGGCGGTGCAGTGGGTCGGCGCGGACGGCTCCCGCGCGGCCGGCCCCGACGCGATCGCGAAGCTGCTCGGCGACAGCGGCCCGCTGTGGCGGGTGGCCGGCGTCGGCCTCCGGATCCCGCCGGTACGCGCCGCCGCCTGGCCCGCGTACCGCTGGGTGGCTCGCAACCGGCACCGGCTCCCGGGTGGAACGGCCGCCTGCGCGCTGCCGCAGGAGGCGCGGGAGCGTCTCTACGGCCCGTCCGGCCGGCCGGCCGCGGACGCCTGACCGGCCAGTGACGGCGCGGGGCCGGCGGCGTCGGAGGCCCGCCCGGTGTCCCGTCGGGCGCGGCCGAGCAGCCGGCGGCCCCAGACGACGGGCCGTACCCGCTCCAGCGGCAGGAAGCTGGTCATCGCCGCCAGGTGCGGGGCGAACGAGATGGTGATGGTCGCGATGGTGACCAGGTGGAACGAGTAGAAGAAGCCCACGGTCGCCAGCCGCCAGCGCTCCCGCAGCAGGAAGACCGCCGGGCTGAGCAGCTCGAACGCGACGATGCCGAACTGGGCGACGATCAGCAGGTACGGCACCGAGGCGATCAGGTCGGCAAGCTCGGTGCCGCGCCGGATGATCGCCCGGGCCAGCACCGAGCCGGTCAGCCAGTCCAGCCCGCCGAAGCGCAGCTTGGCCCAGGCGGCGAGGAAGTACGTGCAGATGACGGCGATCTGGGTGACCCGCAACGCCCAGCCGCCCGCCTCGGTGCGGGTGGTGTCGCCGTGCCGGGCCCGTCCGGCGGTGGGCAGGACGGCCAGCGCGACGAGCAGGCCGAACCGGTCGTGGTCGACCTTGCCGTAGCTCATCGCGACGATCATCCACTCGAAGTAGAGCGCGAAGACCGCCCAACCGAGCAACCGCGGTGCCCGGCCGGTCGCGGCGAGCAGGGCGAGCAGCAGCAGGGCCCAGAAGAGCACGGCGACCAGCGCCGGCGTGGGCGTGGGCAGCGGCAGGACCCGCCCGACGAGCAGCGGCTGGTAGAGCTCCCCGGGCACGGAGACGCGGGTGCGCACCCACGGGGTGAAGACGACCAGGTCGGCGGCGACGAAGAGATAGATCAGGGTCCGGAAGGCGGCCACCCGGCCGCGGGGCACCGGCTCGGTCAACCAGCGGGTCATCGGTGCGCCTTCCAGGAGACCACGGTCTCGTCGGTCCACCGGCCCGTGGGGCGGCCGTCCCGGATGCCGTGCCAGCGGATCACGATGCGGACCTCCACCAGCGCGGCCGCGCCGGGGTGGCGTTCGGCGTACGCGTCGGCGACCTCGGTGAGCAGCTCGGGGTCGGCGGCGTAGCGGTCCTGCTGGCCCTCGATCTCGGCGCGGCGGATGCCCGTGGCGCTCTCGCCCAGGTCGACGACCGCACCGGTGCTGTCGACGCCCTCGACGCGGGTGTCCGGGGCGGGGTGGCTGGGCGGGTTCGAGGTCGAGTACATCCGGAACGGGCCGAACGGGAAGTGGTCGTCGGTGCCCCAGACGGTGCCGGCGAGCAGGACGGCCAGGCCGAGGGCGGTGGCGGCGAGCCGGACAGCACGACCGCGGCGGGTCAAGGTCTCCATCGGGTCGTGACGATACGGGATGTACCGCCCGTCCCGGGTCCCTCCGACGGTCACATGTCACCGCCGGGTGGCGGGGATCGGCCCGGCCCGCGGACCCGGTCGGACCAGCCGGACGCGAGGACTGCCGGGCCCGCCCGCCGGACGCGACGACGGCCGGGCCCGTGGGCCCGGCCGTCGTGGAGGCTCGGCTCAGTGCTGGTGACCGGCCAGCTTCTGGCGGACGTCGTCCATGTCGAGGGCCTGGACCTGCTCGATCAGGTTCTCCAGGGCGGACTCGGGGAGGGCGCCCGGCTGGGCGAAGACGATGACGCCGTCGCGGATCGCCATGATGGTCGGGATGGAGCGGATGTCGAACTTGGCACCCAGCTCCTGCTGCGCCTCGGTGTCGACCTTGCCGAAGACGATGTCGGGGTGCTTCTCCGAGGAGCGCTCGTAGACCGGGGCGAACCGCTTGCACGGGCCACACCACTCGGCCCAGAAGTCGACGAGCACGATGCCGTCGCTGCCGGCGACCTCGTCGAAGTTTGCCGTGGTCAGCTCTACGGTTGCCATGAAAGTCTCCGATCGGCGCGGAATAGCTACGTCTGGTGGAACCAGGGCGTACCTCGTGGAATTCCCGGCATCCGACCACCGAAACGCGCGCCGACGGGCGGCCGGCCGCATCGCCATCGCATCGACGGGTGCGACTGTGTTGCGCCGGTGCGGGACGCAAGTGCAGGACGCATTTGCGTGACAAGCCGTGATGGGAGCGCTTCCAGGAAGATCGACACGACGGGTTGGCGCAAATGAGCAATCTGGCGCTTGACAAGCAGCTATCTGGTGTGCGGAGATCGCCGAAGGCTTCTGTCGAAGCTACGGAGAGTAGTGTTACAAAAAGATAAATGTGACCTCTGTCTCTGTTCCCTCCGCGTTGCCGTACGGCAGAATCTTCCCCATCAGAGCGTGGGCGGCGGGTGCCGGGGAGGGCCCCGCCGCTCATTGCGTCTCCCCCCGGGAGCGCCGGTGTGACATTTCCGCACGGCCCGCGCCCCACCCGCTGCCTTAACACTCGATAAGGCATGCTGTGCCGAACTCCATCGCCGCCCGTCGAAGGGGACAAGGATGCAGTTCGGCCGCTACTACGAGGAGTTCGAGGTCGGCGCGGTCTACCGGCACTGGCCCGGCAAGACGGTCACCGAGTACGACGACCACCTCTTCTGCCTGCTCACCATGAACCACCACCCGCTGCACATGGACGCGCACTACGCCGAGTCGGCGAGCCAGTTCAAGCGCAACGTCGTGGTCGGCAACTACATCTACTCGCTGCTGCTGGGCATGTCGGTGCCCGACGTCAGCGGCAAGGCGATCGCGAACCTGGAGGTCGAGTCGCTGCGGCACGTGGCGCCGACCTTCCACGGCGACACGATCTACGGCGAGACCACCGTGCTGGACAAGCGGGAGTCGTCCTCCAAGCCCGACCGGGGCGTCGTCTCGGTGGAGACCCGGGGCTACAACCAGGACGGCACCATGGTCTGCGTCTTCCGCCGCCGGGTGATGGTCCCCAAGAAGGAGTACGCGGCCACGACCGTGCCCGAGGGTGTGGACCCGGAGCGGCCGAGCTTCCCCGAGCCGCGCTGACGCGACGGCCCCTTCCTGCCCGGGTTCCGGGCGGAAGGGGCTCTTTCTCCCTTCCGGGGCATATGCTGGCGCCGGAGGTCCCCATGAGCCACTCCGTCGCCGGAGAGCCGCCCTCTGCCGGCCGCCGCGCCGCACCGTCGACCACCGCCGTCTACTCCGCCGCCGAGTGGGATCTGCTGACCGGCCTGCCCGGCCGGGTGCTCGTCGCCGCCGCCGCGCCCGGCCCCGGCCGGCCCCGCCGGACGGTCGCCGCCGGGCTCGCCGGCCTGGACGCGGTCGCCGCCGGTCGCGCCTTCGACAGCGATCTCGTACGCGCGGTGGTCGCCGCCATCTACGCCCGGCACGACGGCGCGTCCCCGCCCGTCGACCGGCTCACCGACGTGGTGGACCTGCTCGCCGCCTGCCGGGCCGCGACCCGGGTGCTGCGGCGGGCCGATCCCGCCGACTCGGCGGCGTACCGGCAGTGGGTGCAGTCGGTCGCGGCCCGGGTCTGCCGGGCGGCGACGGCCGGCGCCGAGGGGCTGCCGCCGGCTCCCGCCGACCGCCGTTTCCTCGACCGGCTGGGCGGCGCCCTGGGGCTGGGCTGACGCGGGCCGGGGTCGCGGCCCGGGGCGGTGCCCGTGGGCCGTACCCTGCCTGACCGTGACCGGAGACCAGCTCGACGTCGGTGTGGGACCGTGGCCGGGGAACCCGCCGGACGACCCGCGCTACGACCCCGAGCTGCTCGCCGAGGGCGACCGGCGCAACGTCGTCGACCGCTACCGCTACTGGCGGCGCGAGGCCGTGGTGGCCGACCTGGACCGGCGTCGGCACGACTTCCACGTGGCGATCGAGAACTGGCAGCACGACTTCAACATCGGCACGGTCGTCCGCAACGCGAACGCCTTCCTCGCCGCCGAGGTGCACATCGTCGGCCGCCGCCGGTGGAACCGGCGCGGGGCGATGGTGACCGATCGCTACCAGCACGTCCGGCACCACGAGACGATCGAGGAGTTCGTCGCCTGGGCGGCCGGGCGGGAACTGCCGGTCGTCGGCATCGACAACCTGCCCGGGTCGCGCCCGCTGGAGACGACCACCCTGCCGAGGCGGTGCGCCCTGCTCTTCGGGCAGGAGGGGCCGGGCCTCTCCGACGCGGCGCGCGCCGCCTGCGACCAGCTCTTCTCCATCGCCCAGTACGGCTCGACCCGGTCGATCAACGCCGGCGTGGCCAGCGGCATCGCGATGCACGCCTGGATCCGCGCGCACGCCGGCCCGCCGCCGGCCTGAGGTGCCGGCCCGCTGGTCGCGTGGGCAGCCGTCGCGCCGCCGGCCCGGGCGGCGGGCGTGCCGGCCGGGGGCGAGCGGGCGGTCGGTGGCACCGAAACCGGCGCTCCGCTTGACGGCGCGGCGGTGCGGGGTGACGGTGGGATGGTGAGTGTCGCGGTGAGTTGTCCGAGATGTGGGGGCCCGGTGCGGGCTCCGGACCTGATGCACACCGAGTCGCGCTGCCTGGACTGCGGGCCGGTTCCCCCGCTGCACGTGCCCGAGCACATCGGCGCGGAGATCGTGGCGAGCGTGGTGGACCGCATCATCGCCGCCGCCGACCCGCCGCACCGGCCGTCGGCGCCCCTGTGGTGCCCGTGGCCGCTGCCGCCGGGTTGGACCGTGACCGGGGTCGCGTACGCCGGGGACGACCGGACCGGCGTCCGGGCCACCGCGGTGGCCTGCGCCGGCCCCGCGCCGCTCGGCGAGGGCCCCGCCGACCTGGTCTTCGTGGCGGAGGAGCCGGGCGTCGGCCTGGGCACCCGGTTCGCCGGGATGGTCGGCCCCGATCCCGGCCCGGAGTTGGCCGAGGCGCTCACCGATCCCGGCCCCGGTCACCCGGAGCACGTCGGGCAGGCCAGGATCAAGGTGGCCGGCCATCCGACTCCACTGTGGCTCGTGAACTCGCCGACTGATCGAAGCGCGTACGCCGGCGAGGCTCGGGGTTTGTGGCTCCATGCGATAGCCTGGCCGGCGAGTGCGGGTCACCTGCTCGCGGAAGAAGTCGTGCTGCACGACCTGACCGAGTGGACACCGCCCGAGCTCGTGTACGGCGCACCGTCTCCGTATCTGCACGGGAAGGCGTGACGGGTTCCGGGGCCTGGCAGGGCTCCAGGGCTTGACATCCATCCCGGAATGTCGGAGAACGGACGCAGATATTCACTGTACGACACCACACTGATACTCTGGGTGCCGCTGCGGTAATGGGACCCGGCGCCGCGCGAGAGGATGGCCCGCCATGGTCAAGAAGGTCCTCACCTGGGCCGGAATCGCATTCTTGATCTTCTTCGTCGCCTACCGGCCAAATTCCGCCGCGGACGTCTTCAAGTCCCTGGGCGGCGGCATCATGGACATCGCACAGGGCTTCGGCGACTTCTTCACCAGCCTCGTGGCCTAGCCGCCGATGGGAAGCCCCTCCGGTCCCCCCTTCGACCCCGACGACCCCGACCGGGAGCGCCGGGAGCGAGACACGGAACCGATCCCTCGGCTCGGGCCCGACGACGGGCCGGGCTACGGCACCGGCCCGGGCCTGGGCGACGGCCCCTCCCTTTCGGACGACGCCGGCTACGGCGACGGCCCGGCCTACGCGGGGGAGGGGCGGTCCGGTCGGGCCTGGATCCGCGATCCCGAGGCCGGCTACCAGCCGCCCCAGATCTCGGAGGACGAGCTGGCCGGCCTGCGGGCCGACGCCGCCGGCATGACCCCGCGCCGGGTCCTGCCGTTGGAGGACGAGCCCAGCTCGCTGGTCGCGCGCTACCTCTTCCCCACCGAGCGCTACCGGGGCGAGTGGAAGCGGCACTGGATCCACCTCTCCACGCCGCTGCTGGTCGGCATCGCCGCGACGTTCGTGCTCGGCTACCTCTCCGGCTTCCTCGCCGGGCAGGACGTGGGGGCGCTCACCACGATCGCCGTGCTGCTCTGGTTCGCGGTGATGGGCTGGGTGGCGTGGAAGGTCGCCGACTGGTGGTACGACCGCTTCATCCTGACCAACAAGCGGGTGATGGTGGTCAACGGCATCATCACCCGGCAGGTCGCGATGATGCCGCTGGTCCGGGTCACCGACATGAAGTACGAGCAGACCCCGACGGGCCGGGCGCTCAACTACGGCACCTTCGTGCTCGAGTCCGCCGGCCAGGAGCAGGCGCTCCGCGAGATCAAGAACCTGCCCAACCCCAACGAGCTCTACCTGCGCGTCGTCGAGGAGATGTACGAGCCGCAGGCGGTCGAGGCGCGGCTGGGCAAGGAGGCCGACGAGGCCAAGGCCGACGACGGGGCGTGAAACTTTTCGTCCGAACATCGGAGGAACTGCGCACCATTCGCCGTCGACCCGGGCGCCCCGGCCGTGGCAACCTGCCAGGGAAACGGGGCGCGGAGGTGGCTGATGGCGGGCAGGGATCCCTTGGAGGAGGAGTTCCGCGACTTCGTCGCGGCCCGCTCCGGTGCCCTGCTGCGCACCGCGTACCTGCTCAGTGGGGACTGGGCGACCGCGGAGGACCTGCTGCAGACCGCGTTGACCAAGACCTACCTGGCCTGGAAGCGGCTCGGCGGGATCGAGGCGATCGAGCCGTACGCCCGCCGGGTCATGGTCAACACCTCGACGAGCTGGTGGCGTCGGCGGTGGCACGGTGAACGTCCCACCGAGACGCTGCCGGAACGTGCCGCGGTCGACGAGATCGAGCAGCAGCTCGACCGTGACCTGCTCTGGCGCCACCTGAGCGCGCTGCCGACCCGGCAGCGGGCGGTGCTCGTGCTGCGCTACTACGAGGACATGTCCGAGTCGCAGACCGCCGCCCTGCTCGGCATCTCGCCGGGCACGGTCAAGAGCCAGACCTCCCGCGCCCTGGGCACCCTGCGCCGACGGATGGGGGCCGAGGCCGCCCTCGACCTGCCGGCCGGGGCTGACCGATCCCCGGCCCGCCCCAGGAGCGCCTCCGCCGGTCGGCCCGCGCCCGCCGATGCCGGTCGGCCCGCGCCCGCGCCCGCCGGTCGGCCCGCGCCCGCGCCCGCCGAGACCGGGCGGCCGCCGGCCTACGCCGCGCCGACGATGGTGGTCGGGGCGGACGCGGCGGCCGTCGTCGCGGCGACCGCCGCGCCGCCGCGCGTCACCGCTCCGGGTGCCGCGCCCGCCGTGCCGGTCGCATCCGGCACCGACCCCACCGCGCAGGGCGTCGGGCCGGCAGCGCAGGACGTCGGGCCGGCTGCGCCGGGCGCCGGGCCGTCCGACCGCGACGAGGAGCTCGACCCGTCCGGCGTACCGGCCGGCAGCGGCGCCGGAGAGCGTCGGTGAGCCACCCGACGGGCCGTGCTGACAACCGGACCGACGGCCCAGGGCGTCCATACGGCGTGACCGAGGACGAGCTGGAGCAGGCGCTGCGGGAGACGTTCGCCCGCCGGGTCGCCGTCGCCCGTCCGCTCGCCGCCGACCCGGCGGGACTGGCGATCCGACGGGCCGACCAGGCCCGGCGCCGGCGCACCCTGGCCGGGGTGGCGATGGCCGCGGTCGTCACCGTGGGGGTCAGCACCGGGATCGCCCAGCTGGGGCAGCAGCCCGGCCGGCCCACGCATCCCACGGTGGTGCTCGGCGACCCGTACGCCTCGCCCCTGCCCGACCCGACCCCGGCGTTGCTGGACGCCCCTCCCGCCGATCTCGGCCGGGGAGAGGTGGACCTGATCCTCGGCACGTCGCTCACCACGGCGGGCGGGCAGCGACTGACGCTGCCCGACGTGGGCCCGGCCGAGCGGGCCCAGCGGCTGCCCGACGGCACGGGCTGGGCCGTGGTGGGCGCACCGACGGCGGCCGGCCGATCGCTGTGGGTGGTGTCCCCCGACGGCGCGGCGCACCTGCTGCTGGCCGGGGCGCGGGACATCGTTCTCAGCCGCGACGGACGCCAGGTCGCCTGGCGGGAGGGTGGCGAACTCGTCGTCGCCGGGATCGTCGGCGCCCAGGTCGTCGCCGCCGCCCGCACGCCGGTGCCGGCCGGCGCGACGCCGGTCGGCTTCGCGGGCGACGCCGTCGTGGTACGGCTCGACGCGGACGAGCCCGGCCACGCCCTGTGGCGCCCCGCCCAGGGTCCGCTGAAGAGCGGGGGCGACCGGGCCAGCGTGCACGTCTACGGCACCCGTCCCGACGGCACCGTGGTCGCGCAGGTGTCCGCCGGTACGCCCCGACGGCCCTGTCTCGCCCTGCTCGACCCGGCCCGGAACCTCGCCCCGGCGCGAACGGGCTGCGGGCCCGTCCTGAGCGGCGACGGGCAGGGCGCGGTCTCGGTCGACGGGCGGTGGCTCCTGGTCAACGGGCGGACGGGCGGCGAGGCCCGGGCGCTGCTGGTCGACCTCGATTGGCTCCGTTCCGCCCCGACGGTCCGGCCGGCCGGACCGCCCGTGCACGGCCCGGTCGCCTGGACGCCGGAGGGCACGGCGCACTACCCCGACGCCCGCGCCGGCCTGGTGCGCGTCGACGTGAGCCGGGCGCTGGCGGGCGAGCAGTCGTCGGGCGCTCCGGTCGCCGGCCTGGTCGACGGTCAGCGGCCGGTGCCGGTCGGCCGCGAGGCCTCCTGACGACCGGCGGGCGGTGGCCGGTAGCGTCAGGGCGGTGAGCGCGCGTCCGCGGATCGACCTGCACACCCACTCCACCGCCAGCGACGGCACGCTCAGCCCCGCCGAGCTGGTACGAGCCGCGGCGGAGTCCGGGCTCGACGTCGTGGCGATCACCGACCACGACACCACCGCCGGCTGGGAGCCCGCCCTGCGGGCGCTGCCGGCCGGGCTCGACCTGGTGCGGGGCGCCGAGATCTCCTGCCGCTGGTACGGCGAGGAGCCGGCGGTGCCGCTGCACCTGCTGGCGTACCTCTTCGACCCGGACGCCCCGGAACTCGTCGCCGAGCTGACCCGGGTGCGGGCCGCGCGGGAGGAGCGGGGAGAACGGATCGTGGCGCTGCTGCGGGCCGACGGGATCGACGTGAGCTGGCCCGAGATCCTCGCCGGGGCGGCCGGCGGGACCGTGGGCCGGCCGCACATCGCCCAGGCGCTGATCCGGGCCGGTCTGGTGGCCACCACCACGGAGGCGTTCGGACCGGACTGGCTGGGTGAGCGCTACCGGCTGCCGAAGGAGGACATCGACGTCTTCCACGCGGTCCGGCTCGTCCGCGCGGCGGGCGGCGTCCCGGTCTTCGCCCACCCCCGGGCCACCCGGCGGGGGCGGATCGTGCCGGACGAGCTGATCGCCGATCTCGCCGCGGTGGGCCTGGCGGGGCTGGAGGCCGACCACGAGGACCACTCCCCGGCCGAGCGGGCGCACGTCCGTGCGCTCGCCGACGAGCTGGGGCTGCTGGTGACCGGCTCGTCGGACTTCCACGGCACGCACAAGACCGTCCGGCTCGGCGCGTTCACCACCGACCCCTCGGCGTACGAGCGGATCCTCGTCGAGTCGAGCGGCGTGACCGGGGTCGCTTCCGGCTGATCCGCGTTTCCGCCTCCGGCGGCGCGGCTACGTTGATCACGTGGACGCAAAGCTGTTCGGTGAGGTCTTCGTGACCCTGCTGGTGATCGTGGACCCCCCGGGCATGATGCCGATCTTCCTGGCCCTGACGGGCCCGCTGCCGGCCCGCGACCGCAACCGCGCGGCCTGGCAGGCCGTCGCCCTGGCGCTCGGCGTGATCGTGGTCTTCGCGGTGGCGGGCCAGACGCTCCTCGACTACCTGCACGTGGACCTGCCGGCCCTCCAGGCCGCCGGTGGGCTGCTGCTCATCCTGGTGGCGCTGGAACTGCTGACCGGCAAGGCCGACGATCCGAGCCAGCAGGTCACCTCGAACATCGCGCTGGTGCCGCTCGGTACGCCGCTGCTGGCGGGACCCGGCGCCATCGTGGCCACCATGCTCTTCGTCCAGCAGGCCGACGGCGCGACGGACTACAGCGCCATCGCCGCCGCGATCGTGGCCGTGATGCTCACCGTCTGGATCGTGCTGCGCTTCTCCGGCGGAATCGTCAAGATCCTGCGGCCCGGCGGCATCGAGGTGCTGACCCGGATCGCCGGTCTGCTGCTGGCGGCGATCGCGGTGCAGCTCATCGCCGACGCGGTGGCCGCCTTCGTGACCCAGTACGCCAACATGGCCTGACCGCCGGCCGAGTTTGTCGGGCCCGGATGGCAGGATCACGGTGTGCGACGAGCCTCTTCAGCCGGACGGTCCCCCGCCACGGGCGGCCGGGCACCCCGCCCCCGGGGCGGCCAGCCCGAGCAGCTCGGCTTCGAGGGCATGCCGGAGCGGCTCTTCGTCTGCACCCCGAGCAAGCTCGGCGCCTACGCGGACTGCCCCCGGCGCTACCGCTACTCCTACGTCGACCGTCCGGCCCCGCCGAAGGGCCCGCCGTGGGCGCACAACTCCCTCGGCGCGAGCGTGCACACCGCCCTGAAGAACTGGTATGCCCTCAGCCCCGACCGGCGCCGTCCGGAGGCGCTCGCCGCGCTGCTGAAGGGCACCTGGGTGCGCGAGGGCTACCGCGACGACGAGCAGGAGCGGGCGGCCTACCGTCGGGCGCTGGGCTGGCTGGAGTCCTACGTCGAGACGCTGGACCCGGGCGCCGACCCGCTCGGCGTGGAGCGGGTGGTGGCGGTCAAGACCGGGGTGCTGGCCTTCAACGGCCGCGCCGACCGGATCGACTCCCGCCCCGGCCCGGAGGGCCCCGAGCTGGTCATCGTCGACTACAAGACGGGCCGCACCGGGCTGGACGCCGACGACGCGCGCGGCTCGCAGGCCCTCGCGCTCTACGCGTACGCGGCGGAGCGGGTGTTCCGCCGGCCCTGCCGCCGGGTGGAGCTGCACCACCTGCCCACCGGCACGGTCGCCGCGCACGAGCACACCGTCGAGTCGCTGGCCCGGCAGCTCTCCCGGGCCGAGGAGACAGCGCGCGACATCATGGCCGCCGAGCGGGCGGTCGCCGACGGCGACGACCCCGACGAGGCCTTCCCGACCACACCGGGCCCCCGCTGCGGCTGGTGCGACTACCGGCGCACCTGCCCCGCCGGGGCACAGGCGCCGGGCAAGGAGCCGTGGGCGGCCGTCGAGCACACCGTCGACCCGGCGCCCGGCCGGGACTGACCGCCGCCGCCTTCCGGCCCGCGCGCTCGCCGACGCGCTGGCCCGCCGGCAGACGCGGGCGACGGCCGACACTCGTGCGGCGGCCCTGGCGGAGGTGGGCGCGGGATTCAGGCGGCAGAGTCGGCGAGGCGGGCCGCCCGTGCCTTCGCGGCCTGCTGCAACGGCCCCTCCCGCCAGCGGCGGGGCACCGCGGCGAGGGTCAGCCGCAGCGCCCGCACGGTCAGGTCGGCCGAGAGCGCGGTGGTGGGCAGGCCGAGCCCGCCGTACATCCGCCGGGCCCAGGCCGGCAGCAGCGCGAACGCGGTGCCGGCGATGCCGAAGTACGCCCAGCGCGCCGGCCCCAGGTTGAGCCCGATCCGGGCGGGCAGGCTGAGCTTCCACGGGATCGGCGGTGCGGTGAGGAACAGCGCCGTCTCGGCCGCCTCGCGGGTGATCCGCAGCTCCGGGCGGACCCGGCGGTAGTAGTCGGCCACCTCGGCGGCGGTGCCGGGAACCGTCTGCGGATCGAGGCCCACCAGGGCGGCGGCTCGCCGCTGCTCGGTGTAGTAGCCGTCGATCTCGTCGGCGCTCAGCGGCAGCCCCGCCCGGCGGGCCGTGTCGAGGAACGACTCGACCTCTGTGACGTGCACCCAGCGCAGCAGGTCGGGATCGTCGACGCGGAACTCCTCCCCGGTGCTCGGGTCGGTGGCCCGCAGCCGGGCGTGTCGCCGTCGTACGCGTAGCCCGGCGGCCTCCGCCTCGGCGGTGGTGCCGTAGATGGTGGTCGCCACGTAGGTTGCGGTGCGCACCAGGCGACCCCACGCGTCGGAGCGGTAGTTGCTGTTCTGGGCGACCCCCGCCATCGCACGAGGGTGCAGCGCCTGGAGGTAGAGCGAACGCAGGCCGGCGACGATCAGGATCGGCTCCTCGTGCACCTTCCACGTGACCGAACCCGGACCGAAGAGACCGAGATCTTCGGAGTCCACCGACCAAGCGTGCCACGCCCCGGAGCGACGCACCCCCGGCAACGGACCGCCGGCCTCTCCGCCGTCCGTCGCTCGGGCCTGTCCGCCGTCGCGGTCCGTCGGTAGTCACGGTTGGTCCGTCGTCGGTCGTCGCGGTCCGTCTGCCGTCGTCGGCGGTCGGTCGTCGGTCGTCGCGGTCCGTCTGCCGTCGTCGGCGGTCCGCCGTCGGTCGTCCCGGCCCGTCCGTCGTCGGCGGTTGGTCCGCCGTCGGTCGTCGCGGGCGGTCAGGAGGCGGTTGGCCGGGGCGTCGCTGCTCTCCGTCGGCCCGCGGGCCGCCGGTCGTCCGACCAGGCGGGCGGTCAGTCGTCGGCGGATCGGCGGGTCTGGCAGGTCGGGCAGAGGCCCCAGAACGTCACTTCCGCCTCGTCGACCTCGAACCCGTGGGCGATGTCCGGGTCCAGGCAGGGCGCGTTGCCGACCGCGCAGTCGATGTCGGCGATCTCGCCGCAGCCCCGGCAGACGACGTGGTGGTGGTTGTCCCCGGCCCGCGCCTCGTAGCGGGCGGGGCTGCCGGCCGGCTCGATCCGGCGGGACAGCCCGGCCCGGGACAGCGCGCCGAGCACGTCGTAGACCGCCTGGGTGGAGACGGAGTCGAGGCGTTCGCGGACCCGCCGGGTGATCTCCTCCACCTCGAGGTGGCCGCCCGCCGCCAGGACGTCGAGTACGGCGAGGCGCGGCCGGGTGACCCGCAGGCCCCTCGACCGGAGCAGTTCCTCCCCACCGGACATGCGCCAATGACAGCACGCGGTGACCAGGCCGACGATCGGCCTCCGGTTCGGGGTGGCCCCGGCCACAGCCCAGCCGGTGGTGTGCAGGGTGAACCGGAGCGGTCCGCGGCGCGTGTAGCCGGTCGACAGGGCCTGGGCGGGCCGACCGGCGCACCGTACGCTGGCAACCCGCGACCGCGTACCGCCGGAGGTGTCGATGTTCAAGGAGATCCTGGGCCTGCCGGCCCACGTGCTGGTCGTGCACGCGGTCGTCGTGTTCGTGCCGTTGCTGGCCCTGCTCGCCAGCGCCTACGTGGCGCTGCCCAGGTTTCGGCCCCGGCTGGACTGGGCGGTGGCGATCCTCGCCGTGGTGGCGCCGCTGACCGCCTTCGTCGCGGTCGAGTCCGGCGAGGAGTTGACCGACGCGTTCGTCGCCCGGGGCATGCAGGGCCCCATCGTGGACCAGATCTTCGAGCACTCCCGCTACGGCGACATCCTGTTCCGGTACGTCCTGCCGCTGGCCGTGGTGTCGCTGCTGCTGCTCGCGGTCACGAGCGGCCATCCGCGGGTACGGAGGCTGCCGTCCTGGATCACGCCGGTGCTGTCGGTCGCCGTGGTCGCGCTAGCCGTCGTCAGCCTCGTCTACGTCTACCTCACCGGTCACTCCGGCGCGGAGACCGTCTGGGGCAACACCCTCTGACCCTCCCTCGTTCCCTCTTTCCCTCCCGACAGCTTCGGCGATCTTGCACTTTCGGCCCCCGGTTCGTCCCTCTTGTGCGGGTGCGACGGGGCAGAAAGTGCAAGATCGCAGGGGAGTGGGGAGGAGAGGGGAGGGCGGGCGGAGGTGTCAGAAGAGGCGGCGGGAGCAGAGGAGGCAGACGAGGAGCACCAGCACGATGCCGGCCACCGCACCGACGCCGTACGTGAGTCGCTGGGCGTGCTGTTCCGCCGTGTCGAGCCCCGCCATGTCCTGCGGGGGCAGCCGCCGGGGCGGCGGGGGGCGCAGGTGCACCGGCGGTCGCCAGCCGGCCGGCGGAGGTGTGGTGGCCGGCGGGCCGGCGTAGCCGCTCCCGGGCGGCGTGCCGGTCGGTGTGCCGGGACGTTCGCCGCCGGGCGGCGTGGTGGCAGGTGTGCCGGGATGTCCGCCGCCGGGTGCCGGCAGGGCCGGACCCCCCTCCGGCGGAGGCTCGGGCCGCCGCCAGTACTCGTCGGGGGCGCTGCCGGAGGTGGGGGTCGTCACGCCGTCCGACGCTACCAACGCGAGGGCCCGACGACCGGCTGGACGCGGCCGCCCCGCCGGCTCGACGTCGGTGACCGGGCCGGCGCTGCGCTAGTCTTGCCGCTCGTGAGCACCGAGTTTCCGGGGACGCCGGCCGTACGCGGCGACGACGACCGCACGGTCGACCTCAGCGACGACTTCGTGGTGCTGCCCGAGCAGACCGCCGACGACACCGACCGGGGCTGGGGCGAACGCTCCGGCGGCAACGACGACTGGCTGCTGGCCGAGCGCCCCCCGCACTGGGACTGACGTCCCGCCGGGCCGCCGGTCCCGCCCGGCTGTGGAGAACCCACCGGGCCTGTGGATAACCACGATCTGCCTGTGGATGACGCGTCGGTCCTGTGGACAACCAGGGGTGAGGTGACGGCTCACCGGCGGGCAGGCGTCGACCGTTCCCCCGGGCAAGCGACGACCCGGGGCGGCGAGGGCCGGCCCCGGGTCGGTGCGGCGGGCGTCAGGAGGCGCTTGCGGTGCTGGCGGCCGGCGTCTTGCTCGCCCCGCCGCTGGAGCCGTTCGAGCTGGTCGAGGACGAGGACGACGACGAGGCGGTCGAGCCGTTCGACGAGCCGGAGTCGCCGGACGAGGACGAGTCGGACTTCGCCGGCTTGGTCGCGCCGGTGTTCTTGCCCGTGTCGGCGCCCGAGGAGCGCGAGTCCGTCCGGTAGAAGCCGGAGCCCTTGAACACGATGCCGACCGAGTTGAAGAGCTTGCGCAGCCGCCCCTCACACGCCGGGCAGTCGGTCAGCGGCTCGTCAGAGAAGGACTGCACCGCCTCGAGCTGGTGGCCGCACGCGGTGCAGGCGTACTGGTACGTGGGCACGTTCTCCTCCGGATCAGGCACGGCCGATTGGCACTCGACGTCTTCGAGTGCCAATGGTGCGTCATCGCCCCGGATTCGTCCAGCGGAAGTGTGGGGCGCGACACCCCGACGCCCGGAGCGCCGTCCGCCCCGGCACCAGCTCCGGCGCCGGTCGCGCCGCCGGGGACGCCGTCCGCCCCGGCACCAGCACCGGCGCCGGTCGCGTCACCCGGCGGCGGCGTCCAGCGTACGCAGGCCGTCGGCGGGCGTGACCACCGCGCGTACCGGGCGGTCGTGCGGCTCGGCGGGCAGCACCCCGACCAGCTCACCGTCGTGCAGCGGGACCACGGTCACGGCGGTCGCCGGCACCCGGGCCAGCGCCCGGTCGTACGAGCCGCCGCCCCGACCCAGCCGCAGCCCCCGGCGGTCCACCGCGAGCGCCGGCACCACCACCAGCTCCGCCCCGGCCACCGCGTCCCGCCCCAGTCGCGGCCCGGCCGGCTCGCGCATGCCCCGCCCGGCGGCCACCAGGTCGCCCGGCCCGGTCCAGGCGGCCCAGTCGAGGTCGAGGTCGTCGCAGAGCACCGGCAGCAGCAGCTCGCCTCCCGGCGGCAGCGCCCCGTGCAGCACCGCCGGCAGGTCGGGCCCGCCCGGCTCGGAGCCGACCGGCACGTACGCCGTCATCCGGCGCGGGCGCAGCCGGCGTACGAGTGCCACCAGCTCGGCCTGGACGCGCCCGGCGGCGTCGGCCCGCCGCGCGGCGGTGAGCGCCCGGCGGGCGGCGAGCACGGCGGCGCGGGCGTCCCGCTTCGCCGCTTCCGCTTCATGAGAAAAATCGGGCACGCAACACTCCTGACGCAACGTTTGTCACCTGGTTGCTCTGTGTCAGCATCGCAAGCGACGGCGGCGGAACTTCCGGGGGGACCGAGTGACGCTACGCGGGCGGTTGACCACAGCCTTCCTGGCGGTGGTGCTCGGCCCGGTGGTGCTCGGGGCGCTCTTCGTCGGCTCGACAGTGGTGTCGGTCGACCGCAGCCGCTCCACCGAGCGGCTCGCGGTGGCCGCCGCGGCCGTGCGCACCTCGGTCGACGCCCTCTGCCAGCAACTGCGGGCCGCCGCCGACGCGGTGGCCCTGACCGGCGACCGGCCGGGCGCCGCGAGCCAGGTGGTCAGCCGTGGCCTGGCGACCGGCGTGCGGGTCACCGACGTGACCGGCCGGGTCACCTACGCGACGCCCGGCGGGCCGGCGGAGCCCTGGCGCGACTGCTCGGCCGCCACGCCGTCCGCCGGCCCGGTGCGGGCGCTCGCCGCCCGGGTCGACCTGCGCGACCGGTCCGGCGGGTCGCTGGGCACGGTCGCCGCCGCGCACCCGGTCGACCCGGCCTTCGTGGCGCGGCTCGCGGCCGTGACCGGCGTGGCGGTCACGCTGCTCGACGACGCCGAGGCGCCCGTGCGGCTCGCCCACAGCACCGAGTCGACAGGGGTACGCGACGCGGTGCTCGCCGCCGCCGGCACGCTCGACGGGGAGCGGGTCACGGAGACCGCCGACGGCCGTTACGTCCGCCGGGTCGGTCCGTCGGCCGGCCAACCGCTGCCGCTGGTGCTCTCGGTCCCCAGCGAACAGCCGCCCGGCCTCTACCCGGCGCTGCTCGCGGCGGTGCTGGTGGCGGCCCTGCTGGCCGTGGTGGCCGCCTGGCGGCTGGCCCGGGTGACCACCCGTCCGCTCGGGGAGCTGGCGGGCGCGGTGGACCGGGTGGCCCGCGGCGACCTGACGGCCCGGGTGCCGGTGCGCAGCCGGGACGAGATCGGACGGCTGGCCGGTGCCTTCAACCGGATGACCCGGGAGACGGGCACGTACGTGGCGGCGCTGACCAGCAGCCGCGACCAGCTGCGCGGGCACCTCGCGGTGCTGGGCGACACCCTGGCCAGCACGCACGACCTGCAACGCATCCTGCGCGTGATCCTGCACAGCGCGATCGCGGCGACGGGCGCCCGGGCCGGCGCGGTCCTGCTGGTCGACGACGGCGGAGGGCTCGTCGCGCAGTGCACCGAAGGGCTGGACGAGCGCTGCCCGCCGGACGACCGGGCCGGGCCGCTGCGGGTGCCGCTGGGCAGCGGCGTGGTCGGCGCGGTCGCGGCGACGGGCGAACCGCAGCGCGGCCGGGTGGAGCCGACGGCCGCGCCGCCCGGCGAGCCGCGCTGCCGCACGTACATCGCGGTGCCGTTCGCGGCCCCGGGCGCTCCGGGCGCGTCCAGCGGCTCCGGCGCGGCGGCGGGCGCTTCCGGCGCGGTGAGAGCTCCGGGCGGCTCCGGCGGGGCGGCGGGCGCTTCCGGCGCGGTGAGAGCTCCGGGCGGCGCGGGGACGGCCGAGGGCGCCGGGCGGGGGACGGGCCGGCCGCCCGGGCCGGTGCGGAGCCGGCGTCCCCGGCCGGGGCACTCGGCGTGCTCGTCCTCTACGACCGGCTCGGCGCGGACGAGTTCGACGACGACGACCTGGTGACGCTGCGGACCTTCGCCGGCCACGCCGCCGTCGCGGTCGACAACGTGCGGGTGCACGAGGAGGCGCAGCGGCTCTCGTTGACCGACCCGCTGACCGGGCTCTGGAACTACCGGTACCTGCGCGAGTCGATCCGCCGGGAGGTGGAGCGGGCGAGCCGGTTCGGCCGGATGCTCAGCGTCCTCGCCCTCGACCTGGACCGGTTCAAGGAGGTCAACGACACGCACGGGCACGCGGCCGGCGACGCCGTGCTGGCCGAGTTCGCCCGCCGGGTACGCGGCGAGATCCGTGAGGTGGACCTCGCCTTCCGGCAGGGCGGGGAGGAGTTCGTGGTGCTGCTGCCCGAGACCGACGCCCGGGGCGCGGCGATCGTCGCGGAGCGGCTCGGGGCGGCCGTGCGCGAGGCCCCGATGACGGCCGGCGGGCACGGCGGGGGCGGGCCCGTGGCCATCCCGGTCACCGTCTCCATCGGCATCGCCGTCTATCCCGACCACGCCGGCTCAGGGCAGGAGGTGCTGGACGCCGCCGACGACGCGCTCTACGCCGCCAAGGCGGCGGGCCGGGACACCTGGCGGAGCGCCGGCACCCGGACGGCCGACGGCGACCGGACTCCCGACCGTCGGATTGCCGACGAGCCGACCGCCGAGGGCCGGGCCGACGACGGTCGGATTGCCGACGAGCCGACCGCCGAGGGCCGGGCCGACGACGATCGGATTCCCGACGACCCGACCGCCGAGGGCCGGGCCGACGACGATCGGATTCCCGACGACCCGACCGCCGAGGGCCGGGCCGACGACGATCGGATTCCCGACGACCCGACCGCCGGGGAGGGCCGGGTCGACGGTGACCGGGCCGCCGACGGGTGGGGCGATCCGCCGGCCCGGGAGATCCCCGTCCCCGCTGGCGCGGTCACCTCCGAGGACGGCCTGCCGCGTGCCGGGGCCCCGCGTCAGCCGGCCCGCAGCCGCCCGGATCCGGCCGACTCCGCCGACGTCGATCCGCACGCCGGCCCGCCCGGACCCGACGCCGACCCGCGTACCGCGCCGGCCGGGCCCGGTCCCGCACGGCCGGGCACGGGCGGCGGCGCGTCTTCCGGTCCTCACCCTCCACGGCAGAGCCGTGGCCGATAGTCTCGCGACATGTCGGAGCACTCAGCGAACCCCTCATCGGCGACCGCCGCAACCGGTCGCTCCCGCGCGGTCAAAGCCGTCATCCCGGCCGCAGGACTCGCCACCCGGTTCCTGCCGGCCACGAAGGCGGTGCCCAAGGAGCTGCTTCCGGTCGTCGACCGGCCGGTGCTGCAGTACATCGTCGAGGAGGCCGCCCAGGCCGGCATCGGCGACGTCCTGCTGATCACAGGACGGGGCAAGACCTCGATGGTGGACCACTTCGACAGCCGCCCCGACCTGGAGGCCCGGCTGGAGGAGAAGGGCGACGCCGAGCGGCTGGCCGCCGTGCGCCGGCCCGGCGAGCTGGCCGAGATCTACACCTGCCGCCAGCCGGAGCAGCTCGGCCTCGGCCACGCCGTCGGGTACGCCGAGTCGCACGTCGGCGACCAGCCCTTCGCGGTGCTGCTGGGCGACGAGTTCGTGAAGCAGTCCGAGCCGCTGCTGCCGGCCATGTTGGAGCTCCAGGCGCGCACCGGCGGCGTGGTGCTGGCCTTCTTCGAGGTCGACCCGTCGGAGACCAAGCGCTACGGTATCGCCTCGGTCGAGCCGGCCGAGGCGGAGCTGACCGACATCGGCGAGGTCGTCCGGGTCACCGGCATGGTGGAGAAGCCGAAGCCGGAGGACGCGCCGAGCAACCTCGCGGTGCTGGGCCGCTACGTCCTGCCGGCCAGCATCTTCGACGCCATCCGGCGGACGGAACCGGGCAGCGGCGGCGAGATCCAGCTGACCGACGCGATGGAGCTGCTGCGCAACGAGGGCACGCCGGTGCACGCCATCGTCTACCGGGGCACCCGCTACGACACCGGCATGCCGCTGGGCTACCTCCAGACCGTGGTGCAGATCGCCGCCGAGCGCGACGACCTCGGCGGCGAGTTCCGCAAGTGGCTGGCCGAGTTCGTCAACGACGACGCGTCGGGCGTGACTGGTACATGACAGCGTCGGCCGACGCCGAGGCGGCCGCGAACGAGTTGACGCCGCTCGCCGACTACCTGGGCAGCGTGCTGCGCAGGTTACGCGCGCTGCCTCCGCTCGACCTCGACCTCACCCAGGCGCACGGCAACGTCCTCGCTGAGGACGTCGTCGCGCCGCACTCCTTCCCGGCCTTCGACCAGGCGGCCGTGGACGGGTACGCGGCCCGCTGGGAGGACATCTCCGGGGGCGGTCGGGGCGTGGGCTACGTCCCGACCCAGTCGGGCGGGCCGGGCGGACGCAACGTGCGGCTCAACGTCGTCGGCGACCTCGGCGCGGCGAGCTGGCGCCCGGTGCGGCTCACCCCCGGCGCGTGCTTCTCCGTCGCCGCCGGGGCACCGCTGCCGCTCGCCGCGGACGTGGTGGTCCCGGTCGAGTGGACCGACCAGGGCATGGCGGCGGTGGAGATCTTTCGCGTCCCCAAACGGGGGTACGGGGTGCGCCGGGCCGGCGAGGAACTGCCCGCCGGCACCCTGCTGGCCCGCGCCGGCACGTACGTCTCCCCGGCGCTGGTCGCGGTGTTCGCCGCCACCGGCATCGGGCACGTCGTGGTCCGGCCCAGCCCCCGGGTGGTCATCGTGGCCACCGGCGACGAGTTGGTCGACGTGGGCCGGGGCAGCCAGCCCGGCCAGACGGTGGACGCCAACTCGCACGCGCTCACCGCGGCGGCGGCCGAGGTGGGCGCGCTGGCGTACCGGGTCGGCATCTGCGACGACGACCCGGAAGGGCTGCGCGGGCTGCTGGAGGACCAGACGCTGCGCGCCGACCTGATCATCACCACCGGGGGCACCGGCACCGGGCCGGGCGACATGGTGCGGCGGATCCTGTCCCGCCGGGAGGGCAGCCGGGCCGGCCCGGTCACGTTCACCGAGGTGGCGCTCTATCCGGGCACCTCGCTCGGCTTCGGCACGGTCGGCGCCGAGGAGGTGCCCGTGGTGTGTCTACCCGGCGACACGGGCGCGGCCCTGATCGGCTTCGAGGTGCTGGCCCGCCCGGCGATCAACCTGCTGGCCGGGGCGGAACCGGTGTTCCGGCCCAGCGTCCGCGCGCACCTGCTGGAGACGATCTCGTCGCCGGTGGGGCTGCGCGAGTTCCGCCCCGCGCACGTCGCCGAGCGGCGCGGCGGCGGCTACACGGTCCAGCCGCTCAACGGCGGCCCGTACACCCTCTCCGGGCTGGCCGAGGCGAACGGCCTGATGGTGCTCGGCGAGCGGGTGACCACCGCGGCGGCCGGCTCGACGGTGGACGTGCTCCTGCTGGACCGGCGCCGGTGAGCGAGCCCTCGCGGTCGCGGTGGACGGCCGGCCCGGCGCGCGGGGGAGCGGCCTTGCGGGCGCCGTGGTCGCGAGCGGAAGCTGACGCGGTGAATCTGTTCGGGGGTGGGCGGGCGCCGGGATGGCCGGCGGTGCTGGCCGACGGCCCGGTGGTGCTGCGGCCCTACCGGCGGTCGGACGCGGCCGCCTGGTCCGAGGTGCGCCGGGCCAACCAGGAGTGGCTCGCGCCGTGGGAGTCGACCCTGCCGGGAAGCTGGCACGAGCTGAACTCGCCGGCCTCGTTCCGGTGGGTGCACCGCGACCAGCGCCGGTCGGCGCGCACCGGCGAGGGGATGCCGTTCGCGGTCTGCCTGCGCGAGGACGGGCGCGAGCGGCTGGTCGGGCACCTGAACGTGGGCAGCATCGTGCGGCGGGCGTTCTGTTCCGGGTACGTCGGCTACTGGGTGGACTCCCGGGTCGCCGGTCGTGGCATCATCCCCACCGCGATGGCGCTCGCCGTCGACCACGCCTTCGGTCCCGGCGGGCTGCACCGGGTCGAGGTGAACATCCGGCCGGAGAACCGGCCGTCCCGGCGCGTGGTGGAGAAGCTCGGCTTCCGCGAGGAGGCGTACCACGTGCGGTACATGCACATCGACGGTGCGTGGCGGGACCATATCGGATACGCGATGACCAGCGAGGAGGTCGCCGCCGAGGGCGGCCTGCTGGCCCGCTGGCACCGGATCCGCGCCACCACGGGGTGAGCCGTCCCACGGGCGGGATCGGCGCGGCGTGTCACCATCCGCGTCGGCGGCCCGTAACCTCAAGTGACTGCAAGCTGTGGCAAGCGCTGCACCACCCGTACGATCCACGCACCCGACCAGGCTCGGTGGAAGATCCTGCGGTCGGGCGGCGGTTGCTCCGAATTCGGTGACGGGAGGGGTGAGGGTGCCGACCTCGGTGCTCCTCGCCGTCCTCGCCGCCGCCGGCCTGCTCGCCCTCGCCCCGGCGCTGGTCCGCCGGTACGACGCCACCGAGCGGCTGGTGGCGGAGCGGGCGCAGTCGACGGCGCGGGTGCTCCAGCGCCGCCGGCGGCGTCGTACTGTCCCGGGACGGCGGCCGGTCCATCCGCCCCGCTCGCTCGTCGTCACGCTCAGCGAGGACAAGGACACGGGCGGTCTCGCCGCCCCGGTCTCCGCGCCGCCCGCGGCCCGCCGGCCGAGCCGGCTGCGCGCCGTGCCGCCCGCACCGAAGAAGAACCGCCGCCGGCCGCCGCCGCGCCGGCAGCACACCCCCGCCGTCTACCGGCGGCGCCGGGTGCTCGCCGCGCTGCTGCTGCTCAACTTCGTCGAGCTGATCGGCGTGGTCGTGGTCAGCCCCGGCTTCTGGATCAGCTTCGGCGTCACCGCCACGCTGCTCGTCGCGTACGTCGTACACCTGCGGGCGCGGGCGGTGGCGGAGCGCCGGCGGCGGCGGGCGCGGGCCCGGGAGGCCGCGTGGCTGGCCGCCCGCCAGGCCGAGGTGCGGCGCGAGCAGGCCCGCCGGGCGGCGGCCCGCCGGGAGGCGCAGCGCCGCCTGGCGGCCCAGCGTGAGGCGGTACGCCGTGCCGCGATGGGCCTGGACCGGCCCACCGACCTGCCGGCGGCGGCCAACGGCGCCTCCGTCTCCTACCGGCGTGCGGGCGGCCTGCGGGGCCGCCCCTACCAGTCCGGCCGCGGCACCCACCCCGCCTGATGCCCGTCGGGGCGAGCATGGTCGGTCTCTGCCCGGCCGGGCCGGTCCGCGGTGATCAGTTCGGGGCCGGCAGGCGGTAGACGGACACGTGCGACCGCGAGTCCGCGGTGAACTCGGTGCCGGACCAGTCCGCGTGCCGGCTCTCCAGCTCGAAGCCGGCCAGTTGACCCATTAGGTCCAGCTCCGCGGGCCAGATGTAGCGGTGCGGCGAGCGGAACAGCCGGGCCTGCGTGCTCCCGTCGAACCGGAAGTGGTGCGACACCACCCGCTGGCGCAGCACGTCGTAGGTGTCCAGGCCGATGTAGCCCGGCTCCGTCAGCCAGACCGTCGCCTCCTGGCCCATCGGGAGTTTGCGCAGCTCCGGCACCCACAGCTCGATCACGAACCGGCCGCCCGGGGCGAGGTGACGGGCGGCGTTGCGGAAGCACGCCACCTGCTCGGCCTGGGTGAGCAGGTTCGAGATCGTGTTGTAGACCAGGTAGACCAGCGAGAACTCGCCGGGCACGGTGTCGCTCGCCATGTCGCCGACGACCACCGGGACCGTTGCCTCGTCCACCTTCGTACGCAGCCGCCGCACCATCGGGCGGGACAGCTCGATGCCGCTGACCGGCACCCCGCGCGCGGCGAGTGGAACGGCCACCCGGCCGGTGCCGACGGCGAATTCGAGCGCCGCACCGCCGCCGGCCAGCTCGGCCAGGCGCTCCACCGTCGGCCCCAGCACCTCGGGGGCGAACATGCCGGCGCCGGGGGTGTCGTACCTGTCGGCGGCCTCGTCGTCCCAGACGTCCTCTTGTCGCATCCGCCCCACGCTGCGCCTCTCCGCCCGCGTTGTCCATCGATTTCCCCGCCGCCCGCCCGCTCCCCGAGGCCCGCGCTCGCGTCGGAAAGGGCCCTTCGGGCTCCCGCTCGCCGGTACGACCGAAAGGGCCGCTTCGCGCGCCAAGATCTCGAAGGGCGGGGGGTGGATTCGCGGCGGGGGCGGTCGACCTGTTAGCCTTGTCGCCGGCCCGCCCGGTGACAGCCGGGTGGGACCGAAGCCGGTTCGCCGGCGGAGGGGCTGTGGCGCAGACCGGTAGCGCACCTCGTTCGCATCGAGGGGGTCAGGGGTTCAAATCCCCTCAGCTCCACCCAGTTCAAAGGCCGTTTCCCGCAGTGGGAGACGGCCTTTTTCAACAGACGCTGCACTTACCCGGGCTTGTCGGGCAGCCAGGACGCAGCGAAAGGGCTGCCAGCGGCTGGCACGAGACGATACAAGGCGGCAGGGAAAGCGTAGCTCTGCCTCATGAGGCGGCAGCGGACGACAGCCGACAGTGCGCCGCACCCGTGTTCACACCGAAGGAGTCGGAGCCCGTCGGGTCGCGAGGTGCTGGCCGACTGCGAGCCCGAGCGCCGAAGTGACGCAAGCCGGGATGGCGGCGAGGACCAGGACGAGCGCGTCCCCAGCGAGGCTGTGGTAGGGCGAGTTCAGCCAGGTACCGGCGTAAAAGGAAGTCAACAGCATCAGCGCCGACACAACCCAACTTCGGTGGTTCCCACGGCTCAACACCACGCCGACCAGAAGGCCAGCGCCGCCAAGTCCGAGAGCCATGACGAGGAAAGCGATAGGGGCGCGTTGGACCGAGCCGCCCTCCCCAGCCGAGAACCAACCCACCGACAACCCGAGTCCAACCGCCAACATGCCTGCCCACGAACGGCTATCGAGTCGCATAGCTGGACGGTAGCAACATCCGACGGACTTCCTGCCGTGCCCGCTGTGCCCGCAGGGCCGATCAACAAAGGGCACCAACAGCACCAGCCAGTCCGATCCTGGCAGCGGGTGAGCGAAAAGCCGACCCGCTCACCAGCACGGCTGTAGGAGCATGTTCTGCGAGTCAAGGCACCTTCCAAACTGACCGTGCGAGGATGAGTGGCCATGAGCCCCGACGCCTGGCGCTTGCTCGGCGGCAGAGCTGAGCGAGCAAAGCGCTCGTGGCCAGCGATCAAGTCGGCACTGCCTGTGGGTGCACGAGTCCGCGTGCGGGTGCTCGCGGCGATGCCGTTCGGCGTCTTCGTCGAGATCGGCGGCCAGCCGGATGCGCTTGGCCTGCTGGAGATAACCGCGCTCCCGCGCGGCAGCGAGCTTCCAACTGTTGGCGTCTACTTCGACGCGGTCGTGGCCGACTACGCCGCTCACAACTGGCAGGTGAGACTACGGCCAGTCGAAGTCGAAGCCGGCGGCTGAGTGACTAGCTGGGTGACGATCGGGGTGTGCAGCGGGAGCAGGACGCGGTGACGCGCAGGCCGGGCACGGGCGTGCCTACCCTGCCGTCGTCGGCGTGGGGCGACGCATGCAGACGCGGGGCCAGCGGTCGAGCCCGTGGGCGGCCTCGCGTTCGCGGACGGCCCGCAGCCCCGGCGTGAGGTCGGCGTCGTCGACGACCAGGAAGCCACAGCGTACGTAGTAGGGGGCGTTCCACGGCACGTCGGCGAACGTGGTGAGGGTCAGGGCCGGTACGCCGGTGGCCGCCGCCCGGCCGGCGAGGTGGTCGAGCAGGCGGCGTCCCACCCCACGCCGCGCGTGGCGGGGATGCACCGAGACCTGCTCGACGTGCAGGTTCCCGTCGACGGTGTCGGCGACGAGGTAGCCGACCGGCACGTCGGCGGAGTCGGTCGCGACCCACGCCCGGCCCGCCCGCCGGTAGCGGTCGAGGACGTCGAGCGGCAGCGGCTCGTCGTCGGCTATCTCCGGCATGCCGACGTCGCGGAAGCACTCCCCGGCCGCACGCTCGATGTCCCGCAGGACGGAAAGTTCGGTCCGGCTGACTTCTCGGATGCGCACGAAAGGCAGTGTGCCGCCGCCCGCGCCCGGCGTCGTCGGCATTTCCGCCGCCGGCGCCCGGCGTCGTCGGCATTTCCGCCGCCGGCGCCCGGCGTCGTCGGCATTTCCGCCGCCGGCGCCCGGCGTCGCGCCCGCCGTCGCCGGCATTTCGCCGCCCGCCGGGGCGGCACGCGGCCGAGGACGGTCGTACGCTCCGGATCGCGGCGTGATCCACTGGGCCGGTGGAGATCGTGGAGATCGAGCCGCGCGACGACGAACCGCTGGCGCGGGACCTGCTGTCGGTGCAGCGGGCGGCGTACGCGGTGGAGGCGTCGATCATCGGTGACGACCGTATTCCGCCGCTGCGCGAGTCGCTCGACGAGTTGCGGGCGGCGCCGCTGCGCTGGCTCGGTCACTTCGACGGCCGGCGGCTGGTCGGTGCCCTCGCGCTGACCGGCGACGCCGCCGAGGTGGACATCCACCGGCTCGTCGTCGACCCCGCCGCCCACCGGCAGGGGCTGGGCAGGGCTTTGGTGCGTGCGGCGCTGGCCCTGGCGGGAAACCGGCGCGTCATCGTCGCCACCGGCAGGGACAACCTGCCGGCGCGAGCCCTGTACGAGTCTCTCGGCTTCGTGCCGGCCGGCGAGACGGAGGTCGTCCCTCGCCTGTGGATCGCGCGGTACGTCCGCCATCCCGCCCTCGCCGCGTGAGCACCCCGGCCCTGGACCGGCTCGCCGCCCGGCTGCCCGCCCCCGGCGCGTCCGGGGGAACGTAGACTGCGCCGATGGGGCGGGGCAGCGGCGCGCGGCTGCTGGTCGTCGGCGAGGCGACGTACCGCTGGTCGGTCACCCATCGCCACCACGTCGATCGGGGCGACGACGGCTGGCCGCGCTGCGGCGAGCGCCTCGCGGTGAGCCGCGACGGCGCGCCGGGCAGGCTGGGGATCCTCTTCATGGGCGGCCCGGGGCGCGCGGTGCCCGACGGATACCTGCCCTCCGGCGGGGTGGCGACCGGTGACGGCCACCTGAACCTGCACCGGCCGGGCGTGGTGCGGGCGCTGCTCGACGAGGCGCTCGCGCGGGGCTGGCGCCCCACCGACCCAGGCCACCCCGAGTGGGACGGATGGGACCTGTTCGACGCCGCCGTGGCCCGGGTCCGCGCCGCGGAGTCCGCCGCGCGCACCCGGTCCTGAGGGGACGCACCCGGGGCCCGACCTGAGGGCCGGGCCGCCGCCAGCCTGGTCGCGTGAGCCGAGCCGCCGCCAGCCTGGTCGCGTCAGCCGGGCCGCCGCCAGCCTGGTCGCGTCAGCCGGGCCGCCGTCAGCCGGGGTGCCACGCGTGCGGGCGGTCACTACGCTGCCGCCGTGGAGCGGATGACGACCGTGCTCTTCCTGGGCGGGTGCGGGGGGCTCGCCGTCCTCCTGGGGGTGGGACTCGTCGCGCTGGTCGTGACGGCCCACCGGCGGGAGCGGGAGCGGCGGGAACGGTGGCGGCAGTGGGCGGCCCACCACGGCTGGGCGTACGTCGAGCGGCCCCGGGTCGCCTGGACCGACCGGGTGCCGGGGCGCAACCGCCGGGGCGTGCGGTTCGCGCTGACCGGGAGGCTGCACGGCCGCCCCGTCGGGGTGGCCGAGTACGAGCACACCGAGACGCACACGTCGACCGACGCGAACGGCAACCAGACGACCAACTCGCAGACGCACGTGTACGTCGTCTGTTCGGTGTGGTTGCGGTGGCAGTTCCCGGCGCTCACGGTCGCGCCGCGCGGCGTGTTCTCGAAGCTGGGCCGCGCGCTGTTCGGCAGCGACGTCTACGCCACCGGGCACGAGGAGTTCGACCGGCGGTGGCGGGTGGGCGCGGCGGCCCCGGGGCAGCAGGCCCTGGTCGGGCCGGCCCTGGTCGCCGCGCACCTGGCGGGGGCGGTGCCGGCCTGGAGCGTGCGCGGCGCCGAGCTGATCACCTACCGGGCCGGGCGGCTGGAGGATCCCGCGCTGGTGCCGTCGCTGCTGGCCCCGCTGGTCACGGTCGCCGGCCTGCTGGAGCAGGGGCCGGTGGTCGGGCGCCCGGTGGGCGGGGGGCCGGGCCGCTGAGCGCGGAAGGCCGGCCCCGAGGGGGACCGGCCTTCCGTCATCGGCAGCGGACTACGGCTTCCAGGAGCCGGCGCTGCGGAAGTTGTGCTTGTACTCCAGCGCGCCGTTCTTGTCGCGGACGTTGAACACGACCGTGCCGGCCCGCTTGCTGCCCGTACGCAGGTTGTTGCCGGAGCTCAGCGTGTCGCCGCAGCCGGAGAGCGCGCTGGCCAGGCCGTTGGTCGTGGTGCCGTCGTCGGCCACCCACTCGAAGTAGAAGGGGTTGATGGAGGCCTCGCCCTTGGTCACCGTGGCGGTGACGTGGGCGATCAGGTACATGCCCTTGTCGGGATCGGGGGCGTACGCCCGGCAGCCCTTGGTGGAGGTGGTGAAGCGCGTGACGGTGACCTCGAGCGTCCCGTCGTCGTCGGAGAGCACCAGCGTGTCGCCGGGCTTCATGTTGTAGGTCTCGTCGTCCTTGCCCGGGGCGGAGCTGGAACCGGGCCCGCCGCCCGGCGCGTTGGTGGTGATCGGGGTGGGCAGGGCCTTCTCGAGGTCGTCCTTCGCCTTGTCGGCGCCCGCGACGATCGCCACGATGCCGCCGACGCAGCAGAGCAGGGTCAGCACGACCGCCACGATCGCGATGATCAGGATCGGCTTCTTCGAGCTCTTCGCCGGCGCGACCGGCTGCGGTGCGCCGAGCGGGTAGCCGGGCGCGCCGGACGCCATCTGCGGGTAGGGCGTGCCGGAGAGCGGCGGCTGCGGCATCCCGGAGACCGGCTGGTGCGGCGCGGCCCACGGCTCGCCGGAGACCGGCGGCTGGGACGCCCCGGACACCGAGGGCTGCGCCCAGGGCTCGCCCGGGGCGCCGGAGACCGGGGGCTGGGGAGCGCCGGAGACCGGGGGCTGCGCCCAGGGCTCGCCCGGAGCGCCGGAGACCGGGGGCTGCGGGGCGCCGGAGACCGGCGGCTGGGGCGCGGCCCACGGGTCGCTGCTCGGCTGCGGCACGGGCGGCAGCGGGGCCCACGGGTCGCCCGCGGGCTGCGGCGCGCCGGATACCGGCGGCTGGGGCGGGTAGCCGCCCTGGCCGGCGGGAGGCTGCGGCGTCGGTGCCGTCGGGTACGGCTGCGGCTGCTGCTCCGGGCTCGGTTGGTTGGGATCCTGCGGCCCGTATGGGGGCTGGGGGTGACTCACCGTACTCCTAGGCACCTGACGACGACGGCAAACGCGGCTGACGCTACCGTGCGCGGACAACGGAACATCTTCGCGTCTTTCGTGGCGGGACGCTGTCCCCTGAACGGACGCTGTGCCCGGTCGAAGAGGCGACGGCCCCGGCGGGTCACACCGACGGCAGCACGGCGGCGGTGCGCACCAGGGCGTCGTCCACCCTGAATCGGCCGGTGACCAGGGCCGGCGGCCGCGCCACCGGGGCGGCGTCGAGCCGGGCCGGCGCGATGCGGGCGGTGAACGTGCCCGCGTCCGGGTCGAGCTCCACCAGCGCGTCGTGGAAGTCGAGCCAGGTGCCGACGACCGGATGCCACACCTTGTAGATGCTCTCCTTCGCGCTGAACAGCACGGCCGGCCAGGCGGTCCCGGCCGGGAGGCGGGCGCACCGCTCCTCCTCCTCGGGCAGGCAGATCAGCCGGCGTACGCCCGCGTCGAGCTCCCGGTGCCGCTCGGCGTCGATGCCCACGGAGCGGACCTCGGCGTCGCGGGCCACCGCCGCCGCGCAGTAGTCGCGGGTGTGGGTGATGGCGCCGACCACGCCCGCCGGCCAGACCGGCGACCGGTCGGCCGCCGACGGCACGGCGACCGGCGGCACGCCGAGCGCCGCCATGGCCCGCCGGGCGCACACCCGGCCGGCGGTGAAGTCGCGGCGGCGGCTCTGGACCGCCCGGTCGCTCAGGCACGCCCGTTCGGGCGGCAGCAGCTCGCCGGTCCAGTCCGCCGGCCCGGCCACCGCCACGGCCACCGCCGGCGGCAGCAGGTCACGCATCGCCGCTGCCCGAGAGGTACGCCCGCACGCGCGCCCGCTCGGCGTCGAGGCCGTCTGCCGGCACCGGCGGCGACTCCGGCCACAGGTCCACCGCCGGTTCGCCGTCGCGCGCCTCCCAGGTGCCGACGACCCGCCCCCGGTGCACCACGACCGGCGAGATCCACCCGGCGGCCCGGCTGACCGCGGCGCGCCGGGCGGCCGGGACGATCGTGCTGTCCTTCGTGCCCGGCCCGAGGACCCACTGGTCGAAGGCGGGCAGCAGGCGTACGGCGTCGTCGGGGCGGGCGGCGGCGATCTCGTCCACGTCGACGGCCCGGGCGTACGCGGGTCGGTCGTCGACGGTCACCGGCACCAGTTCGCCGGCGTCGACCAGGCGGGCGAACCAGCCGCGCAGCGCGGGCCGCTTCGAGCCGCCCCGGCTCAGCCACTGGTCGAAGGTCTCCGGGCTCGCCGGCCCGTACGCGCCCAGCCAGGCCGGCACGACCCGGGACGCCGCCTCCGTCGGGTCGGGCAGCCCGGGCCAGTCGGGCAGCAGCGTCTCGGGTCGGGTGAAGGTGACGCGGTTGCCCTCGGCCGGCCCCTGCACCAGCAGGCCCTGCCAGGCCAGCGGCTTGAACAGGGCCCCCCAGCCCGACCCGAGGTGCCCGGCGATCGTTCGGTCGCCGGTGCGTTCCACGATCTCGGCGGTGAGCTGCTCCCGGGTGAGCGTCCGGCCGTCCAGCGCGGCGGCGGCCGCCTCGGCTGTCGCCGCGAGCTTGTCCACGGTCACGAAGGTGCGCTGCCACGAGCCCTTCTCCCAGAACCGGCCGGCGGCCAGCAGGGAGAGGCAGGCGGGCGCGTCCTCGACGCGCAGCACGTGCAGGGTGCCGCGCATCGCCCAGGTGCGCAGCAGCCGCCGCCGCGCCAGCGCGTCGGCGAGCGCCCCGGGGCGGGGGTCGGCCTGCCGGGCGGCGACGGCCTGCTCGGCGGCGGAGGGGACCTGTGCCTGCACCCCGACCAGCCGACCGACCACGTCCACGGGGTCCACGTCCGCCGGGCGGTGCAGCAGGTGCCGGCCGGCCCGCCAGGCCAGCACCTGGTCGACGGTCAGCGTCGCGAGGGCCATGGTTGGTGAACGTACCGCAACCGCGTAACGCCGCGGTGTGCCCGGACGCTGAACAGGCGTCGCCGGGGGGCGACCTTCATCCATGTTCGACGACGGCCCGGGCCGGGCCGTCACCTGGAATCGGAGAGGGCTGCGATGACCGGTGGTGCCCAGGACCCGGCGTACCCAGTGGAGGAGCACACGCCGTCGACGCCTGAGTGGACGTGCGACACCTGCGGCGCCGAGTGGCCGTGCGCCGCCAAGCGCGCCCGGCTGCTGATGGAATACCAGGTCGACCGCGCCGCGCTCAGCGTCTACCTGGGGTCGTGTCTCGCGGCCGCCACGGAGGACCTGCCGCCCGCCCCCGGTACGTCACTGCAGGACCGGTTCATCGGCTGGCTGCCCCGGACGCCGAGGAGCATCTGATCTCCGGCCCGGTGATCGCGGAGCCCCGCCGTCCCGCCGACGGGATCCGTCCGCCGCCCGTGGCACGGCCGGATTACCGTCCCGGGTGCCTTTGGTGAGGGTCGAATTTACGTCATCTGAACATCCGGATTAATCGCGTGGACCGGACGCCGATGACGAAGCGCCCAGTCGGGCCGGAAACCCCGTGAGCTGGTCGGATTCTCGCGGCGGCGGTCCCCTTGAGCGGCTCTTCCGGCCCGAACGGTCGGCGACGGGGGCCGCCCGGGTGCCCGGGCCCGGACCCGGAAAGCGGGAATCGAGGGCCTTTCACCGTTTCGTACGGTTCGCGCGAGATGACGGAACGTCAACGACCGAAGGTGATCTGGGTGTACGGGCAGCCACCGGTCGGAAATCTGACCGAAGTCGCCCCGTTGTGCCGGTGGTACGGGGTGGTTAAGCTTCGTGTGCGCGCCCCAATCGCCCGCTTCCCCCGTGGCAGGCGATCGGGGCGCGCTTCTCTGTCGACGGGCCCGCACGCCACCGCGTGCGGGCCCGTCTTCGCTGGCATGTGGACCCGTTTCCGCTGGTCCGTCGCCGGCTGCCCGTGCCGAGGAGGGCTGGCCGCCGCCCGGCCGCAGCGCGTTCCGCGCGGGCCGCCGCCCCTGCAAGCGGAGGGCGTCGGGTCGGTCAGATCCAGCGACCGTCCAGCCACATCCGCGCCGACCACTCCGCGTACGGCAGCAGCTTGCCGACGAAGATCGGATAGAAGTACGCGAAGCAGAGCGCGACCAGCAGCACGTACGCGCCGGCGACCACCCCGCCCACGAGCCGGCGGTCCTGACCGGCGTCGACCGCGCCGCCCCCGGCCGGTCCCGCCGGCGTGACGATCGCGCCGAGCACGTAGACCACCGCCAGCACCAGGAACGGCAGCGCCGGCGCGGTGTAGAACGAGAACATCGTCCGGCCGTCGAGCGCGAACCAGAACCAGGGCAGCAGGCCGCCCGCCACGACGAACAGGATCGTGCCCGCCCGCCAGTCCCGCCGGGCCACGCCCAGCCAGGCCAGCGCCACCAGGGCCGGCAGGAACGACCACCAGAGCAGGGGAGTGCCGAGCAGCAGCACCTCGGAGGCGCAGCTCGCCGCCCCGCAGGCGCCGTCGCCGGACCAGTAGAAGGCGACCGGCCGGCCCAGCAGCAGCCACTGCCACGGCCACGACTGGTATTTGTGCGGGTCGTCCAGGCCGGTGTGGAAGCCGTACGCCGCCTTGTGGTACTCGATCAGGTTGTTCAGCGCCCCGACGACGGGGGTGTCGCTGAGCGGGGCGTTCGGGTACCGCTCCGCCAGGCGGTAGTAGCCGTCGTCGCCGAGCAGCCAGCCGGACCAGGTGGCGACGTAGGTGACCACCATCAGCACCCCGGCCAGCACCAGCCACGGCAGCTCGTCGAGGGCGGTGTCCCGCCACGGCCGCCGCGCGCCGGCGGAGCGGCGGACCCCGACCTCCCAGAAGATCACCAGCAGCGCGAAGACGGGCAGGAAGTAGAGCGCGCTCCACTTCACCGCGCACGCGCAGCCGAACAGCACCCCGGCGGCCAGCCGCCACCACGGCCAGTCCCGCCAGCCGCCGGCGGGCCGCCCGGCCCGGCCCGGCCGGCCCGGGTCGAGGCCCGCCTCCAGCGCCCGGGCCCACCTGCGCCGACGGGCGTCCCGGTCGAGCACCAGGGCGCCGAACGTGGCCAGCACGAAGAACAGCAGGAAGATGTCGAGCAGCGCCGTCCGGGACAGCACCAGGTGGAAACCGTCCAGCGCGAGCAGCAGGCCGGCGGCGCAGCCGAGCGCGGTGGAGCGGAACAGCCGCCGGCCGACGCGGACCAGCAGCAGCACCGACAGGGTGCCGACGACCGCCGCCGAGAACCGCCAGGCGAACTCGGGGGAGGTGGTCACCAGGTGACCGGGCACCGAGATGTTGTGCTCGGCGTCGGAGTAGCCGAAGGCCCACTCGCCGAGCCCGATGAGCCACTTGCCCAGCGGCGGGTGGACCACGTAGGAGGCGGCGCCGTCCTTGTAGTTCCACTCGACGCCCTTGTCGACCAGGGCCCAGCCCTCGCGGGCGTAGTAGATCTCGTCGAAGATCTTGCCGGGCGGGTGGCTCAGGCCGACGAACCGCAGGATGGCCGCGATCGCGACGACCACACCGGTCGCCAGCCAGGAGCGGCCGTCCAGCCGGGCCTCCACGGTCGCCAGCCGGCGCCGGACGATGCCGGGAACGTCGCCGCCGGAGGTCGGGGAGGACCCGTCGGGCGGGCCACCCGCCGTGGCATCCGGTCCCGACCGGTCCGCGCTCTGTGCTGTCGACGCGCTCGTCACCCGGCGATCGTAGGCTGCGGAGGTGCCCGGTGGCGCCCGTCGCCTCGGAAACCCGCACCGCCGTCGATGAAGGAGCTGCTGTCGTGGGTGAAATGTCCGACACGGGGCGGCTGATCCTCCTCGGCGCGCCGCTCGGCAACCCGGCCGACGCCTCAGCCCGTTTCCGCGAGGTGCTCGCCACCGCCGACGTGGTCGCCGCCGAGGACACCCGCCGGCTCACCCGCCTGGCCCGCGACCTGGACGTCACGGTGGCGGGGCGGATCGTCTCCTACTTCGAGGGCAACGAGGAGCGGCGCACCCCCGAGCTGGCCGACGTGCTGACCGCCGGGTACGTGGTCGCCCTGGTCACCGACGGCGGCATGCCGAGCGTCTCCGACCCGGGCTACCGGCTGGTCCGCGCCGCCCTGGACGCCGGCGTGCCGGTCACCGCCGCGCCCGGCCCCAGCGCGGTCACCACCGCCCTGGCCCTGTCCGGGCTGCCCTGCGACCGGTTCTGCTTCGAGGGGTTCCTGCCCCGCACCCCCGGCGCCCGTCGCTCCCGGCTGCGCGCCCTCGCCGCAGAGGAGCGGACGCTCGTCCTCTTCGAGGCGCCGCACCGCGTGGCCGGCGCGCTCGCCGACCTGGCCGCCGCGTTCGGCGCCGACCGGCCGGCGGCGCTGTGCCGCGAGCTGACCAAGACGTACGAGGAGATCGTCCGCCGCCCCCTCGGCGAGCTGGCCGAATGGGCCGCCGAGGGCGAGCCGCGCGGCGAGATCACGCTGGTGGTGGCGGGCGCGCCGGAGTCGGCCCGGGAACGGCCCGACGACGACACGCTGCGGGCCGCCGTCGCCGCCCGGGAGGCCGCCGGCCTGTCCCGGCGCGACGCGATCACCGAGGTCGCCACGGAGCACGGCCTGCGCCGCCGCGAGGTCTACGGAGTCGTGCACGCCCCGGCGTAGCGACCGACGGGCGTCCACGGCGTCGGATCCGGCCGGCGGGGAGTCCACGGCGTCGGATGCGGCCGACCGGCCGTCGAGGGGTCGGGTCGGCTCACCAGGCGGCGACGAGGAAGCCCAGGGTGATCGCCAGCGGACCGGCGACCGCCCCCGCCACCGCCCAGCGTCGCAGCCGAGGGTCGGCGAGCCGGGTGGACCCGGTCCACCGGGCGATCCCGGCGCAGCAGCCCAGCACCACCAGCAGGCCGAGCAGCCAGCGCAGGTGCCCGACCGCGCCGGTGTCCGCGTACGCGGTGCCGCCGTCCGGGCCGGTCATCCGGGCCGGCAACGACGCGCCGGTCGCGGTCCGTTCCGCGGCCACCCCGCTCACGCGTACGCCGTGCGCGATCCACGATCCCTCGGCGGCGAAGAAGTTGCCCCGGCAGCGCTGGGTGAGCCCGCCCCCGTCGCAGTCGACGATCACCACCGTGCCCCGCGTGGCGTGCCCCACCGCCAGCCAGAACGGCCCCGCGCTCACCCACGAGAAGAAGGCCGCGACCAGGCTCAACGCCAGCAGCACGGCCAGCCCCGGCAGCGGGTCGGGCGGGTGCGGGGCGCGCCGGGGGCGCCGGACGCCGTCCCGGGAGGGCCGTTGCCGCTCGTGCGGCGGCTCCTCCCTGATCGGCGTGCCGTCCCAGTGCACCTGCTCGATCGGCGGCCAGTAGGCCCCGTCGCCGTCGCCGTCCGGACCGCCCGTGGCGTCGTCGCCGCCCCGCGTACCCCCGGGCGGGGACGGCCCCCGACGGGGCCGGTGCTGGGGCTGGCGGACCGGGACCCGGCGCGGCACCGCGTCGACCGGCGCCCCGGTCGTGGGCTCGACCTCGACGGCGGCCCCGGCGTGCTCGGCGGGCGCCTCCGGCGCGGCGGCCGGGACCACCCGGGGCTGCGGCGCGACGGCGCCGCGCGCAGCCCCGGCCGCGCCGCCGCCGCGGTCGTCCTGGTCGCGGGCCGCTCGTCTGCCAGTCACGACGACCATTGCACCCCGCCACCGGTACGCAGGCGGGCAGCTCACGCCGCGTGTCGGCGACAAATAGGACCAATGGTCGACCCGATCCGCCCGGACCGCCGACCCGCGGGCCCTATTGGTTCGCGGTCACCCGGGACGGGTCACTAGGCTTGCTGGTCATGAGTCACGTTCTCGCGGCGGTTGCCTGGCCGTACGCCAACGGCCCGCGCCACATCGGCCACGTCTCCGGTTTCGGCGTTCCCTCCGACGTCTTCAGCCGGTACATGCGGATGGCCGGCCACGACGTGCTCATGGTGTCGGGCACCGACGAGCACGGCACCCCGATCCAGGTGCAGGCCGACGCCGAGGGGGTCACCCCGCGCGAGCTGGCCGACCGGTACAACCGGGTGATCGCCGAGGACCTGCGGGCGCTCGGGCTCTCCTACGACCTGTTCACCCGCACCACCACCCGCAACCACTACGCGGTGGTGCAGGAGCTGTTCCAGGGGCTGCACCGAAACGGCTACATCGTCCCGAGGACCACCACCGGCGCGATCTCCCCGTCCACCGGCCGGACCCTGCCGGACCGCTACATCGAGGGCACCTGCCCCATCTGCGGCTACGACAGCGCCCGCGGCGACCAGTGCGACAACTGCGGCAACCAGCTCGACCCGGTCGACCTGATCGACCCCAAGTCGAAGATCAACGGCGAGACGCCGAAGTTCGTCGAGACCGAGCACTTCTTCCTGGACCTGCCCGCCCTGGCCGACGTGCTGCGGCAGTGGCTGGACACCCGGGAGGGCTGGCGCCCCAACGTGCTGCGCTTCTCCCGGAACCTGCTCGACGACCTTCAGCCCCGGGCCATCACCCGTGACCTGGAGTGGGGGGTGCCGATCCCGCTCGACGGCTGGCGCGACCGCGGCGACAAGCGGATCTACGTCTGGTTCGACGCGGTCATCGGCTACCTGTCGGCCTCCATCGAGTGGGCCCGCCGCTCCGGCGACCCCGAGGCGTGGCGAAAGTGGTGGTCCGCCGACGCGGAGGGCAAGGACGCCCGCGGCTACTACTTCATGGGCAAGGACAACATCGTCTTCCACTCGGTGATCTGGCCGGCGCTGCTCTCCGGCTACTCCGGTGCCGGCGGGCACGACGGCGAGCCGGGCGAACTGGGCGCGCTCAACCTTCCCACCGAGGTCGTCTCCAGCGAATACCTCACCATCGAGGGCCGCAAGTTCTCCTCCTCCCGCAAGGTCGTCATCTACGTCCGGGACTTCCTGGAGCGCTACGACGCCGACGCGCTGCGCTACTTCATCGCCGCCGCCGGCCCGGAGAGCAACGACACCGACTTCACCTGGGCGGAGTTCCTCCGCCGCAACAACGACGAACTGGTCGCCGGCTGGGGCAACCTGGTCAACCGGTCCGTCTCCATGGCGGCGAAGAACTTCGGCGCGATCCCGCCGGTCGACCCGGCCGGGCTCACCGAGGCCGACGAGGCGCTGCTCGCCACCGCCCGGGCCGGCTTCGCCACCGTCGGCGACCTGATCGCCCGGCACCGGCAGAAGCAGGCCATCGGCGAGGCGATGAGGGTGGTCGCCGAGGCCAACAAGTACCTCTCCGAGCAGGCCCCGTGGAAGCTAAAGGCCGAGGCGGACAAGCCCCGGATGGGCACCATCCTGCACGTCGCACTCCAGGTGGTCAGCGACGCCAACACGCTGCTCACCCCGTTCCTGCCGCACTCCGCGCAGAAGGTGCACGAGCTGCTCGGCGGCACCGGGGTGCACGCGCCGATGCCGGTCGTCGAGGAGGTCGAGGACCTCGACGGCGGGCCCGCGTACCCGGTGCTGACCGGCGACTACACGGTCGGCGCGCGCTGGGAGTCCGTGCCGCTGGAGGTGGGCCGCGCGCTGGCCGCGCCGAAGCCGGTCTTCCGCAAGCTCGACCCGTCGATCGTCGACGAGGAGCTGGCCCGCCTGGCCGGCTGAGGTCGGCGGTGCCGACGGGCGCGACCCCGCCGGGGTCGCGCCCGTCGTCGTACGGGCCCGGGCGGCGACGACCGCAGCCCGGGTCGGCCGAACCGGCGGTCAGGCCCGGGCCATCGCCGGGGCCCCGATGAAGTCCAGGATGCCGCGGTTCACCTCGGCCGCGTTCGTCCACGGGATGCCGTGCGGCGCACCCCTGAGGGTGACCAGCTGGCTGCCGGGCAGCATCGGTTGCAGCCGTTGCCCGGTCTTCGCGTACGGCAGCACCGCGTCGGCGTCGCCCTGCATGATCAGCACCGGCACGTCGATCCGCGACACGTCGCCTCGAAAGTCGGTCTGCCAGGCGTCCACGCAGTCGTGCGTGCCCTTCGCCGACGCCCGCGCGCCGATCTCCCAGTGCGCCCGGAACGCCTCCTCGCTGACCAGCCTGCCCCGGTTCTCCTGGTAGTTGAAGAACGCCTCGCAGAAGGTGGTGAGATAGGCGAAGCGGTCGTCGAGGATGGCCTGCTGGAAGCCCTGGAAGAGGCTCTTCTCGACCCCCTCCGGGTTGTCCGACGTCTTCAGCAGGAACGGCGCGAGCGGGGCCAGCAGCACCGCCCGTTCCACCCGCTGCGAGCCGTACACGCCCAGGTAGCGGGTCACCTCGCCGGTGCCCATCGAGTGGCCGACCAGGATCGCGTCGCGCAGGCCCAGCTCGCTCATCAGCACGTCCAGGTCGGCGGCGAACGTGTCGTAGTCGTACCCGAACGCCGGCTGGGCCGAGTTGCCGAAACCCCGCCGGTCGTACGTGATCGTGCGGTAGCCGGCCGCCAGCAGCGGACCGACCTGCTTCTCCCACGTCGCCCCGTTGAACGGGAAACCGTGGATCAGCACGATCGGCTGACCGGAGCCGTGATCCTCGTAGTACAGGTCGACGGGGGCGGAGTTCTCCGTCCCCACGGTGATGAAGGGCATGCGCGTCTCCTGGTCACGTGACGGTCGGACGAGTGCGCGTTCCCGCCCCGCCCCCGGTTATGCCGACGGGACCGCCGCAGAGGTCAGAGCGCGTACGGCAGGTCGACGATCCGGTCGTCGGTGACCTCGGCGGCCGGCGCCCACGCCTCGTAGACGCCCCGCTCCTGGCACTGCGCCCCGGTCTCCGCCACCGCGTCCGGATCGGGCCGGCGCAGGCGCAGGCGCAGCCAACCGGTCTCCTCCCGCAGCGCCAGGCAGGGCACGCCCCGCCAGTCGGCCAGCCGCAGCCGACGGGCCGCCCACTCCACCGGATACCGGGCGGCGCGGGTCATCGCCAGCACCCGGAACCCGCCGGGCAGGTCGGCCACCGCCTCGTACTCGCCGCCGGCGTGACCGCCGACCAGCCGGGTCGAGCGGGGCGCCTCGCCGGTCGGCACGTACTCCTGGTCGGGGGAGAGCCCCGGCACCGCCGCCAGCAGGTGCCGCCACTGCGGGCCGACCATCCGCAGCCAGCCGCGCTGCTCGGCCTGGTAGCTGTAGAGCACCACCTCCACGCCGTCGGCGGGATAGGCGAGCAGGGTGGCGTTCGCCGGCATCGGCAGGTCGGCGAAGTCCCGGGTGACGAACTCCGGGACGAGTTGGGCGCTGCTGGGCACGAACCCGGTGCCGAGCACCGGCGCGCCCAACCGGTCCCGGGGCGCCAGCGCCGTCAACCCCCGGTGCGCGTTCCCGACCGGCAGGTCGTAGTCGCCCGGGTCGGCGGCCCGCCAGCGCAGCGCGTACGTCACGTCCGCGCCCTCCCGGCCGCCGTCCGTGCCGTCGGTGCGCAGCACCGTCGTCGCCGCCGGCGTACGCAGGTGCGCCACGTCGTGCTCGCGGAAGCAGAAGCCGTGCGGCAGCCAACCCCGCACGTGGCCAGCGAGCTGCCGGGCGGAGAGCACCTTCACCATCCGGGTGCCCCGCCGGATCACCGCCGAGGCCCGCACCGCCGCCAGCGTCGGGTCGTCGGCCGCCGCCGGCTGCTGGCTGAGCTGCTGCACGTACGCCCAGCCCCGCTCCCGGTGCAGCGGGGCCAGCAGCGGCGCCTCCTGCTCCTCGGTCGGCTCCGCCACCGGACGGACGTCGGTGACCTCGGTGGCGTGCACGAACCGGCGCCACGGCCGGGCGGTGCCGGGCCGGGTCCACTCGAAGCCGGGCGTCCCGGTCGCGCTGGACAACTCGTACGCCGCGCCCCGCGCGATCTCCTCCGCCGGGTACACGGCGCCCCCGTACGTCACGTGCGGACCGTGTCCGCTGGTCTGAGGGGTGACGGTCACCCCGGGGACGCTAGGCGCGACATGTGCCACCCCGGTGAACAGCCGGTGGCGTCCCCGCGACGGCGGGCGGCGGCGGTGTGTGATGCTGGCCAGCGATGAGCGAGCCCACCGAAACCCGCAAGCAGCGCGCCGCCCGCCGGGCCGGCGAGTTCCCGCCCGCGCCCGAGCCGCTGCCCCGCCCCGTGCTGGACAGCCACACCCACCTCGACATCACCGTCAGCGAGGCCGGCGTGCCCGGCGGCGGCCCCGCCGAGGACCCGGTCGCCGCGGCCGTCGCCGTCGCCGCCTCCGTGGGCGTCGACCGGCTGGTGCAGGTCGGCGTGGACGTGGCGTCGTCCCGGTGGGGCGCGGACGTCGCCGACACCCACCCGGCGGTGCTGGCCACCGTGGCGCTGCACCCGAACGAGGCGCCCCGCCTGGCCGACCTCGACGAGGCGCTGCGCGAGATCGAGGCGCTCGCCGCCCGCGACCGGGTACGCGGCGTCGGCGAGACCGGCATGGACTTCTTCCGCACCGGCGAGGAGGGGCGCGCCGTCCAGGAGGAGAGCTTCCGCGCCCACGTCGCCATCGCCAAGCGGTACGGCAAGGCGCTGGTCATCCACGACCGGGACGCCCACGCCGACGTGCTGCGGATCCTCGACGACGAGGGCGCCCCCGACACCGTGGTGCTGCACTGCTTCTCCGGCGACGCCGACTTCGCCCGCGAGTGCGTCCGCCGGGGGTACCTGCTCAGCTTCGCCGGCACGGTCACCTTCGGCAGCGCCACCGCCCTGCGCGAGGCCGCCGCCGTCACCCCGATCGACCAGATCCTCGTGGAGACCGACGCGCCCTACCTCACCCCGATGCCGCACCGGGGCCGGCCCAACGCGTCGTACCTGATCCCGCTGACCGTCCGGTCCCTGGCCGCGACGACCGGCGCGGACCTGGACGAGCTGTGCGCCGCCATCTCCGCCACCGGCGACCGCGTCTTCGGCCCGTGGTGACCGGGAGGACCCCTGGCACGCGCGCCCCGGTGGCGGCCCGCATAGGCTACGGGGCGTGACCGGTCTCCTCGGCCCGGCGGAGATCCGGGAACTTGCCGCCCGGCTGGGCGTCGCCCCCACCAAGAGGCTCGGCCAGAACTTCGTGCACGACCCGAACACGGTGCGGCGCATCGTCACCGCCGCCGGGCTGACCCCCGACGACGTGGCGCTGGAGGTCGGGCCGGGCCTCGGCTCGCTCACCCTGGCCCTGCTCCCCGTCGCCGCGCACGTGCACGCCGTGGAGATCGACCCGACGCTGGCCGGCGCGCTGCCCGAGACGGCCGCCCGGCACGCCGGCCCCGACGCCGCCCGGCTCACCGTGCACCACGCCGACGCGCTGCGGGTGCGGGCCGCCGACCTGGCCGACCCCGCGCCGACCGCCCTGGTGGCGAACCTGCCCTACAACGTGGCGGTGCCGGTGGTGCTGCACCTGCTCGCCGAGCTGCCCGACCTGCGACACGGCCTGGTGATGGTGCAGAAGGAGGTCGCCGACCGGCTCGTCGCCGGTCCCGGCTCCAAGGTCTACGGCGTCCCCTCGGTCAAGCTCGCCTGGTACGCCCGCGCCCGCGCCGCCGGCAAGGTCCCGCCGAACGTGTTCTGGCCGGTGCCGAACGTCGACTCCGGACTGGTCGCCTTCGCCCGCCGCGAGCCGCCCCGCGACGACGTACCCCGGGAACGGGTCTTCGCCGTGGTGGACGCGGCGTTCGCGCAGCGCCGCAAGACCCTGCGCGCCGCGCTGGCCGGCTGGGCCGGCGGCGCGGACCGGGCAGCCGCCGCGCTCGCCGCCGCCGGCGTCGACCCCGGCGCGCGCGGCGAGTCACTCACCGTCGAGCAGTTCGCCGCCATCGCCGCGTCGGCTCCGTCCGCTCCGTCCGCGGCACAGTAGGCTGACGCCGGGCCCGCCGAGGGCCACCGCACGTGCACGCGTACGACCTGGTCGACGGCCGGCACGGGCCCGCCGCCGACGCCGCCGAGGAGCTGATCGTGACCAAGCCGTTCGACATCCGCCTCCACCCGCGGGACATCGCCCGGTGACCGAGGCCTGGGGACCGGACGACGAGGACGAGCAGCGGCGGCGCGGCGCCAGCGGGCCGGTGCGGGTCCGGGTGCCCGCCAAGATCAACCTGCATCTCGGGGTGGGCCCGCTGCGCCACGACGGCTACCACGAGCTGAACACCGTCTACCACGCCATCTCCGTCTACGACGAGCTGACCGCCCGCCGCGGCGACACGCTCACCCTCACCATGGAGGGCGAGGGCGCCGGCGAACTGGCCCTGGACGACTCCAACCTGGCCATCCGGGCGGCCCACGCCCTCGCCGGGTACGCCGGGGTGGCCCCGCACGCCCGGCTGCACCTGCGCAAGCAGATCCCGCTCGCGGGCGGGCTGGCCGGGGGCAGCGCCGACGCCGCCGCCGCCCTGGTCGCCTGCGACGCGCTCTGGGGCACCGGACTGTCCCGCGACGAGCTGGCCGGGATCGCCGCCGACCTGGGCTCCGACGTGCCGTTCCTGATCCACGGCGGCACCGCCCTCGGCACCGGCCGCGGCGAGGCGGTCAGCCCCGTGCTGGCCCGACCCACCTCCTGGCACTGGGTGGTGGCCGTCGCCGACGGCGGCCTCTCCACCCCCGCCGCCTACCGCGAGCTGGACCGGCTCCGCGACGCCGGCACCGCCGGCGAGCCGCTGGGCAGCACCGACGCGCTGCTCGCCGCGCTGCGCCAGCGGGACCCCCGGGTGCTCGCGGCGACCCTCGGCAACGACCTCCAGGACGCCGCCCTGGCCATGCGCCCGTCGCTGGCGGCGACGCTGAAGGCCGGCGAGGCGGCCGGCGCGCTCGCCGGCATCGTCTCCGGGTCGGGGCCGACCTGCGTCTTCCTCGCGACGGACGCCGCCGACGCCGAGCGGATCGCCGCCGAACTGGAGTCCGCCGGGGTGTGCCGCCAGGCGCGCACCGCCCACGGCCCGGTCGCCGGCGCCCGCATCGTCTGACCGCCGGCGCTCCGGCGACCGCCTGACCTGGAACAAGCCGGCCGCCCCGCCGGTCGACCCGCGCGGGCCCGACGCCGGCCGGGGCGGGCCCCGACGTCCGCGTACCCTGGGAGGCTCAGGCGTCCCAGGTGCCGACCGGCACGGGGACGCCTTGATCATGGGAGGTGAGGTCGTGGCCAACATCGTCAACCTGGACCGGGTGTCCAAGGGCTACGGCGCCGCCGGCGCGCTGCTCACCGACGTCTCGCTCGGCCTCGACGACGCCGACCGGATCGGCGTCGTCGGCCTCAACGGCGCCGGCAAGTCCACCCTCCTGCGGCTGCTCACCAAGCAGGAGGAACCGGACGACGGGCGGGTCACCCACCGCCGCGACCTGCGGGTCGCCTGGCTGCCGCAGAGCCTGACGCTCGCCCCCGACGCCACCGTCCGCGACGTGGTGCTCGGCACCGCCTGGCTCGGCGAGAGCATGGGCGCCGAGCACGAGTGGGCGGGCGACGCCGGCGTGCGCGCCATCCTCGACGGCCTCGGCATGCCCCACCTCGGCCTCGACCAGCCCGTCGGCCCGATGTCCGGCGGCGAGCGACGCCGGGTCGCCCTGGCGGCGCTGCTGGTCCGCGAGTCCGACCTGCTCATCCTCGACGAGCCCACCAACCACCTCGACGTCGGCGGCGTCGACTGGCTGGCGAAGCACCTCGTCGGACGCAAGGGCGCGCTCGTCGTGGTCACCCACGACCGGTGGTTCCTCGACGCCGTCTGCACCACCACCTGGGAGGTCGCCGACCAGACCGTCCGGGCGTACGAGGGCGGCTTCGCCGCGTGGACCCTCGCCCGCGCCGAGCGCGAGCGGGTCGCCGCGGCCACCGAGGCCCGCCGGCAGAACCTGCTCCGCAAGGAGATCGCCTGGCTGCGCCGCGGCCCGCCCGCCCGCACCTCCAAGCCGCGGTTCCGCATCGAGGCGGCCAACGCGCTCATCGCCGACGTCCCGCCGCCGCGCGACACCATGTCGCTGCAACGGCTCGCCACCGCCCGGCTCGGCAAGCAGGTGTACGACCTGGAGAACGTCACCCTGCACGCCGGCCCGAAGGAGATCCTGCACGACGTCACCTGGCAGGTCGGCCCCGGCGACCGGATCGCCATCCTGGGCCGCAACGGGGCCGGCAAGACCACCCTGCTGCGGATGCTCGCCGGCGTGACCCGCCCCGACGGCGGGCGCCTCGCCACCGGCTCGACCGTCCGGCCGGCCTTCCTCTCCCAGGAACTGGCCGAGCTGCCCGGCCACCTGCGCGTGCTCGAAGCGGTCGAGGAGGTCGCCCGCCGGGTGCAGCTCGGCGACCGGGAGGTCTCCGCCGCCCAGCTCGCCGAGGTCTTCGGCTTCGACGACCGGCGGCTCTGGACCCCGGTCAGCGACCTCTCCGGAGGCGAGCGCCGGCGGTTGCAGATGCTCCGGCTGCTCGCCGGCGAGCCGAACGTGCTGCTGTTCGACGAGCCCACCAACGACCTCGACACCGACACCCTCGCCGCCCTGGAGGACCTGCTCGACTCCTGGCCCGGCACCGTCGTCGTCGCCAGCCACGACCGCTACCTCATCGAGCGGGTCACCGACGTCGCGTACGGGATGTTCGGCGACGGGCGCCTCGTGCACCTGCCCGGCGGCGTCGACGAGTACCTCGCCCGCGCCGCCGGCCGGCCCGGACCGGCCCCGACCGCGGCGGCCCCGACCGCCGCCGGCACGCCCGCCCCGGCCGGCATGTCGGCCGCCGAGGCGCGGCAGGCGCGCAAGGAACTGGCCCGGCTGGAACGGCAGGTCGCCAAGCTGGAGCAGAAGGAGGCGGGCCTGCTCGACCAGCTCGCCGCGCACGCCACGGACTACGCCAAGGTCGCCGAACTCGACGCCCAGCTCAGGGAGCTGCGGGCCGAGCGGGAGCGGACCGAGGAATCGTGGCTGGCCCTGGCGGACGAGATCCCGGCGATCTGAGGCGTCCCTCGTCGTGACGCCGCCCGCGGGAGGCACCCCGTGTGCGGCGTCACACCGCGAGGTGCGGGACAATCGTCCGCGACCCCTCACCCGAACGGCGTTGGAGACACAGACATGGCCCACACCCCCGTCAACCACCCCGCGCGGCCGGTATACCGGGCGATCGGCGGGCTGACCGGTCTGTACCTGGTGGCCTTCGGCGTGCTCGGCATCATCGCGAGCGCCGGGAACGAGATCCTCGCGCAGGACGACACCAAGGTCCTCGCGCAGGGCACGAACCTCGGGTTCTCGCTGCTCAGCATCCTGCTCGGGGCCGCGGTGCTCGCCGGCACCGTGATCGGTCGCAACATCGACGTCATGATCAACCAGTGGCTGGCGTACGCCATCATGGCGATCAGCCTCGCCGGCCTCGCCTTCATCCAGACCGAGGCCAACATCTTCAACTTCAGCATCATCACCGTCATCGTGCTGATGGTGGTCGGCCTGGTGCTGCTGATGGTCGGGATGTACGGCAAGGTCGGCACGGACGAGGAGAAGGAGGCCTGGCAGAAGGCCCGGCTCGTGCTCTGAGTGGTTGTGTGGGTTTTCGCCGGAGCCCGACCCGCTCCGGGCGGTCAGGCTTGATCCCTCCGCGGGTCGGGCTCCGGCGAAAACCTGTCGTGGTCCCGCTCCAACCCGGCCCTGCGGCCCGGGGGGTGGGACCTTTGTGGTTCTGCCTTCCCCTCGGCGCTGCCTTCGGGTGTTTTGCCGGACATCGGGCTCTGCGCGGGTGACAATCGGGTGATCGTCACCAAACGGGCGGAGGGGTCATGCCGCACTTTCCCGTGAACCACCCGGCGCGGCCGATCTACCGGGTCCTCGCCGGGCTGGTCGGCCTCTACATCCTGGTCTTCGGGGTCTGGGGCGTCGCCCTGACGTGGGGCGACCCGCTCTTCGACCGCGGCGACGCCTGGGCCCTCGGGCTCCGCACCAACCTGGCCTTCTCGTTGGCCTCGGTGATCTTCGGGATCGTGCTGATCGTCGGCGCCTCACGGCGCGGCAACCTCGGCCACCACATGAACCTGACCGCCGGGGTCGTCTTCCTGGCGACCAGCATCCTCATGATGGCCGTGCTCCAGACCGAGGCCAACTTCCTCAACTTCTCGATGTCCACGGTCATCGTGTCGATGATCTTCGGGCTGCTCCTGCTCGGCACCGGCCTCTACGACAAGGTCGGCACCGACGAGCACGCCGAGGAGGAGCGGCGGCGCCGCCACCACCCGGTCTCCGAGGCGCACCGCTGACCGCCCGCGCCGCTCCGGGGTCTCGCGTCGCTCAGGGCCTCGCGTCGCTCAGGGCCTCGCGTCGCTCAGGGCCTCGCGTCGCTCAGGGCCTCGCGGCGATCAGCGGCCCCGCTTGGCTCACGGGCCTCGCGGCGATCAGCGGCCCCCGCTTGGCTCACGGGCCTCGCGGCGGTCAGCGGCCCCGCGCCGTGATCAGGCCCGGCTTGGCCTCCAGGTGCGACAGCCCGTTCCACGCCAGGTTGACCAGGTGCGCCCCGACCGTCTCCTTGCGCGGCTTGCGCACCTCCAGCCACCACCGGCCGGTCAACGCCACCATGCCCACCAGCGCCTGCGAGTAGAGCTCGGCCAGCTTCGGGTCGTAGCCCCGGCTGGAGAACTCGGCGCCCAGGATGTGCTCCACCTGGTGCGCAACGTCGTTCATGACGCTGCTGAAGTTGCCCGTCGCCGACAGCACCGGGGACTCGCGCACCAGCACCCGGAAGCCGTCGGTCTCCTCCTCGATGTAGGTCAGCAGGGCCATCGCCGCCTGCTCCAGCAGCTCACGCGGATGACCGGCGGTCAACGCCGTGGTGATCCTGTCCAGCAGGGCCCGGACCTCCCGGTCCACCACCACCGCGTAGAGCCCCTCCTTGCCGCCGAAGTGCTCGTAGACCACCGGCTTGGAGACCTTCGCGCGGGCCGCCACCTCCTCTATCGAGGTGGCGTCGAAACCGCGCTCGGCGAAGATCTGCCGGGCGATCGAGATCAGCTGCTCGCGCCGCTGGGCCGCCGACATGCGTACCCGCGAAGAGGTCTTGCCGGCGGCGACCGCCCGCCGCCGGCCGGTGCTGCCGGTGCTGCCAGGGACATCCGCCATGTCGTCACTCCGCCGGCGCTCGGTGACGCCCTGTCGTGGAATGGTGCCGTCGGTGTGCCGGCTCACGTCGTCGCCTCACCGGCGATCGGTCGGATGGCGACGAGGCGCCGCCCGACCGTCTCCTCGCCGGCTCCGGCGGCGGCGGGCCGCCCGCCGTCGCCCCCGCTCTGCTCGGTCACCCGGCCATACTGCCAGGTGCCCCCGACAGGCACCGCCCGGTTTACGTCCCCGTGGCCGGCTTGACGAGCTTCGCCGCGATGCGCTCGGGCTTGGGCCAGCGCACGTCCCAGGCCGCGCCGGCCTTCTCGAACAGCCAGATCACCCGGGCCGAGATGTCCACCTGGCCCCGCAGTACCCCGTGCCGCGCACAGGTCGGATCGGCGTGGTGCAGGTTGTGCCAGCTCTCGCCGAACGACAGGATCGCCAGCGGCCAGAAGTTCGACGCCCGGTCGCCCTGGCGCATCGCGAACGGCCGCTCGCCGTACACGTGACACACCGAGTTGATCGACCAGGTCACGTGGTGCAGCAGCGCGATGCGGACCAGCCCGCCCCAGAAGAGCGCGGTCAGCGCGCCCTGCCACGACCAGGTCAGCAGGCCGCCCATCAGCGCGGGCCCCAGCACCGAGACGGCCACCAGCAGCGGGAAGAGCCGGTCCACCCGGTTGATGTCGCGGTCGGCGAGCAGGTCCGGGGCGAACCGCTCCCGGTTGGACAGCTCCCGGCCGAAGAGCCAGCCGACGTGCGCGTGGAAGAGGCCCCTGGCCAGCCCGCGCACGCTCTCCCCGAACCGCCACGGCGAGTGCGGGTCGCCCTCCAGGTCGGAGAAGGCGTGGTGCCGCCGGTGGTCGGCCACCCACTGGATGATGTCGCCCTGCACCGCCAGCGAGCCCGAGACCGCCAGCGCCACCCGCAGCCAGCGCTTGGCCTTGAACGAGCCGTGGGTGAAGTAGCGGTGGTAGCCGACGGTGATGCCCAGCCCGGAGACGACGTACCAGAGGGCGGCGACCGCCACGTCGGTCCAGCCCAGCCAGCCGCCCCAGGCGACCGGTACGGCGGCGAGGAGGGCGAGGAAGGGAATCACCACGAACGCCCAGAGGGCGACGAGGATGCCTCGGGACTGGCTCCCCTGGGTAAGCGGCTTGGGGCCCGACGCGGGCTCGAGAAGGGTGGTGGACATGGCACCTCGCAGAGGGACGATCGATCACGAAGTTACGCCTACGTCACCGTAACTTAGCTTCGTGCTGCGCGCACGGGACAGCGTCGGGAATGAATGCTTGAACTGTCGTACGCCCGTACTAACGTGCTGGTCATGACTGATCCATCAACCACCGGTCCGCCAACGGCGCAGCCTGCCGGCGGCTACCGTGGGCCACTGCCGGAGCTGTACGAGCGGGCGCTGAGTCTGCGCCGCGACGGGTGCACCGTGCCGGAGATCGCGAGGCGGGTGGGGGTGGCCCGGTCCACCGCCTACCAGTGGGTGTGTCACCTTCCGATCGACAGCGACTCCGACGAGGCGAGGGCGCGCCGGAGGGCGCATTCCAAGGTGATGACCGACGCCTAGTGGGGTCGGCACCGCGCCGTCCGCGACGCGGCCCGGGCCGAGACGGTGGCGAAGGTCGCGGCCTGGGTCAAGCAGCTCCGCCACCGGGAACTCGTCCTGGTCGGCGCGGCGATCTACTGGTGCGAGGGCGGCAAGGCCAAGCCGTGGCGGCCCAACGACTGCCGGGTCAAGTTCATCAACAGCGACCCGGTGCTGGTGCTGTTGTTCCTCCGGTTCGTCGAGGCGCTGGGGGTTGCCCCGGCTGCGCTGCGCTTCCGGGTCAGCATCCACGAGAGTGCCGACGAGGAGGCGGCGGTGCGGTGGTGGGCGGATCTGGTCGGGGTGCCGGCGGAGAAGTTCCAGCGCTCCTCTCTGAAGCGCCACCGTCCGGAGACCAGACGACAGAACGTCGGAGGCGACTATCGGGGCTGTCTCACCGTCTACGTCCTGCGATCGAGCCGCCTCTACTGGAAGATCGAGGGGATCATGAAGGGAATGAACGATGGCGTCGCCGCCCCGGGGCGCTAAGGTGTAGGGGCCGGCGGGTTGCTTTTTTGCCCGTTTTAGACCGTCCCGGGTCGTCTAATGGCAGGACGTCAGGTTTTGGTCCTGATTGTAGGGGTTCGAGTCCTCTCCCGGGAGCTTCCGCTCGTCGCGGACTTTCGTCTGGTTAGCATGGCCGCGAGACTGTCCGCCGTCCCGACGGGAGCCCGCGTCGTGTCCCAGTCCCACCTCCGCACCGTTGTCGTGCTCGCCGCCGGTGAGGGCAAGCGGATGAAGTCGGCGCTGCCCAAGGTGCTGCACCCCCTGCTCGGCCGTACCCTCGTCGGCCACGTGCTCGCCGCCGCCGCGCCACTGGCCGCGGACCGCACGGTGGTCGTGGTCGGCCACGGCGCCGACCAGGTCCGCGCGCACCTGGCGGAGATCGCCCCCCAGGCCACGCCGGTGCTCCAGGCCGAGCAGCTCGGCACCGGGCACGCCGTCCGGATCGCGCTGGACGCCGCGTCGGACGCCACCGGCACCGTGGTCGTGATCAACGGCGACGTGCCGTTGCTGCGGCCGGAGACGGTGGCCGCGCTCGTCGAGGCGCACGAGGGCGAGAACGCGGCGGCCACGGTGCTCGCCGCCGAGGTGCCCGACCCGACCGGCCTGGGCCGGATCGTGCGGGACGCCGGCGGGCGGCTGGAGCGGATCGTCGAGGAGCGCGACGCCAGCGCGGCGCAGCGCGCGATCCGGGAGATCAACGCGGGCATCTACGCGTTCGACGTGACCCGGCTGCGCGACGCGCTCGGCAAGCTGTCGACCGACAACGACCAGGGTGAGGAATACCTGACCGACGTCTTCGGCCTGCTGGTCTCGGCCGGTGAGCCGGTGGCGGTGCACGTGGCGGCGGACCACGTGGAGACGCTGGGCTGCAACGACCGGGTCGAGCTGGCCGCGCTGCGCCGCCTGCTGCGGGACCGGGTCAACGAGGCGTGGATGCGCACCGGGGTCAGCCTCCTCGACCCGGACACCACGTGGATCGACGTGACCGTGGCCCTGGACCGGGACGCGGTCGTCGACCAGAACACCCAGCTGCGCGGCGGTACGGTGGTGGGCACCGGCGCGGTCGTCGGGCCGGACGTGACGCTGGTCGACACGGTGGTGGGCCCGGGCGCCACCGTGCTGCGCAGCCACGCCGTGGGCGCCGAGGTCGGCCCGGGCGCCACCGTGGGGCCGTACGCGTACCTGCGGCCGGACGCCCGGCTGGCGGAGAAGGCCAAGGTCGGCACGTTCGTCGAGGTGAAGAACTCCGAGGTGGGCGCGGGCGCGAAGGTGCCGCACCTGTCGTACGTGGGGGACGCGACGATCGGCGCGAAGGCCAACATCGGCGCGGCGACGATCTTCGTGAACTACGACGGCGTGAACAAGCACCGCACGACGGTCGGCGAGGCGGCCTTCATCGGCTGCGACACCAGCCTGATCGCGCCGGTCGAGGTGGGCGCGGGGGCGTACGTGGCGGCGGGCAGCGCGATCAGCCAGGACGTGCCGCCGGGCGCGCTCGGGGTCACCCGGGCGCCGCAGCGCAGCATCGACGGGTGGGTGGCCCGCAAGCGGCCCGGCACGGCCTCCGCCGAGGCCGCCGAGCGGGCGGGCAGGGCCGGTGAGGGTGTGTCGGCGCGGGCCGCCGGGGCAAGTGAAGGTGAGGCAATCCACGGGGATGCCGAGGCGGTCAGGCCGGCGTCCGGCGCGGGGGATACTGCAACCGAATAGTCCCCGGCCCACCACCACCGCCGGGTACCACCGACCAACGGGAGCAGACGGGCCCATGGGCAGCATCGTCGCCGAAAACCGCAAGAGCCTGATGCTCTTCTCCGGACGTGGCTTTCCGGAGTTGGCCAAGGAGATCGGCGAGGTGCTCGGCGTCGCGCCGACGCCGGCCGACGCGTACGAGTTCGCCAACGGCGAGATCTTCGTACGGTTCAAGGACTCGGTGCGTGGTTCGGACGCCTTCGTGGTGCAGTCCGTGACGCACGGGGTCAACACCTGGGTCATGGAGACCCTGATCATGATCGACGCGCTGAAGCGTGGCTCGGCCAAGCGGATCACCGTGGTCCTGCCGTTCTACCCGTACTCCCGGCAGGACAAGAAGCACCGCGGCCGGGAGCCGATCTCGGCGCGCCTGGTGGCGGACCTGCTGAAGACGGCCGGTGCGAACCGCATCCTCACCGTCGACCTGCACACCGCGCAGATCCAGGGCTTCTTCGACGGCCCGGTCGACCACCTCTTCGCGATGGACATCCTCGCGGAGTACGTCGAGCACAAGTACGCGGGCCGGCCGATGACGGTGGTCGCGCCGGACTCGGGTCGGGTGCGGGTGGCCGAGCGGTGGACGGACCGGCTGGGCGGCTGCCCGCTGGCGTTCATCCACAAGACCCGGGACCCGCTGAAGCCGAACCAGGTGGTGGCGAACCGGGTGGTCGGCGAGGTCGAGGGGCGGGTCTGCCTGATCGTCGACGACATGATCGACACGGGCGGCACGATCTCCAAGGCGGCGGACATCCTCCGGGAGTCCGGCGCGGCCGACGTGATCGTCGCCTCCACCCACGCGCTGCTCTCCGACCCGGCGACGGAGCGGCTGAAGAACAGCCCGATCAGCGAGGTCGTGGTGACCAACACGCTGCCGCTGCCGCCGGAGAAGCAGCTCGACAAGATCACCGTGCTGTCGATCGCGCCGCTGCTGGCGCGGGCGATCCGCGAGGTGTTCGACGACGGCTCGGTGACCACCCTCTTCGGTGGCCTGAGCTGACGACGACCGCCCGCTGACCATCCCTCTGCGGTGATGGGCGCTGACGGCCTGACGGCGCCGGGCCGGGCGGGCGACGCCCTTCCTGCCCGGTGCCGGCGCCCGGCGCGACCGTCGCCGGGCGGGGCGCTCCCGGCGGTCGCCCGCCGGGAGCGGGGCGGCCCGCCGAGAACGGGGTAGCCCGTCGGAAACGGGGCGGCCAGCCGGGGAGTTGGGGCGGCCCGCCGAGAACGGGGTAGCCCGTCGGAAGCGGGGCGGCCAGCCGGGGAGCGGCCGGCCCGGATCGGCCTGCGGGCCGGCGGGAACGGTGATAAGGGGACTGCCGGAAAGCTCGGAATCATCTCGGGTAGACTGGTGCGGTTGCCACGGCGAGGGTGCCCGGCGGGCCGCTGTCAAGCGCCGCACGGAGGCACCGTCATCGACGCGGTGCTCCGGGCAGTCGTTCTCGACGCATGAGCCCCAGCGAGCCCCTCGCCCCAGCACCGCCAGTCGACAAGCCGCCGCGCGAAGCATCAGGAGTTTCCCCGTGTCCGAGGTAAAGATCAGCGCCGAGCCCCGTACCGAGTTCGGCAAGGGTGGTGCCCGTCGTACCCGCCGGGCCGGCAAGGTGCCCGCCGTGCTGTACGGCCACGGCGAGAAGCCCAAGCACATCGCGCTGCCGTCCCGCGAGTTCGCGGCCGCGATTCGCAAGGGCGGCGCCAACCAGCTCTTCGCGATCGAGGTCAGCGACGGCACCCAGGTGCTGGCGCTGCCGAAGGCGATCCAGCGTGACCCGATCAAGGACACCTTCGAGCACGTGGACCTGCTGCTGGTCCGCCGTGGCGAGAAGGTCACCGTCGAGGTCCCGGTCCAGCTGACCGGCGAGGCCGCGAAGGACACCCTGATCGTGCACGACCACGACACCCTCTCGGTGACCGCCGACGCCACCAAGGTGCCGGATCACCTGGAGGCGTCGATCGAGGGCCTGGAGGCGGGCACCCAGGTCACCGCCGGTGACGTGGAGCTGCCGGCCGGCGTCGAGCTGGCCGCCGACCCGGAGCTGCCGGTCGCCGCGGTGACCGCCGCGCCGACCGCCGAGCAGCTCGAGGCCACCCTCCCCGAGGTCGAGGAGGCCGCCGAGGAGGCCGAGGCCGAGGTCGGCGAGGAGACCGCCGAGGGCGCCGAGGCTCCGGCCGCCGAGGGCGAGGAGAACGCCGAGGCGAAGACCGAGGCCTGATCGGTCCGCATCGTTGCGACAGGCGTCCCCGCGCGGTCGGGGGCGCCTGTCGGCGTATCGGTGTCCGGGCGGGCTGGTGCTCGGCGAGCAGCGGGAGGGGCGGGGCGTGACGGACGAGACGGGGCCGTGGCTGGTGGTCGGCCTGGGCAACCCCGGTCGGGGGTACGCCGGCAACCGGCACAACGTCGGTTTCATGGTGGCCGACCTGCTGGCGGGTCGGCTCGGCGCGAGGTTCGGCCGGCACAAGCGGGCGGTGGCGGAGGTCGCCGAGGGGCGGCTCGGGTTCGGCGGGCCGAAGCTGGTGCTGGTCAAGCCGCTGACCTACATGAACCTTTCCGGCGGGCCGGTGGCCGGCCTGGCCCAGTTCCACAAGGTGCCGCCGGGCCGGGTGATCGCGGTGCACGACGAGCTGGACATCGGCTACGGCCAGCTTCGGGTGAAGTGCGGCGGCGGCGAGGGCGGGCACAACGGCCTGCGGTCGATGTCGAAGTCGTTGGGCACGAAGGAGTACGTCCGGGTGCGGTTCGGCATCGGCCGGCCGCCGGGCCGGCAGGACCCGGCGGACTACGTGCTGTCGGATTTCGGCGCGGTCGAGCGCAAGGAGTTGGAGTTCCTGGTGGACCGCGCGGCGGACGTGGTGGAGTCCGTGGTCACCAGGGGCGTGGAGCCGACGCAGAACCTCTACCACGGGGTGTGAGCCCCCGATCGCCCGCGGTGAGCCGGTAGTCTGCGCCTTTCGGCGCGGCGCGACCGGCGGCGGGGCCCGGCGTGCCGGCGCGCAGCGCGTGCGAGGCGACGGGAGCAGGGTTATGGGCAGTCCTCCGATGATCGACGGCGCGTTCGCCCGGTGGCTGGCGGCCAGGGCCGGTCAGGCGCTGCTCGGTCTGCGGGCCGAGATGGGTTTCGCCGATGCGGGCGCGCTGAAGTCGGCCGGGGACAAGGTCTCGCACGACCTGATCCGCACCGAGTTGGCGAGGTGGCGGCCGGGTGACGCGGTGCTCTCGGAGGAGGACGAGGGCTCGCGGCTGGCGTGGGCGGCGGAGGTGAACGCCGGGGCGGTGTCGCGGCTGACCGCCGACCGGGTGTGGATCGTCGACCCGCTGGACGGCACCCGCGAGTTCGCCGAGGAGGGCCGCTCCGACTGGGCGGTGCACGTGGCGCTCTGGGCGCGTACGGCGCCGACGCCGCACGGCCTGGTCGCGGGGGCGGTGGCGTTGCCGGCGCAGCACCGGGTGCTGGGCACGGACTATCCGCCGGCGTACCCGCCGATGACGGTGGAGGCGGCGACGGCGCCAGGTGGGCGGACGATCCGCCTGGCGGCGAGCCGGAGTCGGCCGCCGGTGTTCCTGTCGGACCTGGCCGAGGACGTCGGGGCGCACCTGGTGCCGATGGGCTCGGCCGGGGCCAAGATCGCCGCGGTGGTGACCGGCGAGGTGGACGCCTACATCCACGCGGGCGGGCAGTACGAGTGGGACTCGGCGGCACCGGTGGCTGTGGCGACGGCCACCGGACTGCACGCTTCCCGGATCGACGGTTCTGCGCTGAAATACAACGAGGCGGATCCACGTCTACCGGATCTGTTGGTCTGTCGCAAGGATCTCGCCAGTCGGTTGCTTGCAGCGCTGCAGCGTCATTCCGGGTAGCCTGATCGGCACTTCTTGGCATGTCCGACCGGAAAGGTCTGGAATCAGATGAGCGGATTCGACCGAAGCGAGCCCGTGTCATGACCGCCCCCGCCGCCTACCAGGTGTCCCACCTCGACGCGCTGGAGGCCGAGAGCATCTTCGTGATGCGCGAGGTGGTCGCCGAGATGGAGCGGCCGGTGCTGCTCTTCTCGGGCGGCAAGGACTCGATCGTGATGCTCCGGCTGGCCCAGAAGGCGTTCGCCCCGGCCAACATCCCGTTCCCGGTCATGCACGTGGACACCGGCCACAACTTCCCCGAGGTGCTGGAATACCGGGACCAGCGGGTCGCCGAGCTGGGGCTGCAGCTGGTGGTGGCGAGCGTCCCGGAGGCCCTGGCCAGCGGGCTGGTGCGGGAGTCGGGCGACGGGATGCGCAACCGGATCCAGACGCCGGTGCTGCTGGACGCGGTGGAGAAGCACCGGTTCGACGCGCTGTTCGGCGGCGCCCGCCGCGACGAGGAGAAGGCCCGCGCCAAGGAGCGGGTGTTCAGCTTCCGCGACGAGTTCGGCCAGTGGGACCCGAAGAACCAGCGTCCCGAGCTGTGGTCGCTCTACAACGGCCGGCACCACCCGGGCGAGTCGATCCGGGTCTTCCCGCTGTCCAACTGGACCGAGCTGGACGTCTGGCACTACATCGCCCGCGAGCGGATCGCCCTGCCGTCGATCTACTACGCGCACGAGCGCGAGGTGGTCGAGCGCGACGGCATGCTGTACGCGGTCAACGAGTTCTTCCGGCCCCGGGCGGGCGAGGAGCGGTTCAAGGCGCGGGTGCGCTACCGCACGGTGGGTGACGCGTCCTGCACCGCGGCGGTCCGCTCCGACGCCGACACGGTGGAGAAGGTCATCGAGGAGGTGGCGGCCACCCGGATCACCGAGCGCGGCGCGACCCGCGGCGACGACCGGGTCAGCGAGGCCGCCATGGAGGACCGCAAGCGGGAGGGCTACTTCTGATGACCACCGAGACCGTCCCGCCGGCCGGCGCGAATCCGGCGGACACCCGGGCCGTGCCGGACGCCCGGCCGATGGACCTGCTGCGGTTCGCCACCGCCGGCAGCGTGGACGACGGCAAGTCGACACTGATCGGCCGGCTGCTCTACGACACGAAGTCGCTCTTCACCGACCAGCTCGCCGCCGTCGAGGCGGTCAGCGCGGCGCGGGGCGACGAGTACACGAACCTGGCGCTGCTCACCGACGGCCTGCGGGCCGAGCGGGAGCAGGGCATCACCATCGACGTGGCCTACCGTTACTTCGCCACCCCCCGGCGGAAGTTCATCATCGCGGACACGCCGGGGCACATCCAGTACACCCGGAACATGGTCACCGGGGCGTCGACGGCCGACCTGGCGCTGATCCTGGTGGACGCCCGCAAGGGGCTGGTCGAGCAGTCCCGGCGGCACGCGTTCCTCTGTTCGCTGCTGCGGGTGCCGCACCTGGTCCTCTGCGTCAACAAGATGGACCTGGTCGACTACTCGCAGGACGTCTTCGAGCGGATCGCGGACGAGTTCACCGCGTTCGCCGCGAAGCTCGACGCGCCCGACCTGACCGTGGTGCCGATCTCCGCGCTCAAGGGCGACAACATCGTCAGCCGGTCGGAGAACATGCCCTGGTACGAGGGGCCGTCGCTGCTGCACCACCTGGAGCGGGTGCACATCGCCAGCGACCGTAACCTGGTCGACGTCCGGTTCCCCGTGCAGTACGTGATCCGGCCGCAGTCCACCACCGTCACCGACTACCGCGGCTACGCCGGCCAGGTGGCCTCCGGGGTGCTCAAGCCGGGCGACGAGGTGATGGTGCTGCCGTCCGGCTTCACCAGCCGGATCTCCGCCGTGGAGACCGCCGACGGGCCGGTCGCGGAGGCGTTCCCGCCGATGTCGGTCACCGTACGCCTGGCGGACGAGATCGACATCTCCCGGGGCGACATGATCTGCCGGCCGAACAACGCCCCGGCGGTGGCGCAGGACATCGAGGCGATGGTGTGCTGGATGGACGAGACCCGCCCGCTCCAGGTCGGCGGCAGGTACGCCGTCAAGCACACCACCCGCTCGGCGCGGGCCATCGTGCGCGGCCTGCACTACCGGCTGGACATCAACTCGCTGCACCGGGACGAGTCGGCCGGCGAGCTGAGGCTCAACGAGATCGGTCGGGTGCGGCTGCGGACCACCGTGCCGTTGCTCGCGGACGAGTACCGCCGTAACCGCACCACCGGCGGATTCGTGATCATCGACGAGACCACCAACCGTACGGTCGGCGCGGGGATGATCGTCGAGGCGCAGTGAGCCGCACCGACGGGCGGGCCCGACGCCCGCCCGTCGCCCATCGGGCCGACCGCCTTCCGCCTACACGGTCGGCGGTGCCGCGTCGGCGGCCGGCGCCGGTGCGTTCGCGCGGGCCACGAGGCGGGTCCAGATCCGGTAGCCGACCCAGCGGACCATCGGGACGGCCCTGCGCTTGAGCTGCCGCCAGACGCGGAAGGCGAGGATCGCGGCGGCCGGGACCAGCAGCAGCGCGGCCATCCCGCCGGCGGGGGTGTCCCTGCCGGGGGCGAGGCCGCTGACGACCAGCCCGGCCAGCGCCACCGCGGTGAGCGCCAGGCACAGCACGACGGACGCCGAGCCGAGCTGGCGGCGGAGCTGGAGCCGGACCGCGGGCGGCTGCCGGCGCCAGACCGGCAGGATCGCCCCGGCGACGACCGTCAGGAGGGCCGCTGCGACGGCGAGCCGTCCGGGCCGCCCGGCGTCGACCAGCGCGAACAACGCCCAGTGGCCGACGCCGGCCAGCGCCGCCGCGTCGAACAGCCGCCAGCACAGGGCCGCGGTGACCGCCTCGTGCGCCACGGCGGACCCGTGGGCCTGCGGGTCGGCGGTCAGGGCGTCGGAGTATCCCCGGGCGGCGCGGCCGACCCGGTCCCGCGACGCGTCCATCCGCGCCATCAGGGCCAGGGCCGGCTCGTGGGCCGGGTCCAGGACGAGTGCCTGCCGGCACGCCTCCCGCGCCGCGCGGAGCCGGCCCATCCGCAGGTGGATCCGGGCGTCCAGCAGGTGCACGTCGGGGATGTCGCGGCGGATCTGCCGTGCGGTGTCGGCGTGCCGGCGGGCGACCACGACGCGGGTGGGGTTGCCCATGGTCAGCAGCGCCTCGGCGAAGAGCGCGTGGGCCTCCCACGACTGCGGCGCGAGCGCCAGGGCGCGCTGGGCGGCGGCCGCCGCGTATCCGGCCTGCCCGGCTGCCAGCAGGATCCGGGCCTTCTCGGCGAGCAGGTGCTCCTGGGCGCGGGCGACGCCGAGGGCCTGGTCGACCAGGCGCATGGCCGACGCCAGTTGGCCCATCGACCGGTGGCAGCGGGCCAGCGCGACCAGCAACCCGACGTGGTCGGGCTGCTCGGCCAGCGCGTCGCGCAGCACCTGCGCCGCCTCGGCGTGTCGCCCGACGCCGTTGAGGGCCAGCGCCCGCTCCTGCGCCACGATTCCGGCATCGCTCACGTCGTCTCCCTCCCCGTTGGGATCCTCGGCGGGCACAACACCCTACCGACCGTCGTGACCGGACGGTCAGGCTGGTGCGGAGCGGGTGCGGGGCCGGCAGCCGCCGCCGGCGGGGCTCGCCCGCCGGGACGCCGTGGCCGCCCCGGCACCGCCCGCACGGGGTTCCGCTGTGGGAAGCCGTGGTCGCCCCGGGACCCCACGGCGTTGCCCGCGTGGGTGCCTGCCGGTCGTGCGCTCAGTCGAGCCGGGTCGCCCCCGGGCCGGGCAGGACGGTGACGTGGCCGGGCGCGGCGAAGCCGCGTTCGGCGTACGCGGCCGTGACGGCGGCGGCGACCGTCTCGGCGCGGCCGGCGTCGACCAGGGCGAGGACGCAGCCGCCGAAGCCGCCGCCGGTCATCCGCGCGCCGAGCGCACCGGCCGACAGGGCCGCCTCGACGGCCGTGTCGACCTCCGGCACGGTGATCTCGAAGTCGTCGCGCATCGAGGCGTGCGAGGCGGTGAGCAGCGGGCCGATCTCGCGTACGCTGCCGGCGCGCAGCAGGGCGACGGTGTCGAGCACCCGCTGGTCCTCGGTGACCACGTGCCGCACCCGGCGGCGGGTCTCCGCGTCGTCGAGCCGGGCCAGCGCGTCGGGCAGCCCGTCGACGGGTACGTCGCGCAGGGCGGGCACGCCGAGCAGCCCGGCCGCCGCCTCGCAGGAGGCGCGGCGGGCGGAGTATTCGCCGTCGGCGTGCCGGTGCGGGGCCCGGCTGTCGACCACCAGCACGGCCAGGCCGGCGGCGTCCAGGTCGAACGGGACGTGCTCGACCGACTCGTCGCGGCAGTCCAGGAAGAGCGCGTGGCCGGCGCGGCAGCGGATCACGGCCGACTGGTCCATGATCCCGGTCGGCGCGCCGACGTAGGCGTTCTCGGCGCGCTGGGCCAACCGGGGCTGCCGCTCGGGGGGCAGGTCCAGCCCGCCGAGGTCGACCAGGGCGGCCAGCACGGCGGCCTCCAGCGCCGCCGAGGAGGACAGGCCGGAGCCGAGCGGCACGTCGGAGGCGATGGCCAGCCGGGCGCCGGGCACCGCGTGCCCGGCCTCCCGCAGCGCCCAGACCACCCCGGCCACGTACGCGCCCCAACCGGTGACCCGGCCGGGCGCGGCGACCTCGTCGGCGCCGAAGTCGATCGTCTCGCCGGACAGCTCGGACCAGACCGTCCAGCGCTGCCCGGGCCGACCCGCGGCGGCTGCCACGGTGCGCAGCGGCAGGGCGAAGGGGAGCACGAAGCCGTCGTTGTAGTCGGTGTGCTCGCCGATCAGGTTGGCCCGGCCGGGAGCCGCCCAGCGGCCGGCGGGCTCCCCGCCGTACGCCGAGCGGAAGCCGGCGGTGGCGCGGGCCGCGACGTCGGTCGCCGGCCTCCCGGGGCGCGCGAGGTCGGTCACCGGCGTTCCAGGACGTGCGTGCGGTAGAAGGCCCAGGCGTCGCCGACCATGTCGTGCAGGGTCGGCTTTCGCGGCACCCAGCCCAGCTCCTCGCGGGCCAGCGCCGACGAGGCGACCAGCTCGGCGGGGTCGCCCTCGCGGCGCGGGGCCACCTCGACCGGCACCGGCTGCCCGGTGACCTCGCGGACCACGTCGACCACCTGACGGTTGGTGAAGCCGTTGCCGTTGCCCAGGTTGTAGATCCGGTGCTGGCCGGCGGTCGCCGCGTCGAGCGCCAGCAGGTGGGCGCGGGCCAGGTCGGCGACGTGGATGTAGTCGCGCACGCAGGTGCCGTCGACGGTGGGGTAGTCGTCGCCGAAGAGCTGGAGCTTCTCGCGTCGGCCGGCGGCCACCTCCAGGGCGATCGGGATCAGGTGGGTCTCCGGGTCGTGCCGCTCGCCGAGCGCGACGTCGCCGTCGAGGTGCGCCCCGGCGACGTTGAAGTAGCGCAGCGAGACGGCGGCGAGGCCGTGGGCGATCGCCTCGGAGGTGAGCGCCATGTCGACGGCGAGCTTGGTGGCCCCGTACGTGTTGGTGGGGGCCTTCACGGCGGTCTCCGGGATCGGCAGCTCGGTGGGGTTGCCGTAGACCGCGGCGGTGGAGGAGAAGACCAGCCGGGGCACGCCGGCGGCGCGGACGGCGTCGATCAGGGCGATGGTGCCGACGGTGTTGGTGTGCCAGTAGAGCTCGGGCCTGACCATCGACTCGCCGGCGGCGATGAGGGCGGCGAAGTGCAGCACGCCGTCGAAGCCGGCCTGCGGGGTGAGCACCCGGGCGGCGTCGTGGACCGGGGCGTCGACGTGCGTGGCGTCGGGCGCGAGCGCCTCCCGGTGACCGGTGCGCAGGTCGTCGAGGACCACCACCTCGTGGCCGGCGTCGAGCAGCATCCGGGTCACCACGCTGCCGATGAAGCCGGCGCCGCCGGTGACGAGCAGTTTCACGTCGGTCTCCTCCCGCCCGGCCGCCCGGTCGCGACCCGTGTCGTGATCACCCTAAGGCCGGTCGCGGTGCTCCCGCCCGCCGTCGACGCGCACCCGGCCGCGCCCTCGCCATTCCACCACAACCTCTCACGATCGAACAGAGGCGAACATCGCGCGCCGGGCGGCCCCGGGCTGTCTACCATCACTGTCATGCGGGAGGCGGGTGGTCCCGGGCTGCGTCGACGCGCCCGGAATCGGCCGCGCCGCGAGCCCGGCCCGCTGGCCCGGGCCGTCGCCCGGATCGTCGTCCGCGCCGCCGACGGCGCCACCCGCGCGGTGACGGCCCTGCTCGGCGCCAGCCCGGCCGCCGGCCGGGAACGGATCAGCGAGGCGGAGCTGCGCGACCTGGTGGCCGCCAACACCCTGCTCGACCCGTTCGAACGCCGGATCATCGACGAGGTGCTGGTCGCCGGCGCGAGCCTGGTCCGCGAGGTGATGATGCCCCGCACCGAGGTGGTCTTCCTCTCCGCCCGGCTGACCATCGCCGAGGCGGAACGGCTGGTCCGGGCCGAGACGCACACCCGCTACCCGGTCGTCGACGGCACCCACGACGACGTGGTGGGCTTCGTGCACCTGCGCGACGTGCTGCTCCGCCCCGACCTCGACCCCTGCACCACGGTCGGCGAGCTGACCCGCGAGGTGAAGCGGCTGCCCGGCAGCAAGCGGGTGCTCGCCGCGCTCAGCGAGATGCGCCGGGAACGCCACCACCTCGCCGTGGTGGTCGACGAGTACGGCGGCACCGCCGGCATCGTCACCCTGGAGGACCTGATCGAGGAGCTGATCGGGGAGATCCACGACGAGTACGACACCGCCCCCGACCCGGTGCACGCCGGCCTGCCCGCCGTGGTGGACGGCCGGCTCAACCTCGCCGACTTCGCCGAGCGCACCGGCGTGACGCTGCCGACCGGGCCGTACGAGACGGTGGGCGGCTTCGTGATGGCGGCGCTGGGGCGGCTCCCGGTCCCCGGCGACGAGGTGCCCGTGACCGGCGGCCCGGCCGACGGCGGCGGCCCGGAACCCGGCGCCCCGCCCGGTGGCTGGCTGCTGCGGGTGCACACGCTGGAGGGGCGCCGGGTGGCCCGGCTCACCGTCTCCGCCGTGCGCGTGCCCGAGCCCCGGCGCGAGGCCACCACCCGCACGCCGGTGGGTCGGAGCCGACCCGCCGGCCCGTCATGACGTACGCCGGGGGTTGCTGACAGAATTGCCGTCATGTCCGACGTTCCCGCCCGCCCCCGCGTCTTCTCCGGCATCCAGCCGACGGCCGACTCGTTCCACCTCGGCAACTACCTCGGCGCGGTGCGGCACTGGGTGGCCCTGCAGGACACCCACGACGCCTACTACTGCGTCGTCGACCTGCACGCGATCACCGCCGGGCACGACCCGAAGGTGCTCACCCAACGGTCCCGGCTGGCCGCCGCGCAGTTGTTCGCCGTGGGCCTCGACCCGGAGCGCAGCACGCTCTTCGTCCAGTCGCAGGTGCCGGAGCACCCGATGCTCGCCTGGGTGCTGGGCTGCCTCACCGGCTTCGGCGAGGCGAGCCGGATGACCCAGTTCAAGGACAAGTCGCAGAAGCAGGGCGGCGAGCGGGCGAGCGTCGGCCTGTTCACCTATCCGATCCTCCAGGCCGCCGACATCCTGCTCTACCAGGCGAACGCCGTGCCGGTGGGCGAGGACCAGCGCCAGCACCTGGAGCTCTCCCGCGACCTGGCCCAGCGGTTCAACTCGCTGTTCGGGCAGACCTTCACCGTGCCCGCGCCGCACATCGTCAAGGACACCGCGAAGATCACCGACCTGCAGGACCCGACGGCGAAGATGTCGAAGTCGTCGTCCTCGCCCGCCGGCATCATCGACCTGCTGGAGGATCCGGCCCGCTCGGCCAAGAAGATCCGCTCGGCGGTCACCGACACCGGGCGGGAGATCGTCTTCGACAGCGAGACCAAGGCCGGCGTCTCCAACCTGCTCACCATCTACTCCGCGCTCAGCGGGCGGAGCATCGACGACCTGGTGGCCGCGTACGCCGGCAAGGGCTACGGCGACCTGAAGAAGGACCTCGCCGAGGTGGTTCGGGAGTTCGTCACGCCGATCCAGGAGCGCACCCGGACCTACCTCGACGACCCGGCGCAGCTGGACAAGCTGCTCGCCGCCGGCGCCGAGAAGGCCCGCGTGGTCGCCTCGGCGACGCTGCGCGCCGTCTACGAGCGGGTCGGCTTCTTCCCGCCGGTGCGCGGCGAGTAGCGCCGCGACGCGACGGGTGAGGGTGGACAGGTCGGTGGCCGGAGGGGTGGCGCGCAGCGTGGATCGCAGGGACGGGGCGCCGGAGGCCGGCGACACCATCCAGATCGGCATCGCGGTGGACATCCCGGAGCCGTGGGGCGGCCTGCTCACCCGACGCCGGGTCGAGGCCGGCGACCCGCAGGTCGTGCCCGCGCACGTGACCCTGCTCGGGCCGACCGAGATCCCGGTGGCGGCGCTGCCGGCGGTGGAGCGGCACCTCACCGCGGTGGCCGCCGCCCACCTGCCGTTCACCCTGCACCTGCGCGGCACCGGCACCTTCCGGCCGGTGACCCAGGTGGTCTTCGTGGCCGTGGCCGCCGGGATCAGCGAGTGCGAGCTGCTCGCCGCCGCGATCAGCGCCGCCCCGGAGCTGCGCCGCGAGGCGCGCTTCCCGTACCACCCGCACGTCACCGTCGCGCAGGACGTCGCGCCGGAGGCGCTCGACCGGGCGTACGAGGACCTGGCCGACTTCTCCGCGATGTTCGAGGTGGAGGCGTTCACCCTCTTCTCGCACAGCGGGGAGACCCGGTGGCAGCCGCGCCGGGACTTCCGGCTGGGCGGCTGACTCCCGCCGCCGCCGTGGCGACCGGTGCCGGCGGAGCCGCCGGGTCACCGCCGCACGGTCACGTGGTCCGAGCCGCCGCCGGCGCGCGGCGACCGGTGCCGGCGACGCGATCGGTGCCGGCGACGCGCCGGGCCGGCGAGGGCCGACGGCCGGTTGCCCGCCCCGGCGGCGGGAGATCGGCGAGGATGACGGCGTGAACGCGTGGGGCCGCATCGAGGCGGGCATCGACCGACGGATCAGCGCCGCGCGCCGCCGGTCCGCCGCGGTCGACCACCTGTGGCGGGCCGGCGTGCTCTACAACGACCTGCTGGGCGGGCGACTGGCCGCCGCAATCGCGTACTACGGCTTCTTCGCGGTGTTCGCGCTGGCGCTGGTCGCGTACTCGATCTTCGGGGCCATCCTGGAGGACAACGACGAGGTCAGCGCCGCCGCCGCCGACTTCCTGCGGGAGAACCTGCCGTTCCTGGACCCCGTGCAGATCGCCGAGAGCAGCGGCACGGTCGGGGTGGTCGGCCTGATCATCCTGGGCTTCACCGGCATCGGCTGGGTGGAGGCCATCCGCTCCTCGCAGCGGCTGATGTACGGGCTCAACCAGCAGCCCGGGAACCTGGTGATCCGCCGCCTGGTCGACCTCGGGGTGCTGCTCGTCGTCTTCGTGCTGCTCGGCGTCTCGGTGGCGGCGGTGGACGCGCTGGAGTCGCTGCTGCGGTTCATGCTGCGCAGCACCGGCTCGGTCGGCCTGACCACGGTCAGCGCGGTGCTCAGCGTGCTGGTCAACGCGGTGCTCGCCACCCTGCTGCTGGTGGCGGTGCCGCGGCTGCGGATGAGCCGGTCCCGGCTGCGCCCGGTGGTGCTGCTCGTCGCCGTCGGCATCACGCTGCTGAACACCGTCGGGCGGTACTACGTGGTGCGCACCGAGCGGAACCCGGCGTACACCGTGGTGGCCGGCGCGGTGGGGCTGCTGCTCTACCTCTACCTGCTCAACCAGCTGGTGCTCTTCGGCGCGGCGCTCGCCGCCACCAGCCGGCGCGGCCGCGTGGTGGACCTGGCGGAGGGTCCGGCGCCGGCCGACCTCGACGCGGACACGGATCCCGGCACCCCGGGCGGGGCCGGATGAACGGGGGAGCGGGCGTGCGGATCTCGGTCGACCAGGGCTCGGCGGTGCCGCCGTACGAGCAGGTGCGCGGGCAGCTCGCGGAGCTGATCGGGACGGGCCGGCTGGCGGTCGGCACCCGGCTGCCGACGGTGCGGCAGTTCGCGGCGGACCTCGGGCTGGCGGCCAACACCGTGGCGCGGGCCTACCGGGAGCTGGAGGCGGCCGGTCTGCTGGAGACCCGGGGCCGGCACGGCACTTTCGTCGCACCCGGCCGCGATGATGCGGTGGACCGGTTGCAGCGGGCGGCGGCCGACTACGCCGCCGAGGCCGCCCGGTTGGGAGTGCCGCCGTCGGCGGCGCTCGCCCTGGTCCGCGCGGCGCTCGACGCGGCGCGCCCGGGCTGACGACGCGGCGGAAGACCCCGGCCGCCGCCCACGACGGCAGGAGGAGAGCGATGGCCGAAGCGCGGACGACCGCAGTCGAGACGACGGTGGCCGCGACCGCCGAGCGGGTCTGGTCGGCGCTGACCGAGCCGGGCCGGATCTCGCAGTGGTTCGGCTGGGAGCACGAGGGTCTGGCCGACGAGATCCGGTTCATCTTCGTCGACCATGCCCGACCCACCCCGCCGGACCGCATCGGGATGGCCGGCGGCCAGGAGATCCAGCTGGTCGGCGATGGCGACCGCACGCGGCTGCGGGTGGTCCTGCCCCCGCCGGGCGGCGGCGAGCCGTGGGACGCGATCGCGGAGGGCTGGCGCACCTTCTTCGAGCAGCTTCGCTTCCTGCTGGAGCGGCGGCCGTCGGGGCGACGGCGCACCGTCCACCTGACGGGCGCCGCGACCGGCGCGCAGGCCCTCGCCGCGCTCGACGCGGCGGGCCCGGCCGAGCGCTGGCACGACAGCCCGCGCCAGCGCATCGTCGTCGACGCCGGGGGCAGGCTGATCGGGGTGGCCGCCGGCGCGCCGCTGGGCAGCAGCGCCGACGTGTCACCCGTCAGCCTGACGGTCAGCGCCTACGGCGTGGACGAGGCCGAGCTCGACCGGCTGCGCCGGGAGTGGTCCGACCGCTGGCAGGCCGCGGTCGCCGCCGCCGGCTGACCGCCCCCGCTCCGGCGGACCTGGTGGCCGCCGCGATCGGTCCGGCGGGCCTCTGCGGCTGCCGGGGGCCGTCTGCGGAAGGTGGGTCCCCGGGATCGGTCCCGCCCCCGGGGCCGGTGATTGGGCCGAATGCCGCCCACGTTTGCGGCGGGACGGACGATGATGGGCGCGTGGGCGCACTCGTGACACTGGACCTGCCGGACGACTCGCCGATGCTCGGCCTGCCCTGGATCATCACCTTCGGGCCGCTCGGCGACGCCGACGAGTGGGAACCGGTGGTCTGCGGTCCCTACGAGCGGCCGCACGCCCTCGCGCTCGCTGAGGCGGTGGTCGCCGAGGAGCAGTTGATGGCGGTGGTCGAGCCCCTGCTGCCGGCGGTGTCGGCGGAGGAGATCCGGAACGAGATCGCCGCGGCGCAGGTGGCCGCCGAGGACGAGACGGCGCGGATCGAGGAGGCCGACCTCTACGGCGACTTCGAGGACACCATCGACGACGAACTGGAGGCGGCGGCCGCGGAGGACCACCCCGCCGAGCCGCTCGCCCCGCCCAGCGAGGCCGAGCTGCGGGCCGGCTTCAGCCGCATCGCCGCGAAGCTGACCGGCGGGTCTGCCTGAGCGGACGGGCCCGTCCGAGGGCTCAGGGACGGACGGGGGGTCGGTGCAGCACGCAGAACTCGTTGCCCTCCGGGTCGGCGAGCACGTCGAGGCCCTCGTCGCCGCGCTGTCCCACGTCGGCGCGCCGGGCGCCGAGCCCGATCAGCCGGCGCACCTCGTCGGCCGGGTCGCCGTCGGCGACGAGGTCCAGGTGCAGCCGGTTCTTGCCGTGCTTCGGGGTGCCGGAGCCCTGCAACCAGACCGTCGGGGCCTCCACGGTCCCGTCCGGCGGGCAGAGCTTCGCGCTGCCGTCGCCGCCCGCGTGGACGGCGTAGCCGAGGGCCGCCGACCAGAAGCCGGCCATCAGGTCGAGGTCGACGACGTCGAGGGTGTACTGCGTGACGCGAACCACCATGGAGGCGTCGTACCCGCGCGGGCCGGGCGCGACACCCGTCCCCGATGGACGCCGGCGCCCCGGGGAGCGGACTCCCCGAGGCGCCGACGCCACCTCACCCCCCACCACAAGGGGTCGGTTGCCCGGTCGCCCGTCGGCGCGGGGCACAACGGACGACCAGGTCGATGACGGGTTACCCGTTCAGCGCCGTTCGAACCAGGCGGCCGCGTCGACCGGGAGCAGGTGGCCGGAGCCCTGCCCGGTGAGCGGCTCGCTGGCGGCGATCGGTTCGCCGTACCCGTCGATCAGGGCCGGGGCACCGCTGATGTTGACCACGCAGGTCAGCACGGTGTCGCCGGCGGCGCGGCTGAAGGCGAGCACACCCGGCTCGGTCTCCAGCCAGGTGACCCCGCCCGCGTCGGCGGCCAGGGCCGGGTGCTCGTGGCGGATCCGCAGGGCGGTGCGGTAGAGCTCCAGCGTCGAGCCCGGCACGCCGGTCTGGGCGGCGACCGAGAGGCCGCGCCAGGTCGCGGGGGCCGGCAGCCAGCTCAGCTCGCTGCCGGCCGGCCCGAAGCCGTACGGGGCCAGCTCGCCGCTCCACGGGATCGGCACCCGGCAGCCGTCGCGGCTCTCGCCGGTGCGCAGGAACGCCGGGTCCTGGCGCAGCTCGTCCGGCAGGTCGAGCACCTCCGGCAGGCCCAGCTCCTCGCCCTGGTAGACGTAGGCGCAGCCGGGCAGGGCGAGCATCAGCAGGGTGGCCGCCCGCGCCCGGCGCAGCCCCTCCGCGCCGTCGCCGTAGCGGGTGACGTGCCGCTGCTTGTCGTGGTTGGAGAGCACCCAGGTGGTCGGCGCGCCGACGATTGTCGACTCGGCCAGCGCGGTGTCGATGACCTTGCGGAACGAGTCGGCCGACCAGGTCGCGTCGAGGAAGTCGAAGCTGAACGCCTGGTGCAGCTCGTCCGGGCCGATGTAGCGGGCGAGGCGCTGCGGGGTCTCGGCCCACGCCTCGGCGACCGCCATCCGGCCGCCCGGGTAGCTGTCCAGGATCGGCCGCCAGGCGCGGTAGATGTCGTGCACCTCGTCCTGGTCGAAGTAGGGGAGCCGGCCCTTGCCGAGCAGTTCCACCTGGCGCTGGCCGGTGGTCATCGTGCTGAAGCCGACGTCCGGCAGCCCTTCGGCCTTGATCATGCCGTGCGCCACGTCGATCCGGAAGCCGTCCACGCCCCGGTCCAGCCAGAAGCGCAGGATGTCCTCGAACTCGGCCCGGACCTCGGGGTGGCGCCAGTTCAGGTCCGGCTGGGCCGGGTCGAACAGGTGCAGGTACCACTGGCCGTCGTCGACCCGCGTCCAGGCGGGACCGCCGAAGATGCTCTCCCAGTCGTTGGGCGGCTGCTCGCCGTCGGCGCCCCGGCCGTCGGCGAAGAGGTAGCGCTCGCGCTCGGCGGAGCCCGGGCCGGCGGCCAGCGCCGCCTGGAACCACGGATGCCGGTCGGAGGTGTGGTTGGGCACCAGGTCGACGATGATCCGCAGGCCGAGCGCGTGCGCGTCGGTGATCATCGCGTCGAAGTCGGCCAGGGTGCCGAACATGGGGTCGACGTCGCGGTAGTCGGCCACGTCGTATCCGCCGTCGACCATGGGCGAGGTGTAGAAGGGGGTCAGCCAGAGTGCGTCCACGCCGAGGTCACGCAGGTAGGGCAGCCGCTCGCGGATGCCCTGCAGGTCGCCGATCCCGTCGCCGTCGGAGTCGGCGAAGCTGCGGACGTAGACCTGGTAGACGACCGCGGAGCGCCACCAGTCGTCGTCGGCGGTCGTCGGCGTGGGGTTGCTGACGGTCATCGGAGGCGGTTCCCCGTTTCTGTGGGCGCGTGGGACGGCGGCACCCGGTGCGGTGCGGGTGTGCGGCGCGGTTTGTCTGAGCAGGATGCCGCCCGAATACTGCAAGAGTCAAGCATTTCTTGCGCAAGGAATGACGTCGGTCACGCCCTGCACCCGCCCGAAATCTCCCGGCCCGCGGAGCGCGGGATCGGCCGGCGGGCGGGTTCAGGCCGGCACGGCGAGTGCGGGCGGCGCCGGGCGCTGCCGGTGCGGACCGTCGCCGCCGCGGGCCGGGCGGGACCCACCCGCCGGGGCGACCGCGGTGGAGCCGCGCACCACCAGCTCCGGGCGGAACACGTACTCCGAGTGCGGGGCCGCGTGCCCGTTGATCTCGTCGACCAGGGCCCGCACGGCGGCGACCGCCATCGCGGCCACCGGCTGGCGCATGGTGGTCAGCGGCGGATCGGTGAAGGCCATCAGCGGGGAGTCGTCGTAGCCGACCACCGAGAGGTCCGCCGGCACGGAAAGGCCGCGCTGCCGGGCGGCCCGGATCGCGCCGAGCGCCATCAGGTCCGAGCCGCAGACGATGCCGGTGACGCCGCGCTCCAGCAGCCGCGCGGCGGCCGCCTCGCCGCCCTCCACGCCGAAGAGGGAGAGTTCGGCCAGCTCGCCGAGGTCCGCCTCGGTCGCGCCGGCCAGCCGGGCCATCGCGGCCCGGAAGCCGGCCACCCGGCGCTGCACCGGCACGAACCGGTCCGGGCCGGTGATCAGGCCGATGCGGCGGTGCCCGAGCGCCACCAGGTGGGCCACGGCCAGCTCGGTGGCCTCGCCGTCGTCGCAGGAGACGAACGGCGCGGGGATGCCCGGCGCGTACCCGTTGATCATCACGATGGGCAGCGGGCGGGCGAGCAGGGCCCGGTACCGGTCGTGGTTGGCGGCGGTGTCGGCGTGCAGGCCGGAGACGAAGACGATCCCGGAGACCTGCCGGTCCAGCAGCATCTCGACGTACTCGTCCTCGGTGACGCCGCCCGGGGTCTGGGTGCACAGCACGGGGGTGAACCCGCTCTGCGCCAGCGTGGACTCGATAACCTGCGCGAACGCGGGGAAGATCGGGTTGTCCAGTTCGGGGACCACCAGGCCCACCAGGCCGGCGCTGCGCTTGCGCAGCCGGGCCGGGCGCTCGTAGCCGAGCACGTCGAGGGCGGTCAGGACGGCCTGCCGGGTCTCGGGGGCCACTCCCGGGCGGTCGTTGAGCACCCGCGACACCGTGGCCTCGCTGACTTCGGCCTGTTGGGCGATGTCGGACAGTCGAGCGCGCATGGCCCGCACTTTAGCTCACCGGCAAGTTCTTGCGTACACTTCTGCAAGCCCTTCCATTCTCTGAAACCCCTTGCTAACGTCCCCGCAACACGCGAGAGCAGCGGCGCAGCACGCCGGGCGCCGGTTGGCAACAAATTTTCAGAGGTTTCCACTGGCGGGTCGCCCTCCCCCGCGGGCCGCCATGACGACAGGAGTACCGATGCGCATCCGTACCGCGGGTGTGGTCGCCGTCCTCGGCCTGGCGCTCGCCGCGTCGGGCTGCGGCAGCGACAGCAACGACGAGCCGGCCGCGAAGGAATCCACCAAGGCCGCCACCGGCGGCAAGCTGGTGATCTGGGCCGACGACAAGCGGGCGGCCGCCCTCAAGCCGTTCGGCGAGAAGTTCGGCCAGGAGAACGGCGTCACGGTCGAGGTCCAGGCCGTCTCCAAGGATCTCCAGACCAACTTCGTCACCGCCTCGCAGCAGGGCAGCGGCCCGGACGTCGTGGTCGGCGCGCACGACTGGATCGGCAACCTCGTCCAGAACGGCGCCATCGACCCGGTCCAGCTCGCCGCCGAGCAGAAGAGCGCCTTCAACGAGACCGCCGTCAAGGCCGTGACCTTCAACGGCCAGCTCTACGGCGTGCCCTACGCCATGGAGAACCTGGCGCTGATCCGCAACACCGAGCTGGCCCCCGAGGCGCCGAAGACCATCGAAGAGCTGGTCACCGCCGGCAAGAAGCTCAAGGCCGAGAAGAAGGTCAGCGAGATCCTCTGCCTCCAGTCCGGCCAGAACGGCGACGCGTACCACATCTACCCGCTCTACACCTCGGCCGGCGGCTACCTCTTCGGCACCGCCGCCAACGGCGACTACGACCCGAAGGACCTGGGCGTGGGCAAGCCGGAGTCGATCGCGGCGTTCCAGAAGATCGCCAAGCTGGGTGAGAAGGGCGAGGGTGCGCTGAAGCGCTCCATCACCGGCGAGAACTCCATCGCCACCTTCACCGGCAAGAAGTGCGCCTACCTGGTCTCCGGCCCGTGGGCCATCGCGGACGCCAAGAAGGCCAACATCAAGTACGACATCTCCCCGGTCCCCGGCTTCGCCGGTGGCAAGGAGGCCCAGCCGTTCGTGGGCGTCCAGTCCTTCTACGTCGCGGCCAAGGGGCAGAACAAGGCCCTGGCCCAGGAGTTCGTGGCCAACCACGTCACCACCCCCGAGCTGGCCGTGGCGCTCTACAACGCCGAGCCCCGTCCGCCGGCGCTGACCGCCGCGCTCGACCAGGTCAAGGGCAGTGACCCGGACCTGGCCAAGTTCCAGGAGGCCGGCAAGAACGGCCAGGTGCTCCCGGCGATCCCGGCCATGGCCGCGATCTGGGACCCGTTCGGCAAGGCGGAGGCCGCCATCATCGGCGGTGCCGACCCGGCCAAGACGATCACCGCAGCCGGTAAGACGATCTCCGGCCAGATCAAGTAATGAGTACGTCGTCGTCCGGCCCGGGTGCTGCCACGCAGTCCCCGGGCCGGGGGCCCGTACGGTCCGGGTCCCCGCGCAAGTCCCGTACCGCGCGGAACCACGCGCCGACCACGCTGACCGGCCTGCTCGTCAAGGTGGTCCTGCTCGGCCTCGTGGCCGGGATCGCGGTCTGGGCGGCCTTCCCGCTCATCGAGGCCGAGCTCTGGGTCGGGCTGGCGATCCTGCTGGCGACCACCGCCGGACTCTTCTACCTCTACCTGAGCCCCCGCCGCATTCCCGCCAAGTACCTGGTCCCGGGCACGCTCTTCCTGGTGGCGTTCCAGATCATCCCGGTGCTCTACACCGCGAGCACCGCGTTCACGAACTTCGGCGACGGCCACCGTGGCAGCAAGGACGACGCCATCGTCGCCATCCAGAGCGGCTCGGTGAAGCAGGTCCCCGGCTCGATCCAGTACCCGCTGACCGTCGCCACCAAGGGCGACCCCGCCACCGGCGAGCTGGTCTTCCTGATCACCGACCCGCAGACGAACACGGTCTCCGTCGGCGACACCGAGGGCCTGCGCCCGCTCGGCGCCAACAGCGTCACCGTCGCGCCGGGCGGCAAGGTCACCGCCGCCGACGGCTACCAGATCCTCAACTTCGGCGAGGCCAGCAACCGGAGCAAGGACATCACCGACCTGGTGGTGCCGACCTCCGGGGGCGCGCTGCGCTCGTCCGGCCTGTCGCGCGCCTACGAGGGCAAGGCGGTCCGGGCGTACGACGCGGGCTGCGACTGCATCCGCGACAGCGAGACCGGGAAGACCTGGACCGCCGACGGGAAGGTCGGCTCCTTCGTCGCCGCCGACGGCGAGACACTGGCCCAGGGCTGGCAGGTCAACGTCGGGCTGCGCAACTTCACCAGCGTGCTCACCGACCCGGCCATCTCCGGCCCGTTCTTCGGCACGCTGATCTGGAACTTCGCCTTCGCGCTCGGCTCCACCGGCTTCACCTTCCTGCTCGGCATGGGCGTCGCGCTCGCGCTGCACTCACCCCGGATGCGGGGCACGAACTTCTACCGGGTGCTGCTGATCCTGCCCTACGCCATGCCGTCCTTCGCGATGCTGCTGGTCTGGCGGGACATGTTCAACACCGACTTCGGCCTGATCAACAACCTCTTCGGGCTGGGGGTGGACTGGTTCGGTGAGACCTGGTCGGCCCGGCTCGCGGTGCTGCTCGTGCAGCTCTGGCTCGGCTACCCGTACATGTTCCTGGTGACCACCGGGGCGTTGCAGGCCATCCCGCGCGAGCTGACCGAGGCCACCTCGGTCGACGGGGCGTCGCCGTTCCAGTCGTTCCGCGCGGTCACCATGCCGCTGCTGCTGGTGGCGATCTCGCCGCTGCTGATCGCGTCGTTCGCGTACAACTTCAACAACTTCAACGCGATCCAGTTCGTCACCGAGGGCGGACCGTTCCCGGCGGACAACCCGACGGCCGGCGCCACCGACCTGCTGATCACCTACACCTACCGGCTGGCCTTCGGCGCCCAGGGCGCCGAGTACGGCCTGGCCGCCGCTGTCTCGATCTTCATCTTCGCGATCGTGGCGACGGTCTCGGCGATCAGCTTCTCCCGGACCCGCAAGCAGGAGGAGGTGTACTCGTGAGCACCCGCACCGAAGCGCCCGTCGCCAACCGCAACGCGACCGGACGGCGGAACCGCTGGTTCGCCCAGGTGGGATGGCGGCACCTGGTCGGCGTCCTGGCGGTGGCGTTCAGCCTCTTCCCGATCCTGTTCGTCGTCTCGGCGGCGCTCAACCCGCTCGGCACGCTCTCCTCCACGGAGCTGGTGCCGACCGGCGCCTCGCTGGAGAACTTCACCAACCTCTTCGAGCGGACCGCCTTCGGCCGCTGGTTCCTCAACTCGCTGCTCCTGGCAGGGGTGGCCAGCTTCGCGTCGATCTTCCTGTCGGCGCTGGCGGCGTACGCCTTCTCCCGGATGCGGTTCGCCGGCCGCCGGGTCGGGCTGCTCTCCCTGCTGCTGATCCAGATGTTCCCGCAGTTCCTGGCGATCGTGGCGATCTTCCTGATCTTCACGAAGGTCACCGAACTGTGGCCGGTGATCGGCTTCAACACCCCGTGGGGCCTCTTCCTGCTCTACATGGGCGCCGCCCTCGGCGCGAACACCTGGCTGATGAAGGGCTTCTTCGACACGCTGCCGAAGGAGCTGGACGAGTCCGCCACCATGGACGGCGCCTCGCACGCCCAGGTCTTCTTCCGGATCATGCTGCCGCTGGTGGCGCCGATCCTGGCGGTGACCGGCCTGCTCGCCTTCATCGGTTCGATCAACGAGTTCGTGATCGCCAACGTGTTCCTCACGAACACCAACTCGAAGACCCTCGCGGTCGGCATGTTCGGGCTGGTGGCCGGCGAGCGCAACAACAACTTCGGGATCTTCGCGGCGGGCACCCTGCTCACCGCCGTCCCGACGGTGCTGGTGTTCCAACTCCTCCAGCGCTACATCGTCAACGGCCTCACGGCCGGGGCGGTCAAAGGATAAGGCGGACAGGTGGTCGCTCCTCGCCGAGGTCGAGGCGAGGGGTGCCGCTCCGTCGCGACCAGCCGGGTCCACCGGCGGTTGCGCGACACCGCAGAGCTGCGGCAAGGGCGTCGGCGTCCGACGTACACCGGAGCAGTCACGGATCGACCGCCGCGGCCGGGCAACCGGCCGCGGCGGGAGACCCCTTCTCTCCCAGTCCGACCGACGCGAAAGGCGCCACCATGTCCCTGTTGCCGCACCACGACGGTTCCGCCCTGTACGTGCCCGAGCAGGAGCCCGCCCTCGGCGACGTCGTCGACGTCTTCGTCCGGGTGCCGGCGGGCGCCGACGTCCGGCAGGTGCACGTGCGCACCACCGGCGACGGAGAGCCCCGCTTCACCGAGGCGGTCGTGGACCGCACCGACGGCGGCGACGTCTGGTGGCGGGTCCCCGTCGAGGCCCGCAACCCGGTCAGCAACTACCGGTTCCTGCTGACCGGCGGTCGCGGCCACCGCTGGCTCAACGCCGCCGGCATCGTGCCCCACGACGTGCCGGACAACGGCGACTTCAAGCTCGTCACGTACGCGCCGCCGCCGGCCTGGGCCCGCGACGCGGTGATCTACCAGATCTTCCCGGACCGGTTCGCCCGCTCCGCCGCCGCCGAGGGCCGCGAACTGCCGGACTGGGCGATCCCGTGCGACTGGGACACGCCGGTGATCGGGCGCGGGCCGGAGACCCCGTACCAGTTCTACGGCGGCGACCTGGACGGCATCACCGGGCGGCTGGACCACCTGGACCGGCTCGGCGTCAACACCGTCTACCTCACCCCGATCTTCCCGGCCCGCTCCAACCACCGCTACGACGCGTCCAGCTTCGACACCGTCGACCCGCTGCTCGGTGGGAACGCCGCGCTGGCCCGCCTCGCCGACGCCGTACGCGCCCGGGGCTGGCGGCTGCTGGGCGACATCACCAGCAACCACACCGGCGACGCGCACGAGTGGTTCACCAGGGCCGCCTCCGACGTGTCCGCGCCCGAGCGGGAGCTGTACTACTTCGACGAGGTCACCGGGGACTACGAGTCCTGGAACGGGGTCAAGTCGCTGCCGAAGCTGAACTGGGGCAGCGCCGAGCTGCGCCGGCGCTTCGCCACCGCCGAGGACTCGCTGCTGCGCCGCTGGCTGCGCCCGCCGTACGGGCTGGACGGCTGGCGGGTCGACGTGGCGAACATGACGGGCCGGCGGGGCGCCGACGCGTACACCCACGAGGTGGCGGCGCTGCTGCGCCGGGTGGTCGCCGAGACCCGCGCCGACGGCCTGCTGCTGGCCGAGCACGGTCACGACCACACGGGCGACCTGGACCGCGACGGCTGGCACGGGACGATGAACTACGTCGGCTTCACCGACCCGGTCTGGTCCTGGCTGCGGCACGGCGACGACCCGGTGCCGAACTTCCTCGGCACCCCGGGCGGGGTCCCGAGGCGGGACGCCGACGCCGTGCTGGCCACCATGAACGCCTACCGCTCGCTGGTCTCGTGGCGGTCGTACACGCACTCGTGGCAGCTGCTCGGCTCGCACGACTCCGCCCGGATCCGCACGGTGGTCGGCGACGCCGCGCGGCAGGAGGTCGCCGCCGGCCTGCTCGCCACCATGCCGGGCACCCCGGTGATCTTCGCCGGGGACGAGCTGGGCCTCACCGGCACCAACGGCGAGGGCTCGCGTACCCCGATGCCGTGGCACCGGCCCGAGACCTGGGACGCCGCCACGTTCGCCAGCTACCGGGCGTTGGTGGCGCTGCGCCGCGCCGAGCCCGCCCTGCGCCACGGCGGACTGCGCTGGCTGCACCACGACGCGGACACCCTGGTCTTCCTGCGGGAGGCGCCGACCGGCTCGGTGCTGGTGCTGGCCCGCCGGGCCCCCGGCGCCCCGGTGCGGCTGGTCGGCCTGCCGGCCGGCGAGAACGTCCACGGCGGCGCCCCGGCCCTCCGCCCCGACGCCGACGGCGCGGTCACCCTCCCCGCCGACGGCCCCACCTTCCAGGCCTGGCGCCTCCCCTGACCCCCACCCCCACCCCGCCCTCCCCGCCCTCGCGATCTTGCACTTGTTGCCCCGATGTAAGGGACCAATCGCCCAGATCGAGGGCAGGAAGTGCAAGATCGCGCACGTGGGGGGCGCGGGGTAGGGGTGGTCAGGGGGTGAGTAGGGCGCGGACGCCGGCGATGTAGGTGGCGCGGTCCGGTCGGCCGGTGAGCAGTTGCTGGAGGAGCCAGCCGAGGATCAGGGCCAACATGGCCGAGGCCACGGCGTCGGGGTCGGCGTCGGCGGCCACCTCGCCGGTGTCCTGGGCGCGCCGGACGAGCGCCGCGAGGTAGCCGCGGACGTGGTCGTACTTGCCGGCGACGAGAGTGGCCAACGCCCGGTCGCGCTGGGCCTCGCCCCAGACCTGGACCGCGATCCGCAGCACGCCGTCGTCGCCGAGCTGGGTCTCCACGTAGGCCAGCGCGCGGTCGAGCGCCTCGGCCAGGGGAGGCGGTGGCTCCCGGTGGCGGACCTCGTCGAGGACAGCCTCGGCACCGCCGACCGCCTCCTCGGCGATCGCGCTGATCAGATCCGCCTTGCTGGGGAAGTAGCGGTAGACGGCGCCCACCGAGAGGCCGGCCTCGGCGATCACGTCCTGCATGGTGGTGCGGTGGAAGCCCTCTCGGAGGAAGCACCGCCGCGCCGCGTCGACGATCTGGCGGCGGCGGGCGGCGAGGTGTTCCGGGGAGACGCGTGGCACGGGATACATCGTAAAGCGAACGTTCGTTCTTGACAGTCGGGCACGGAGGGGGGCAGCCTGGAGTCATAAGAGAATGAGCGTTCGTTTTAGGAGTGGACCCATGTCGACCCGCACCCGGCCGCCCCTGCCCGCCGCCCTCGGCGTCGCCGCCCTGGCGGCGGTCCTGCTGGCGCTGCTCGTGCCCCTCTTCGCGGCTCCGGCCACCCACCTGGCGCCGCGCGACCTGCCCGTCGCCGTCGCGGGGCCGGCGCCCGTCGCCGGCGACCTCGCCGCCCGCCTCGCCGCTGCGCGGCCGGGGGCCTTCGAGGTGACCACGCTGCCGGACGCCGCGGCCGCCGACCGGGCGCTGCGCGACCGACAGGTGTACGCGGCCTTCGTCGCCGGTCCGGAGGGCGTCGCCCTGCACACCGCCCCGGCCGCCAGCCCGACGGTCGCCGCGCTGCTCACCGAGGCCGCCGCCCAGTTCTCCGCGGGCCGCCCGGTGCCGGTGGTCGAGGTGGTCTCCGGCGCGCCGGACGATCCCAGGGGCGCCGGGTTCGCGGCCGGCTTCCTGCCCTTCGCGATGGCGAGCGTGCTGGCCGGCGCGCTGCTGACCCTCGTGGTCACCGGCCGGATCGCCCGGCTGCTCGGCCTGCTCGCGTTCGGGCTCCTCGCCGGGGTCGTCGGCGCGGCCGTGCTGCACGGCTGGCTCGGCGTGCTCGACGGCGACCCGCTCGCCGAGGCGGCGGCGGCCGGGCTCTTCGCGCTCGCCGCCGCCGCCACCGTGGCCGGCCTCGGGGCGCTGCTCGGCCGGCCGGGTATCGGCCTGGGCGCGCTGCTGGTCTTCCTGGTCGGCAACCCGCTCTCGGCGGTCAGCGCGGCCCCCGAGCTGCTGCCGCAGCCGTGGGGCACGGTCGGTCAGTTCCTGCCGGTGGGCGCGGGCGGCACCCTGCTCCGCTCGGTGACCTTCTTCGACGGCGCCGGATCCGGTCGGCCGCTCGCCGTGCTGGCCGGCTACGCGCTCGTCGGCCTGACCCTGGTGCTGCTGGCCCGCCGCCCCGCCGAGTCGCCGCGCCCGGCGGCCCCGGAGGCCGGCTCGCCGCTCCTGGCGGATTCGGCTGCCGGCTCGCCGCGCCCGGCCGCCTCCGCCGGTGGCTCGTCGCGTCGGGCCGACTCGGCTGGTGGTTCGTCGCGGCGGGCCGATCCCGGTGCCCGGCCCTTCCGCCCGGCCGGATCCGGGGCGGCGGTGGACACGCCCTGACGCGCCCCGCTACTACGATCCGTCGTTGGTGGGGGAGGATGTGGGCGTGGAAGCTCTCAGACTGATACTGCGCTACATCCATCTGATCGGTTTCGCCCTGCTGCTCGGCGGCGCGATCGTCCAGTACGTCAGCGGCAAGCTGCGGATCAACCCGGCCATGCTCTGGGGTGCCGTGATCATGCTGCTGACCGGCATCGGCCTCTCCGCGCCGCTGCGCGACGGTGACGAGCCGGACCCGGCGAAACTTGTTACCAAGTTGGTGCTCGCCCTGCTGATCTTCGTAATGGTCTTCTTTGCCCGCAAGCGCGACGAGGTCAACCGCGGCCACTTCCTGGCGATCGTCGGGTTGACCCTGGTCAACGCGGCGGTGGCGGTCTTCTGGCGGTAACGTTTCCGGCAGGGGGCACGCGCAGAAACGGACGTTTTCGCGACGCCCCGGTGCTCATCCACCAGCACTCAGAGTGATCTGCCCCACCTAAGGGTTACGTAGGGGTAACAGGCACTCAACAGTCGTGCACGATTGTCGGCCGGTGGGTGGGCGCGGGCGTACGCTCCCGTCCGTAACGTGGGACGCCGGCGGCGCAGCGCAGGCCGGCTCAAAGGGCTGCCACCGTGCAGGACGCGGTGTGCAATGGGAAGGAGACGTCTTGCGCTCGGTGCGTGGGATGCGGATTGCCTCGGTCTTCGCGGTGGGTGGGCTCGTGCTGAGCGCCGCCGCTTGTGGTGAGGCTCCCGAGGACAACAACAACGCCGGCAGCGGCGACAAGAAGTACAGCGCCTGCATGGTGACCGACGTCGGTGGCATCGACGACAAGTCGTTCAACACCTCGGCGTGGCAGGGCCTCGAGGCGGCCAAGAAGGCCAACGACAACATCGACATCAAGTACGTCGCGTCGAAGGCCGAGGCGGACTACGAGGTCAACCTGACCCAGTACGTCAACCAGAAGTGCGACTTCATCCTGGCCGTCGGCGGCCTGATGGGTAACGCCACCTCCAAGATCGCCAAGGCGAACCCGAACCAGCAGTTCGGCATCGTCGACGCGAAGCTGCCGGAGACCAACGTCTATCCGATGCAGTTCGACACCGCCCAGGCCGCCTTCCTCGCCGGTTACCTGGCGGCCGGCATGACCAAGACCGGCGTGGTGGGCACCTACGGCGCCGTGCCGATCCAGCCGGTCAGGATCTTCATGGACGGCTTCACCGACGGCGTCGCGCACTACAACAAGACCAAGGGCAAGACCGTCAAGGCCATCGGCTGGGACAAGGCCACCCAGGAGGGCTCCTTCACCAACTCGTTCGAGAAGCAGGACGAGGGCAAGAAGGTCAGCGACACGCTGGTCGCCCAGGGCGCCGACATCATCATGCCGGTCGCCGGCGGCGCCGGCCTCGGCACCACGGCCGCGGCCAAGGCCTCGGGCGGCAAGTACAGCGCCATCTGGGTCGACGTCGACGGCTGCGAAAGCACCTCGGACTGCTCGGCGATCCTCACCACCGTCGAGAAGAACATCCCGGACGCCGTCAAGGATGCCGTCGTCAAGGCCGCCAACGGCGAGAAGCTCTCGCACGACCCGGGCTTCCTGGGCAACCTCGCCAACAACGGTGTCGGGCTCGCCCCGTACCACGAGTTCGACAGCAAGGTCCCGGCCGAGCTGAAGGCCGAGATCGACAAGCTGAAGGCGGACATCGCCGCCGGCACCGTCAAGGTCACCTCCGCGGCCCAGCCGAAGTGAGGCACCGCCGGCCCGCCCCGGTGAGACGATCACCGGGGCGGGCCGGCGAACGGTGACAGCACGACCTTCCGGCCGCCCCGGCGTCGCGGGGACATCCCACGGCGCGCCGGGGCGGCCGATCCGCACCACCCGACGACGGCCCCGCGTCGCGAGCGGTCCGCCGGCAGCTACGCTGCACCATCGCTTCGCACTCCAGGAGGTTGCGCTGAGACTCGAACTGCGCGGCATCACCAAGCGGTTCGGTGATCTGGTCGCCAACGACCACATCGACCTGACGGTGGAGCCTGGAGAGATCCACGCCCTGCTCGGCGAGAACGGCGCGGGCAAGTCGACCCTGATGAACGTGCTCTACGGGCTCTACCAGCCCGACGAGGGCGAGATCCTGGTCGACGGCGCGCCGCTCAAGCTGCGCGGGCCGTCCGACGCGATCGCGGCCGGGATCGGCATGGTGCACCAGCACTTCATGCTGGTGCCCGTCTTCACCGTCACCGAGAACGCCATGCTCGGTTCCGAGCAGGTTCGCGGCGGCATCGTCGGCCTCCTGGACCGGCGCAAGGCCCGGCGCCAGGTCGCCGAGGTCTCCGAGCGGTACAACCTGCAGGTCGACCCGGACGCGGTGATCGAGGACCTGCCGGTCGGCATCCAGCAGCGGGTGGAGATCGTCAAGGCGCTCACCCGGGACGTCGACCTGCTCATCCTCGACGAGCCGACCGCGGTGCTCACGCCGCAGGAGACCGAGGAACTGCTCGCCGTGATGCGGTCGCTCAAGGCGGCCGGCAAGTCGATCGTCTTCATCACCCACAAGCTGGGCGAGGTCAAGGCGATCGCCGACCGGATCACCGTCATCCGGCGGGGGAAGACCGTCGGCACCGCCTCCCCCGAGGCGAGCCGCGACGAGCTGGCCGCGCTCATGGTCGGCCGCAGCGTGCGGCTCACCGTGGAGAAGGAGCCGGCCATCCCGGGCAAGCCGATCCTGGAGGTCGCCGGCCTGGTCGTCGACGACGACCGGCACATCCGGGCGGTCGACGGGGTCGACCTGACCGTGCACGCGGGCGAGGTGCTCGGCGTGGCCGGCGTGCAGGGCAACGGCCAGACCGAGCTGATCGAGGCGATCATGGGCCTGCGCCCGACGCTCGCCGGCACGATCACGCTCGACGGGCAGCCGGTCCACGGCTGGTCGACCAAGAAGGTGCTCCGCGCCGGGGTCGGCTACGTGCCGGAGGACCGCAGCGTCGACGGCCTGGTCAAGGAGTTCTCCGTCGCGGAGAACCTGGTGCTCGACATCTACGACCGGCCGCCCTTCGGCAAGGGCCTGGCGCTCAAGCCGGACGCCATCGCCTCGTCGGCGAAGGAGCGGATCGAGCAGTTCGACGTCCGCACCTCCTCGGCCGACGCGCCGGTCGGCACCCTCTCCGGCGGCAACCAGCAGAAGGTGATCGTGGCCCGGGAGCTGTCCCGGCCGCTGAAGCTCTTCATCGCCGCCCAGCCGACCCGCGGCGTCGACGTCGGGTCGATCGAGTTCATCCACAGCCGGGTCATCCGCGAGCGGGACGTCGGCACCGCCGTCATGGTGGTCTCCAGCGAGCTCGACGAGGTGATCGGCCTGGCCGACCGGATCGCCGTGATGTACCGCGGCCGGATCATCGGCATCGTCGGCCCGGACACCCCGCGCGAGGAGATCGGCCTGCTGATGGCCGGCATCACCCCCGACGCGGCGCCCGCCGCCGCGACCGGTACGACCCCGGCCGCGCCGACGGCCGACGGCGCCGCGGCGGCCCCCACCGCCGAGCGCCCTGGTAACGAGGACGAGGCATGAGCAAGCGAAGCGGAGTGCCGGCATGAGCAACCCGAACCCCGGGTCGGGCACCCCGGACAACCCGAATCCCCAGGCGGGCTCCCCCGACAAGGAGCCGGCGACAGAGGCGCAGGCCGCGCAGACCGCGCTCGGCAACACCGAGCGCGCCGAGCCGGCCACCTCGCCGAAGCGGCCGGCGCCGGAGGCGAAGCCCTCGCTGGGGCGGCTGTTCCTGGACAATCTCTGGGCCGCGAACACCTTCACGGTGACCCTGCTGTCGCTGGTCCTGGCGATGGTCGTCGGCGCGGTGCTGATGATCGTCTCCGACCCCGAGGTGCTGGCCACCTACAGCTACATCACCGCCCGGCCGTCCGACGCGCTCACCGCGAGCTGGACGCTGGTCAGCGAGGCGTACGGGAACCTCTTCAAGGGTGCCGTCTTCGACCCCGAGGCGGTCGGCTTCCAGGCCGTGATGAGCCCGATCTCCGAGACGCTCACCTACACCGCGCCGCTGGTCTTCACCGGCCTGTCGGTGGCGCTGGCGTTCCGGGGCGGCCTGTTCAACATCGGCGCCCAGGGCCAGGCCATCATGGGCGTGATCCTGGCCGCGCTGGCCGGCTTCCTGCTGCCCCTGCCGCCCGGCCTGCACCTGCTCGTCGCGGTGCTCGCCGGCGCGCTCGGCGGGGCCGTCTGGGGCTTCATCCCGGGCATCCTCAAGGCGCGCACCGGCGCCCACGAGGTGATCAACACGATCATGCTCAACTACATCGCCACGTACTTCCTGACCTGGCTCATCATGCAGAACGGCATCCAGGACCCGAACCGTACGGACGCGATCAGCCGGCCGGTCGACGCGTCGGCCCAGTTCCCCCGGCTGCTCGGCGACGGCCTGCGGGTGCACGCCGGCATCATCCTGGCGGTGCTGGCCACCTGGGCGGTCTGGTGGCTGCTGAACCGCTCCACGCTCGGCTTCGAGCTGCGCGCGGTCGGCGCCAACCCGGACGCCGCGCGGACCGCCGGCATCAGCGTCACCCGGACGTACGTCCTGATCATGGTCTTCGCCGGGATCCTGGCCGGCCTCGGCGGCTCGAACATGGTGCTCGGCTCCACCGCGAGCGCGCTGACGCCGCTGGTGATCGCCCAGATCGGCTTCGACGGCATCCTGGTGGCGCTGCTCGGCCGGGTGAAGCCGTGGGGGGTGGCGCTGGCCGCGCTGCTCTTCGGCGCGTTGCAGGCCGGCGGCAACCGGATGCAGTCCTACTCGGGGATCTCGCTGGAGCTGGTCACCGTGCTCCAGGCGCTGATCGTCATCTTCATCGCCGCGCCGGCCCTGGTGAAGGCGATCTTCCAGCTCCGGGCCGCCCGCGCCGCCCGGTTGCAGACGAGCCTGGCGAAGGGCTGGTAACTCATGTCCACCATGGCTGTCGAAGACGTCGCCGTCGCCCCCGTGGACCAGGGCTTCTGGACCCGCACCCGCAAGGTCGGCGCCGTGCTGCTCGCGCTCGGCCTGCTGGCGACAGTGCTGTTCGGGGCGCTCGCCACCGGCGAGCAGGCCCGCTTCACCCTCAGCGAGGACGCCGCCGGCGCCGCGCTGAAGATCGACGGCACGCTCGGCGCGATCCTCTTCGGCCTCGTCGCGGTCGCCGCCGGCGTCGCGATGCTCGCCGGGCTGCCGAAGCGCTGGTTCACCCTGGTGCTCGGCGTCGGCCTGGTCGGCTTCGTGCTGTCGTTCCTCTGCTGGCAGGTCTCCGCCGCGCCGGCCGGGCAGAACTTCATGCCGCTGGTCAACATCGTCCGGGGCACGTTCATCCTGGCCCTGCCGCTGATCTTCGGCGCCCTGGCCGGCGTGCTCTGCGAGCGCTCCGGCGTGGTCAACGTGGCCATCGAGGGGCAGCTGCTGATGGGCGCCTTCAGCGGCGCGCTCTTCGGCAGCCTCTCCGGCAACGTCTGGGTGGGTCTCGTCGCGGCGGCGATCGGCGGTGCGTTCATCTCGCTGCTGCTGGCCGTCTTCTCGATCCGCTACCTGGTCGACCAGGTCGTCATGGGCATCGTGCTCAACCTGCTGGCGGTCGGCGTCACCGGCTTCCTCTACGAGCGGCTGATGCAGACCGACGCGCAGAAATACAACAGCGCCCCCCGGTTCAGCAACTGGGAGATCCCGCTGCTGTCGGACATCCCGCTGCTCGGGCCGGCGCTGTTCCGGGGCAACATCTTCCTCTACCTCGGCCTGCTGCTGGTGCTGGTCATCCACATCGCGCTGTTCCGCACCCGGTGGGGTCTGCGTACCCGCTCGGTCGGCGAGCACCCGACCGCCGCCGACACCCTGGGCGTCAAGGTGCTCGGGCTGCGCTACCGCAACGTGCTGCTCGCCGGGGTGGTGGCCGGCATCGGCGGCGCGTCCTACACGCTGGCGCTCTACTCGTTCACCAAGAACATGATCGGCGGCAAGGGCTTCATCGCCCTCGCCGCGCTGATCTTCGGCCGGTGGAGCCCGACGGGGGCGCTGCTCGCGGCGCTCTTCTTCGGCTTCGCCGACCAGCTCGCCACCTACCTCGGCGCCATCAACAGCGCGATCCCGAGCCAGTTCCTGGCCATGCTGCCCTACCTGGCGACGATCCTGGCCGTGGCCGGGCTGGTCGGCCGGGTGCGGGCGCCGGCCGCCGACGGCAAGCCGTACATCAAGGGCTGACGGGGGAGTAACCCATGGAGATCGACTGGGAGCGGCTGCGGGCCGCCGCCACCGAGGTGATGCGGCACGCGTACGTGCCGTACTCGAAGTTCCCGGTCGGGGCGGCCGCGCTGGTCGACGACGGCCGGGTGGTGGTCGGCTGCAACGTGGAGAACGCCGCGTACGGCGTGGTGCTCTGCGCCGAGTGCGGCGTCGTCTCCTCGCTGCACGCCACCGGGGGCGGCCGGATCGTGGCCCTCTCCTGCGTCGACGCCACCGGCGAGCCGCTGATGCCGTGCGGCCGGTGCCGCCAGCTGCTGTGGGAGCAGGGCGGGCCGGAGTGCCTCATCGAGGCGAAGGACGGCCCGCTGCGGATGGCGGAGCTGCTGCCGCACGCCTTCGACGTGGCCGACCTGGAGGCGGTGACCGGGGAGGCGCCGGTGCCCGTGGTGCCGGATCGGCTGGCCGCCTGGCGTGGGCGCGGCACGGTCTTCGTGCACCCCGACCTGTCCGCCGGCCAGCAGGTCTGGACGGCCTACTGGGAGCGGTCGGCGGGCGACGACGAGAGTGCCGAGACCGGCGTGCTGGAGGAGGGGCCGAGCTGGGGCGACCCGGCCGAGGCGATCACGTGGGGGCTGGCCCGTACGCCCCGGGTCGTGGTCGTGGACGCCTCGGGCGCGATCTTCTGGGCCGGCGAGGGTGAGCCACCGATGGAGATCCCTGCCCGCTGGGGTGGTTGAGCTTGGAGCGGCCCGGGCCGACCGTGCCCGGCTCCGGGCGGTCAGGCTTGATCCCTTCGCCGGGCACGGTCGGCCCGAGCCCTCGGTGGGCACGGCCCGTCGACCCGTTTCGCAACGATCGATAGGAACTCAAAGGTGAGTGCTTTCACGGCGATCGACGTCATCCGGACCAAGCGGGACGGGGGGGTGCTCTCCGACGCGCAGATCGACTGGGTGGTGGACGCGTACACCCGGGGGCTGGTGGCCGACGAGCAGATGTCGGCGCTGGCCATGGCGATCCTGCTGCGCGGCATGACGCCGACGGAGATCGCCCGCTGGACCGCCGCGATGATCGCCAGCGGGGAGCGGCTCGACCTCTCCGCCGTCGACCGGCCGACCGTCGACAAGCACTCCACCGGCGGCGTCGGCGACAAGATCACTCTTCCGCTCACCCCGCTGGTGGCGGCGTGCGGCGCGGCCGTGCCGCAGCTCAGCGGGCGTGGCCTCGGGCACACCGGCGGCACGCTGGACAAGCTGGAGTCCGTCCCCGGCTGGCGGGCGGCGCTGAGCAACGACGAGTTCATCGCCCAGCTCCGGGACGTGGGCGCGGTGATCTGCGCGGCCGGCGACGGGCTCGCCCCGGCCGACCGCAAGCTGTACGCGCTGCGCGACGTGACCGGCACCGTCGAGGCCGTCCCGCTGATCGCCAGCTCGATCATGAGCAAGAAGATCGCCGAGGGCACCGGCGCGCTGGTGCTCGACGTGAAGGTCGGCTCCGGCGCGTTCATGAAGTCCGTCGAGCAGGCCCGCGAGCTGGCCCGCACGATGGTCGAGCTGGGCGGCGCCCACGGCGTACGGACCGTCGCGCTGCTCACCGACATGTCCACCCCGCTGGGCCTGACGATCGGCAACGCCGTCGAGGTGACCGAGTCGGTCGAGGTGCTGGCCGGCGGCGGCCCCGCCGACGTGGTCGAGCTGACCCTGGCGCTGGCCCGCGAGATGCTCGACGCGGCGGGGCTGCCCGACGCCGACCCGGAGGCCGCGCTGCGCGACGGCCGGGCGATGGACTCGTGGCGCGCGATGATCCGCGCCCAGGGCGGTGACCCGGACGCCCCGATGCCGACCGCGAACGAGGTCGAGGTGGTGCGCGCCGACACGGACGGCTTCGTCGCCTCGATCGACGCGTACGACATGGGGATCGCCGCGTGGCGGCTCGGCGCCGGGCGGGCCCGCAAGGAGGACCCGGTAAGCGTGCCGGCGGGCGTCGTGCTGCACAAGCGCCCGGGCGACCCGGTGCGCGCCGGCGACCCCCTGTACGAGCTGCGCGCCGAGCATGCCGCCCGGATCCCCGCCGCCCGGGACGACGCCGCGCGGGCGGTGCGGATCTCGTCGTCGGCGCCCACCGCTACGCCGCTGGTCATCGAGCGGATCGGCTGAGCGCGGCGGTCGCCCGGGGCGGCGTGGTGCCGCTCGGCCCGGACCGCTATCCTGCCTGGCCAAGGGGGGACAAACCGGCGCCGAGTCGTCGCGAGCAGACAGGAACCTTCGCCGTGACCGTACCTGCCCCCGATCCACGGGAGGTGCGTGAGGCGAGCCTGGACGAGCTGTCCCGGCTGCGTCTCCCGCTGCCGCCACCCCAGTTCCCGCTCGTGTGGGAGCCCGGCGACCAGATCGAGCTCCGCTCCACGGTGGAGATCGAGGCCCGCATCGCGGTGCTGCACCTCATCCTGGCCCGCTGCTTCGGGATGCCGCCGCAGGCCGCGATGAGCTGGCTGCTCACGTCGCACCTCGTCGACATGGTCACGCCACCGGAGTTCCAGTTCGTCACCGGCGGCAAGGGCGACCACCGCTCGTTCGTGCTGCACCACGACGCGCTGTTCGCGCTGGCCTGGGTGCTCGGCCTGACCAAGCAGCTCGACCCGACGCTGCCGGTGGACGAGCGGCTGGTCGAGCGGATGCCGCACATCGCGGACGGGGAGACCTTCGGTCAGTGGCGCGCCCGGATCCTCGCCGCGCCGCAGCATCCCGCCGACGCGGCGGCCCTGCTCGACCTGCACTACTGCCTGGACTGGGCGTACCTGGAGACGGAGCGGGCCGGCCGGACGCCGCCCGGCCTGGTGGACGCCAACGCGATCGGCCAGCGCCGCTGGGCGCTGGAGTGGGCGGTGATCCTGCGGGGGCCCTACCACGACGAGCCGCCGGGCTGGGAAGAGGTCGACCTCTCCACCTGACGGCGGGCGACGCGCCGTGCGGGGTCAGCATGGCGGCGCGGGGGACGCGCGGGGTCGGGTCAGCGTGGCGGCGCGGGGGACGCGCCGGGTCGGGTCAGCGTGGCGCCGGGTGCCAGACGGTCAGCCGCACCGCGACGGTCACCCGGACCGGTTCGGGCAGCGCGGCGATCCGGGTGGCGAGCCCGGCCGGGTCGGTGTGCCAGGCGCTGGGGCCCATCCCGACCAGCGTGGCGACCTCCGGCCCGGTCAGCGCCAGCTCCCGCCGGTGCTCGGCCGCCGCCACCTCGATGAAGTGCCCGCCGAGGCTGTCGGCGACCCGGTCCGCCTTGTCGGGGTCGACGCGGAGCAGGCCGAGCGCGCCGACCAGCTCGGTGAGGTGGTCGGCGGCCGGCGTCACCACCAGCAGGGTCCCCGCCGGGGCGAGGACCCGGTGGAACTCCGCGCCGTTGCGCGGGGCGAAGACGTTGAGCAGCACCGCGGCGTCGGCGTCGGCCAGCGGCAGCCGCTGCCAGGTGTCGGCCAGCGCCGCCGCCGCGTGGGGGTGGGCCCGCGCGGCCCGGCGCAGCGCCGGCTTCGACACGTCCAGGGCCAGGCCCACGGCGTCCGGCAGCGCCGCCAGCACCGCCGCGAGGTGCCGGCCCGTCCCCGCCCCGGCGTCCACCACCAGGGGGTACGCCTCCGGCCGCGCCGCGCGCACCCGGTCGGCGGCGTCCGCAGCGGCGGCGGCGAGGGCCGACGAGATCAGGTCGTAGTGCCCGGCGGCCAGGAAGTCGGCGCGGGCGGCCACCATCTCGGCGGTGTCCCCGGCGTGCGGGGCGCGGCCGGCGAGGAGGTTGACGTAGCCCTGCCGGGCGACGTCGAAGCTGTGCCGGCGGGGGCAGCGCAGCGCGCGGGCGGTCCCGGCGGCGGCCTCGGCCAGCGGCTCGGCGCAGACCGGGCAGCGGAGCCGGTCGACGATGCGGGCGTCCACGTCAGGCGTCCAGATAGGTCAGCACCGCGCGGACCCGGCGGTGGTCGTCGTCGCAGTCGCGCAGGTCGAGCTTCGCGAAGATCGAGTTGATGTGCTTGCTGACCGCCTTCTCGGTGATCACCAGGCGTTGCGCGATCGCGCCGTTCGAGCGGCCCTCGGCCATCAGGGACAGCACCTCGTGCTCGCGCGGGGTCAGCCGGCGCAGCGGCGCGGCCCGGGCCGGCCGGGCGAGGAGCTGCGAGACCACCTCCGGGTCCATCGCCATCCCGCCCCCGGCCACCCCGTGCACGGCGGAGACGAACTGCGCGACGTCGGCCACCCGGTCCTTGAGCAGGTAGCCCACCGCGCCCGCGCCGTCGGAGAGCAGCTCCCGGGCGTAGAGCTGCTCGACGTACTGGGAGAGGACCAGCACCGGCAGGCCGGGGATCCGCTCGCGGGCGGCCAGCGCGGCCCGCAGCCCCTCGTCGGTGTGGGTCGGGGGAAGGCGGACGTCCACCACCGCCACGTCGGGGCGGTGCTCCAGCAGGGCGGCGAGCAGCTCGTCGCCGGTCTCCACGGCGGCCACCACCTCGTCGCCGTACGCGGTGAGCAGGCGGATCAGCCCGTCGCGCAGCAGCGCCAGGTCCTCGGCGATCACGACTCGCACGGCAGCTCCACGTCGACAACCGTAGGCCCACCGGCCGGCGAGCTGATCCGGACCCGGCCGTCGAAGGCGGCGAGCCGCCGGCGGATGCCGGCCAGCCCGGTGCCCCGCTCCGGGTCGGCGCCGCCCCGGCCGTCGTCGGAGACGGTCAGCGCGACCGTGTCGTCCAGCCGGCGCAGCCGCACCGCCACCCGGGCCGCCCCACTGTGTCGGGCGGCGTTGGTGAGCAGCTCGGCGACGGTGAAGTAGAGCGCCGACTCCAGCGGCGGCGCCAGCCGGTCGGGCAGGTCGACGTCCAGGTCGACGGGGAGGGCGGCGCCGAGGGCGAGGGCGGCGACGCCGCCGGCGAGCCCCCGGTCGGCGAGCACCGGCGGGTGGATGCCGCGGACCACGTCGCGCAGCTCGGACAGGGCGGTGCCGGCGCTCGTACGGGCCTCGGCGACCAGCCCGCGAGCCGCCTCCGGGTCGCGGGCCAGCAACTCCTCGGCGAGGCCGAGGTTCATCGCCATCGCCACCAGCCGGGCCTGCGCGCCGTCGTGCAGGTCCCGCTCGATCCGGCGCAGCTCGGCGGCCTGCGCGTCGACGGTCTGCGCCCGGGTGTCGGTCAGCTCCTCCACCCGCTCGACGAGGGCCGCGCGGGCGGTCGGCGCGAGCAGCGCCCGGGTCAGCCGGTCGTCCAGGTGGAGCAGCCCCCGGGGCAGCCAGTACGCCCCGACACCCACCAGCAGCGCGGGCACCATGGCGAGCGCGGCGTTGCCCGGGGAGTCGATCGGCACGCCGAGGTAGTTGTCGACCGCGCCGGGCGCAACCGTGTGGATCAGCGGCAGGGCGAGGCCCTGGGCGGCGCCGAGCCAGAGCCCCACGGCCAGCGCCAGGGCGACCGGGGCGAAGCAGAAGTGCGCGAACAGGAACGCCAGGTCCCGGTAGGTGGCGGGGTCGCCGGCCGCCGTCCGCAGCCGGGCCACCAGCGGCCCGGCCACCGGCCGGTACGGGGACCGGACCGGCGGGCCGGGCAGCCGGTGGCGCTGCCGGTCCAGCAGCTCACGGGTGCCGGCGAGGGTGCGGTCGAGCAGTGGCAGGCCGACGCCGAGCAGACTGAGCCCGGCGGTCAGGAGGGTGGCCAGGAAGCATCCGAGGCCCAGACAGGCCAGCCCCGCCGCGACGGCCAGCCGCCCCAGCTCCCGCCACGCCCGCCGCACCCCGCTCACCGGGCCATTGTCCTAGCCGGCGCGACGGCCTCCGACGGGGCGGACGTCGGTGCGACGCCCGCCGGCAGTGTCGCGGGGCGGGTCCGCGCCGGCCAGAAGGCCGCCCGGCCGGTGAGGGCGGCCGCCGCCGGCACCAGCAGCCAGGACAGGCCGAAGGTGGCGATCAGTACGCCGACGGCGACGGCGAACCCGATCTGGGCCATCATCGGCGACGCGACGAGCACCCCGAAGCTGCCCGCCAGGATCACCCCGGCCGCGGCGACCGCCGGGCCGGCCCGGCGTACCGCCTCCTCGGCGGCCTGCCGGGGCGAGCGGCCGGCGCGCAGTTCCTCCCGCAGCCGGGCGATCATCAGGATGTTGTAGTCGGTGCCGATCGCGGTGACGAAGAGGAACACGACCAGCGGCAGCTGGAAGTTGAGCCCGGGCTGGCCGCCGACGACCTGGAACGCCAGCACGCTGGTGCCGAGGGTGGCGGCGAAACCGAGCGCGACGGCGGCGAGCAGGCCCAGCGAGGCGAGCAGCCCGCGCAGCATGAGCAGCAGGAGCAGGCCGATAAGCCCGGCGGCCACGGGGAAGACCCGCCGCAGGTCCTCGTCGAGCACGGCGCGGACGTCGGCGAAGGTGGCGGTCTCCCCGCCGACGTACGCGCGGGTGCCGGGCGGCGCCGCGGCGTGCGCCGCCGGCCGCAACTGGGACTCCACCGCGTCGATCGCCCGCTGCGAGTACGGCGGCTCGGCCAGCAGCAGCCGCACCCGCGCCACGCCGTCGACGATCTCGACGCCGGCCGGGGCCGCCACGATCGGCACCTCGCCGAGCCGTTCGGCGAACCGCTCGGCGCCGGCCGCGTCCACCCCGGCGCCGGTGAGGTAGACGTCGGTGGGGGAGAGGGTCCCGGCGGGCAGCCCCGAGCGGAGCCAGTCCAGGGCCTCGGCCGACTCGGAGCCGGTCGGCAGCGCGTCGAGCTCGTAGCTCGGCCGGTGGTGCAGCGCGCCGAGGCCGAGCAGCGCGAGCGCGGCGACCGTGGTCAGCACCACCCGGGCGGGCCGGCGGGCGACCAGCCGGCCGGCGCGGGCCGCCCGTCCGTTCCGCGCGGCGGCGTCGTCGCCCGACGCGACGAGCTTTGCCGGCCAGTACGCCCGCCGCCCGAGCAGCGAGTAGACCGCGGGGAACAGGGTCAGCGCGGCGGCCACCATGAGCAGGACGGCGACGGCCAGGGCCGGCCCGAGCACCTGGAAGGAGGCGAGCCGGGAGAGCACCAGCGCGCCGAACGCCACCGCCACGACCAGGGCGGACACGGTGACCGCGCCGCCGATCCGGCCGACCGCGTGGACCATCGCGGCGCGCCGGTCCTCGCCGGCCCGGAGCCGTTCCCGGTAGCGGAAGAGCAGGAAGACCGCGTAGTCGGTGCCGATGCCGAGCAGGACGACCGGGAGCAGGCCCGTGGTGGAGGCGTCCAGGGCGTACCCGAAGACCTTTCCGCCGAGGGCGAGCAGGCCGGTGGCGGCCTGCGCCACCAGCAGCACCAGGAACAGGTTGAGCAGCGCGATCGTCGGGCTGCGGAAGACGACGAGCAGCAGGACCAGGATCACCAGCATCATGGCGCCGTTGACGATCATGTCGAGCAGGAAGCTGTCGGCGGCGCCGGCGGCCTCGCCGGTCCAGCCGGCGACCAGGCCGCTGCCGGCCAGCGCGTCGTCGGTGGCGTCCCGCAGTCTCCCGACGGCCTGGATGGTGGCCTCGTCGTGCGCGTCGCCGGTCAGGCGTGCCTCGGCCAGCCGCAGCCGCCCGTCCGGGGCGGTCGCGCCCGGGGTCACCCCGGTGACGCCGGCGACCCGCAGTTCCTGCGGCAGCCCGTCGATCCGGGCGCTGTCGTCGGGGGTCAACGGCGCCCCGTCGGCCCGGCGGACGACCAGCACCGCGCTGGTGCCCGGCTGGTCGGGGAAGATCCGGGCGGCGATGCCGGCGGCCCGTGCGGACTCGTAGCGGGCCGGCAGGAAGTCGGCCTGGCTGTCGGCGGGGCGTGGGCCCGCCGGCCCGTAGACGGCGAAGGTGGCGGCGGTCAGCGCGGCGATGGCGAGCAGCCAGCCAGCGATCACCCGCCCCGGACGGCGGACCACCGCTGTGGCCAATGTCGTGAACACGTGCGACTCTCCCCGCGTCGGCTTTCCTTGTCGCCGCTGACGCTAGGCAGCCGGACGGGTCGATTCGATGGTGCGCGCACGCCAGCCCGATGGTGGTGCCCGCACCACCATCGGTCAGCCTCGCGCGCCGTCCCGGCCGGTGAGGTGGTCGACCACGCGGTGGCTCAGCGCGTCCAGCGCGGCGACCTCGTCGGGGGTCAGCAGGTCGATCAGGTGCCGGCGGACCGCCGCGACGTGACCGGGGGCGGCGGCCTCGATCGCCCGCCGGCCCTCGGCGGTGAGCGCGACGACCGCGCCCCGGCCGTCGGTGGCGCACTCCTCGCGGGTGACCAGGCCGCGCTGCTGCATCCGGGTCAGGTGGTGGGAGAGCCGGCTGCGGGACCAGAGCATCCGGTCGGCCAGCTCGCTGAGCCGCAACCGCTGGTCCGGGGTTTCGGAGAGGTCGGAGAGGACGTCGTAGTCCGGCTCGGAGAGGCCGGCGTCCCGCGCGAGGTCGCGGGCCAGCTCCAGGTCGAGGAGGCGGCGCATCCGCCGGTACCCCCGCCAGGCGCGCTGCTCCCGCTCGTCGAGCCAGCGTGGTTGGTCCACGAGACGCATCGTAGTCATCTTGTTGACATGTCATCAACCGGTTCTCTAAGGTGAGTGACATGTCAACGAAATTGCCGGGCCGGCTGGCCCGTCTGCTGGGCGGCCTCGCGCTGTTCGGTGTCAGCGTGGCCCTGATGGTCCGCGCCGACCTGGGCCTCGCGTCCTGGGACGTGCTGCACCAGGGGCTCGCCGAGCGGACCGGGCTGAGCCTCGGCCAAGTGGTCAACCTGGTCGCCGTGGTAGTGCTGCTGCTGTGGATCCCGCTGCGGCAGCGCCCCGGGTTCGGCACCGTCGCGAACGTGGTGGTGGTCGGGTTCGTCGCCGACGCCGCGCTCGCCCTCGTGCCGCCGGTGCTCCCGGTCGCCGGCCGGATCGGCCTGCTGGTCGTCGGCGTCCTGCTCAACGGGCTCGCCACGGCCCTCTACCTCGGCGCGCGACTCGGGCCGGGGCCGCGCGACGGCCTGATGACCGGACTGGCCGCCCGTGGCCTGCCGATCGGGCGGGCACGCACGGCCATCGAGCTCGGCGTGCTCGCGCTGGGCTGGGCGCTCGGCGGCACCGTCGGTCCCGGCACCCTCCTCTTCGCCGTCAGCATCGGCCCGCTGGCGCAGCACCTCATCCCGAGGTTCACCGTGCCGGCCCAGCGTCGGCCCGCCACGGGAGCGACGCCGCCACGCCTCGCCTGAACGTTCGTCGGCGCCGGTGCCCGGGCCGCGTGGGTCGCCGGACCGGCGGCCGGTTCGCCCGGGGGTGGGCATCGGCCGGGCCCGGCAGATCACCGCGCCGGAGCTGCCCGCCGTCGCCCCGCCGCAGGTGCCGGCCTCCCACCGCCGGTCCCCGCTGGGTCCCCGCCGGTCCCCGCTGGTCCCGTCGGCCGGTGCGGGCGCGGCCGACTAGGGTCTGAGCATGGTCGCGACAATCCGTTACGAGGACATCGTCAAGGTCCCGAAGGCGCTGCTGCACGATCACCTCGACGGCGGCCTGCGGCCGGCGACGATCGTCGAACTGGCCGCCGAGGTGGGCCACGAGCTGCCCACCACCGATCCCGAGGCGCTCGGCCGGTGGTTCGTCGAGGCGGCCGACTCCGGCTCCCTGGAGCGCTACCTGGAGACGTTCGCGCACACCGTCGCCGTCATGCAGACCGCGTCGGCGTTGCGCCGGGTGGCCCGGGAGTGCGCCCAGGACCTGGCCGCCGACGGGGTGGTCTACGCCGAGGTGCGCTTCGCCCCCGAGCAGCACCTGGAACGGGACCTGACCCTGGACGAGGTGGTCGAGGCGGTGCTCGCCGGCTTCGTCGAGGGCAGCGCGCTGGCCGCCGAGGCGGGCCGGCACATCCGGGTCGGCACCCTGCTCACCGCGATGCGGCACGCCGCCCGCTCGCAGGAGATCGCCGAGCTGGCCGTGCGGCACCGGGACGCCGGGGTGGTCGGCTTCGACATCGCCGGCGCCGAGGCGGGCTTCCCGCCCACCCGGCACCTGGACGCCTTCGAGTACCTCCAGCGGGAGAACTTCCACTTCACCATCCACGCCGGCGAGGCCTTCGGCCTGCCGTCGATCTGGCAGGCGATCCAGTGGTGCGGGGCGGACCGGCTCGGCCACGGCGTGCGGATCGTGGACGACATCACGCCCGGACCGGAGCCGGTGCTCGGGCGGCTGGCCGCGTACGTGCGGGACAAGCGGATCCCGCTGGAGCTGTGCCCGTCGTCGAACGTGCAGACCGGCGCCGCGCCGTCGATCGCCGAGCACCCGATCGGGCTGCTGCGGGACCTGCGGTTCCGGGTGACGGTGAACACCGACAACCGGCTGATGAGCGGCACGTCGATGTCGCGGGAGATGGCCCTGCTGGTGGACGCCTTCGGCTACGGCTGGAAGGAGCTCCAGTGGTTCACCATCAACGCCATGAAGAGCGCCTTCATCCCGTTCGACGAGCGGCTGAAGATCATCGACGAGGTGATCAAGCCCGCGTACGCCAAGCTGCTGGGCTGATCACCGGCGGTCCCGCCGCGGTCGCGGCGGCGGGCGTCACGGGCGGTGCGGGTGGCCGGCGAGCAGGCCGGCCACCCGGCGCAGCACCTCACCCGCCCGGGCGGCCTCGGCGCCGAGGCCGGTCTGCCGGCGCAGCACGGCCGGCTCGGTGCGCAGCAGCGTCAGCCCGCGGCGGACCAGCACCCGGGGCGCCTTGCGCTGCTCGGACAGGTCGCGGGCCAGCCGGCGGACGAAGGTCGCGCCGCGCGGCCGGCGCAGGGCGTACGCCCCGGCGAGCACCCCCCGGCGGCGGCACTCCTCGACGATCTCGGCCGCGAAAATCCCTTCGGCCACGAAAAGTGGCGAACCGGCCAGGTCGAACGGCCGGGTGGTCACCCGGCGGTCCTCACCGATCGCATAAACCGGCACATCGGCCTTGCCCTCGGTGGCCAGTCGGGTAATCGTCTCCACGGCGGCCTCGGCGTCCCAGGAGCGGGGCGACTCCCAATCCACCAGGTCGTTCTGTCGTGGCAGCGTAGGGTCATCGCCGTTCTTGTAGAAGTCGTCCAGGCACAGCACCGGAAGGCCGGTTCGCCGTGCGATGTACGACTTTCCCGAGCCGGAGGGGCCGGCGAGCAGGACAACGCGGTGGGGGTGATCCATTACCTTCAGTGACTCCGGCCAGACAGACTGCGATCAAATTGCATCAACATCTCATCACACCTCGCGTGACGGCCAACCTGGGCTTTCTCTTTTTAGGGTGGCGTGATGGAATCTCGGATGGTCCGACCCGCTGGGTCGGCCGCTGGGCGTTGTCCGAGGGCAACGCGGACGTTGAAATGTCGAGGGCGGTGACGTGAGCAAACGGCCAAAGACGGCGGGCTCCTTCCTGTCGCGGCTACGCCGGCCCGCCGGTCGGCTCCGCGACATGCCGATCTGGTCCAAGCTCGGTCTCATCATGATCGTGCCGACCATCGCCACGGTCGTCGTGGGCACCAGTGGCCTGGTGGACCACCTGGAGACGCTCAACAACGCCAACCGGGCCGGTGACCTGGCCAACCTCGTCGGCTACTCGGGTGACCTGGTCGACACGCTCCAGGACGAGCGGACCAACGCGCTGCGCCTGCTGGGCGTGCCGAAGGGCCAGGACGCCGCCCGCTTCAAGCAGGCCTACGAGGAGGCCAACGGTCGGGTCGACAAGGCCTGGGGGCCCTACTCGCAGCAGCGCGGCGAGGTCGAGGACCTCCCGGCCAACTTCGAGACCCTGCTCCGCGAGATCGACCAGACCCTGACCGACCTTCCCGGCACCCGCAGCCAGGTCTTCAACGGCAAGCTCGGGCTCGTGCCGGCGATGCAGGCCTACGACGGCCTCATCGACAACCTGCTGAGCGTCCGCGACTCGGCCACCCAGCTCGCCGGCGACAACGAGCTGAGCGACCAGATGCGCGCGGCCACCGCCACCGCCCGCAACAAGGAGTTCCTGTCCCGCCGCCGGGACGTGGTGCACCGGGCGTTCATCCAGCAGCGGCTGACCCCCAACCTGCGTAACGAGTACATCGCCGCCAGCACCGGCTCCAGCCAGTGGCTGCAGAGCTTCCGGGTGGTGGCCAGCCAGCCCGAGCAGGAGTACTACGCCCAGGTGGTCGCGGGCCCCGACCTGCGCGAGGCGAACACCTACAACAGCTGGCTCAACGGCATCACCACCGCCGACAGCCTGACCGGCGCGCCGTTCGACGCGGACGAGTGGGACGCGGCCATGGTGGCCAACGCCAAGCTCATCCGCACGGTCGAGTCGAAGATCGACAGCGACGTCGTCGCGGTCGCCGACGACCTGCGCTCGGACGTGCAGCGCCAGGTGTTCCTGGAGACCGGCCTGCTGCTCAGCATGCTGCTGCTGGCCATCCTCTTCGCCTACCTGGTCGCCCGCTCGATGGCCCGCTCGCTGCGCGACCTGCGGCAGGGCGCCCTCTCCATCGCCCAGTACGGCCTGCCCCAGGCCGTGGCCCGGCTGCGCGACCCCCAGGTCACCGGCCAGCTCTCCCCGGTGCAGCTGGCCAACCAGATCGCCGAGCCGCTGCCGGTGCGCAGCAAGGACGAGTTCGGCCAGGTGACCGAGGCGTTCAACGCGGTCCACCTGGAGGCCGTCCGCACCGCCGCCGAGCAGGCCGCGCTGCGCGCGTCCGTCGCGACGATGTTCGTCAACCTGGCCCGCCGCTCGCAGATCCTGGTCGACCGCCTGATCGGCCACCTCGACCGGCTGGAGCGCGGCGAGGAGGACCCGGACCGGCTGGCCGAGCTGTTCCAGCTCGACCACCTGGCCACCCGGATGCGCCGCAACGACGAAAACCTCCTGGTGCTCGCCGGTGCCGACTCCACCCGCGTGCAGCGGGAGCCGGCCGCGCTGATCGACGTGCTCCGGGCGGCCCAGTCCGAGGTCGAGCACTACACCCGCATCGAGTTCGGGGTGATCGACCGCGACATCGAGGTCTCCGCGCACGCCGTCAACGACCTGGTGCACCTCGTCGCCGAGCTGTTCGACAACGCCACCGCCTTCTCGCCGCCGGACTCGCACGTCATGGTCGAGGCCCGCCGGGTCGGCGACCGCGCGTCGCTCTACGTGGAGGACCGGGGCATCGGCATCAGCCCCGAGCAGCTCCACGAGCTCAACGAGCGGCTCGCCACGCCCCCGCAGGTGGACGTCGCCGTCTCCCGGATGATGGGCCTGGTCGTGGTCGCCCGGCTGGCGTCCCGGCACGGCGTCAAGGTCGAGCTGCGGCCCGGCACCGACCGGGGGACCGTGGCCGAGGTGGTCATGCCCACGTCGGTGCTCGTGCCGCGGGCCCTCTCCGGCCGCGTGCAGTCCTCGCCCGCGCTGCCCGCTCCGGGCGCCCAGGCGTCCGGCCCGGCCCCGGCCTTCGGCGGGCCGTCGTCGGGCCAGGCTCCCGCGTTCGGCGGGGCGCCCTCCGGCCCGGCCCCGACCTTCGGCGCGCTGCCGGCGCTCGGCCACCGCCAGCCCAATCCGACGCCGCCGCAGCGATCCGGCGAGTCCGGCAACCAGGTCACCCTCGGCGGCCGGCCGTTCGACCCGGCCCCGCGCAACGGGGCCGGCACGCCGGCCTCGGCGGGCGGCGCGCGCTCCATGCCGGCCTGGTCCGACCTGACCGGCGCCACCGGGACCACCAACGGCGAGACCTTCCGCCCCCGCACGTCCAACGGGCAGCCGATCGACCCGCTGCCGCAGCGGCGTGCCGGCGACGACCCCGGCGCGACCGGCCAGCAGGCCGCCGTTCCGCGGCAGCTGCCCAGCAGCCCCGAGGCCCGGCCGTACTCGGCCCCGCCGGTCCCCCCGGTGTCGGCCCCGCCCGTCCCGCCGGTCTCCGGGCCGCCGTCGCACTACGCCGGCCCGCCGGTGTCGACCCCGCCGATTCCCTACTCGGCGCCCCCGGTCTCCGGCGCTCCGGTCTCCGGCATGCCGGTCTCGGCGTCGCCGGTCTCCGGTCACCCGGTCTCGGCCGCGCCGTTCTCCGGCCCGCCGGTCTCGGCCCCGCCGACCGGCCCGCTGCCCCAGCGCCCGGTTCCCGGCGCGCCCGGGCCGAGCACCCCGGCGCCGCCGGCCTGGCCGCCGGTCGCCGGGGCGGAGCGCGACGCGGTGACCCCGCCGGTGCCCGAGCGCCTCGCCGCCGCGCTGGACATGACCACCGAGCTGCCGCGGGTGCCGCGCTCCGGCGCGGACACCCCGGGTGCGCAGGCCGCTCCGGCTCCGGCCGCTCCGGCCCCCACGCCGACCCCCGCCCCGGTGCCGGCCGCCCCGCCGGCGCGGCCGAACACCCCGCCGCAGGCCCAGAACCGGCAGCGGTACGCGGACGAGACGATGGAGCTGCCGATCTTCCGGGAGCTCGAGTCGGCCTGGTTCCGTACCCGTCGGCCGGGCCCGGAGGAGGCGGCGCCGGCCGCCAACGGCGCCGCGACCCAGCAGTTCGCCCGCGTCGACGCCAGCGGTCGAGCCGTGCAGCAGACACCACCCGGGACAGGTAACGCACCGATGGCAGAGCAGTCGACGGCCGGAGGAGCGCCGCGCGAGAACGGATCGACGGTCAACGGGGGTGCCCGCCCCGGTGTCGCCGACAGCTTCGGTCACCGCCGGCCCCAGCAGCAGGGCGGCGGCTGGCAGACCGCCGCCGACGACGGGTGGCGCGCGGCCTCCGCGGCGAGCGAGGTTCCGGTCGCGGCGACCACCTCGACGGGGCTGCCCAAGCGCACCCCGATGGCGCAGCTCGTGCCGGGTGCGGTGGAGAAGCCCACCACCTCGGTGCAGCGGCGTACGCCGGAGGGCGTCCGGGGCCTGCTCTCGGCGTACCACCGGGGCGTGCAGCGGGGGCGTACGTCCCCGTCGGACAGCAACCCGACCAACCCGGAGGCGACTCCGGGAGGGCAGCAATCCTCGCAGTCTGGCTCAGGCCCGGTGGCCGGGAGCGGGCAGAAGGAGCAAGAACGATGACAACTACGCAGGATCTCGGTTGGCTGCTGGCCAACTTCGCCGACCGGGTGCCCGGTGTCGCGCATGCGGTCGCCGTCTCCGCGGACGGTCTGCTCCTCGCGTCGTCACGGGATCTCCCGCGTGACCGGGCCGACCAGTTGGCCGCGATCGCGTCCGGCCTCGTCAGCCTCACCCAGGGTGCGGCCCGCTGCTTCGAGGGAGGCGCGGTGCTGCAGACGGTGGTGGAGATGGACAACGGCTTCCTGTTCCTGATGTCCATCTCGGACGGCTCGTCGTTCGCGGTGCTGGCCGCCCGTAGCTGCGACGTCGGGCAGGTCGGCTACGAGATGGCCCTCCTGGTCGACCGGGTGGGCGACGCGCTGACCCCGCAGCCGCGTGCGGCTGCGGGCATGCTGGGCTGACGACCTGCTGACCGTGAGGTCGGCGGGGCGGCAACGACAACGACGACAGGCTCCCTCGGGAGCAGGTGCCGGGTACGAAGGAGGTGAGCGGCGACATGGCCGATCGTGACGAACCGACCGGAGCGTTGGTCCGTCCATACGCCGTGACCCGCGGTCGTACCCGCCCCCGTCTCGACATCGCGCTGGAGGCGCTCGTCGAGACGACGGTGCGCGGCCGGGCCGCTGCCAATGGCAACGGCGGCCAGGGCCGCGAGCACCAGTACATCGCCGCGCTGTGTGACGGACGTGTGCAGTCGCTCGCCGAAATCGCGGCGCGGATGCAGCTCCCGCTCGGTGTGGCCCGGGTGCTCATCGCCGACATGGCGACGGACGGCCTGGTCGCGGTCCACGAGCCGACCATCCTGGACGACTCGGACGACGCGGTGGGCACTGAACTGCTGGAGAGGGTGCTGAGTGGACTTCGCAGGCTCTGACATGTCGCACCGGCCGCCTGCCCCGAGCGGGCGCGTGACGTCGGCGAAGATCGTTATCGCCGGTGGATTCGGCGTCGGCAAGACGACGCTGGTCGGCTCGGTCTCGGAGATCACGCCGCTGACGACCGAGGCGATCATGACCTCCGCCGGCGTGGGCGTCGACGACACCCGGCAGGTGCCGGGCAAGACGACGACCACGGTGGCGATGGACTTCGGCCGCATCTCGATCGACCGCGACCTGATCCTGTACCTGTTCGGTACGCCGGGTCAGACCCGGTTCTGGTTCATGTGGGACGAACTGGTGCGCGGCGCGATCGGAGCGGTGGTGCTGGTGGACACCCGCCGGCTGGCCGACTGCTTCGCGGCGATCGACTTCTTCGAGCACCGGCGGCTGCCGTACCTGGTGGCCATCAACTGCTTCGACGGGATGCAGTACCACGACCCGCAGGACGTCCGGGACGCGCTCGCGATCTCGAACGACGTGCCGGTGGTGGCCTGTGACGCCCGGAACCGGGAGTCGACCAAGCACGTGCTGATCTCGCTGGTCGAGTACGTGCTCACCATGCGGCGCTCGCGCGCCGTCGCACCGGCCTGATCGAACGACGAGCGCCCGGCGTCGGCTTCGGCCGGCACCGGGCGCTCGTCGCTGCCCGCGCCCGGTGCGGGCGCCGACGGTCAGGACACCCGCGTCCAGGTGCCGGAGCTGACGGTGTAGAGGCCCAGCGATCCCTGGTCCATGCCGCCGTGCCGGATGGGGGTGAAGGAGTACATCCCCACCATCCCCTCGGTGACCTGGTTCTGCAGGAACGCCCGCAACCGTCCACGGTCGACGCTGGTGGACAGGCGCGCCGCGTCCGCGATGAGCTGCAGCGCGTCGGACGCGTACGGGGCGAAGCCGCTGAACCCGCCGTGCAGCTGGACGTAGCGGTAGACGAAGTCCTTACGCAGCAGCGCCGACATGGTGGTGTTGGCGAGCATCGCCCCGCCCAGCGAGACGGGGTGGACGGCGTACGCGCCCTCCATCGTGGCCGCGTTCCCGCCCTGGAGGGTCTCCTCGGCGACCGCACCCGCGTCGAGGAACACCGGACCGTCGTACCCGGCCCGGCGCAGCGCACCGACGGCGGCGGCGGAATCCGGGGCGGTCGCCCACACCACCACGCCGTCCGGCCGGGAGGCGGCCGTCGACCGGGCCGCCCGGCGGAAGTTTTCGCCGGTGCGGGGCAGCCGCGTGCTGGACACCAGCTCCAGCCCGGCCGCTCGCAGGGCCGCTGACGTGGCCCGTACGCCCGAATCACCGTGCAGCCCGTGCTGGGCCAGCACCGCCACGCGGCGCAGCCGCTGCGAGGCGATCAGCCGAGCCAGCCGCCGCGCCATGTCGCCGCCGTCGGGGGTCAGCTTGAAGACGTACGTGCGCTGGGCCAGCGGCAGCACGATCCCGTCGCCGAAGCCGAGCGAGACGAACGGCACCCGCTCCCGCTGCGCCACGGTGGCGAGGGCGACGGAGGTCTCCGCCATGGTCCCGCCGAGCAGGGCGTGCACGCCGGTCTCGCGGGCCAGTTCGGTGACCTGCCGGGCCGCCAGTCGGGCATCGCCGGCGTTGTCGCGCACCTCCAGCCGGACGTTGCGGCGCAGGTTGCCGATGGGCACGCCCTTGTCGTTGAGCGTTTCGAGGGTGATGTCCAGCGCGCGTCGCTGGAGCACGCCGAGCGCGGCGCCGGGGCCGGTCAGCTCCAGGCTGACCCCGATCAGCAGTTCCTGACCGCCCGGCGCGACCGTCCTGACCGGATCTCCCTCGCCCGGCTCCTCGCGCCCGCAGGCGCTGAGCAGCAGAGTGCCCGCCGCCGCAGCCAGCAGGCCGCGACGGGTGAGCACGGAGGGACCGGTTGCCGATGTCGCCACGAGTCGCCTTCCCCCCGGCGACCCCTGCCGCCGGCCGTTCCGCCGGTATGCTCCCGGCCGCCGCGGCCCGGCGTCAAATTATCCGGGTGTGGGCAGGGACACGCAGGTGGAGGGCGGTTTCCCGGCGATCAGGAGCGGTATCCGGCGGAACGGTACTCGTATTCCCGGTCGTCGTCGCGGTCGCCGGTGTCGCGGGTGAAGTCCCAGCCGCCGGCGGCCTCCCGGCCGGGTCGACCGCCGACCGCGAACCCGCCGATCTCCTGCCCGCGACGCCAGCCGCGGAAGTAGCCGGTCGTGTTCTCGGCGAGGCTCGCCGCGTCCCGGACGATCCGCAGGGGACGCTCGTCGCGCAGGGGCGACCCGGGGACGAGGTTGGCCTGCGGGACCCGCTTGGGCAGCCCGGCCCGCGTCTCGGCGCCGACCGCCGGGCGGGCGGCCTGCTCGGCGGCCTGCCAGCCGGTGTCGGCCGTGGTCGACCAGTCCAGGTCGGACTCCTCCGTGTGCCCCACGAACCAGGCGGACTTGGCCTGCGCGAAGATCAGCAGATCGCCGTCGCCCTCGTCGGAGACCGGCGGGGGCCGCCGCTCCACGGGGGGCGCCGGCCGGTGCTCGGCCGCCGTACGCTCGGGGCTGGGGGCCGGCCGGCCGCTGCGCCCGGCCTCCTCGCGGTCGACGAGCCGCAGCGGCGGCGTCTCCGGCTCGGCGGGCTGGCCCGGCCCGTCGCGCAGCGCGCGGTCGGCCAGCGGCGGCGGCTCGACCAGGCGCAGCATCGGAGGTTCCTGGGGCAGGTCGTCGGCCAGCCAGGGTGGGGTCACACGCCGCTCGGCACCCGGGTCGGTCGGCGCGTCGACGCCGCGCCCGCCACGGTCGCCGTAGGAGCCGACGACCGGGTTCGTGGCGGAGCTGTCGGACGGGTCCTCCGGGTTGTTGACCAGCGGCCAGTTGGCCCGCGAGCCGGGGGGAGCGGAGTCCTGGTCGGGCCGGGGGGTGGGCACGGGGACGCTGAGGTCGGTGGCGCTGAAGCCGCCCGTCGGCGTCGGGGGTTCGCTGCTGGTCTTGGGCCGGGGCGGGATCACGGTGCGTTGCCGCTCGGCGCGGGCGCTCTGGATCGCCGCGGTGGTCAGCGTCGGCCGGAACGGCTCCCCGGCCTCGGCCGGCGGGACCGTGCCGCGCTGTGCCGGGGCGATCGGGGTGATGCCGGGCGGCGGGGGCGGCGGCGCGGAGACCGGGCGGTTGGTGGGGCCGTCGACGCGGCTCGGCGCAGCGGCGGGCCGCGACGGCGGCGCGGAGACCGGGGGACCGGCCACCGCGGCCGGGGTCACCGGCGCCGGGGCGACGGGCGGCGGGGTGATCGGGGCCGGGGCGACCGGCGGGGGGCCGAGCGGCCGGGGCGCGGGGGGCGGCGTCGCGCCGGAGACGGGCTCCGGCCGGCTCCGCCGGCCGCCGGTCGGGGCCGGCTCGGGCTCGGTGGGCCGGGCGGGGCGCAGGCCTGCCCCGGTGGGGGCGAGGCCGGGCAGGTCGCCGACCGGCTCACCGCGCCGGGCCGCGGCGCGGCGCCCGGGTGCCGGCTCGGCGGGCGCGCCGACCCGGGAGTTGAGCGCGCCGACGAGGGCCTCGCAGCCGGCGTCGCAGGCGCGGACGGAGGCGACGGCCTGCCGGACGGTCTCCGCCACGGCGGAGGTGAGCGCGCGGTTGACGGTGGCGCGTCGCGGCGTCTCGCTGATGGCGACCCGCAGGGCGGTCACCGCCTCGGTGAGCTGCTCGGCGCTGGCGACCCCGTCGGCGGCGAGGTGCGCCGCGACCGCGTCGGCGGCGACCGAGACCTCGCGCCCGGCCAGCATGCCCGGCTCGGGTAGTGCGTCCAGCACCGCCAGCGAGACCGGCTCGGCCGGGTCCGGATAGGCGCGCAGCGCGGCCGGGTAGAGCTCGCGGAGCACCTCGCGCAGCGCGACGGCGGCGGAGTGCCGGCCGCTGGCCAGCGCGGCGTGCGCGGCGAGCACCTGCTTGTATCCCGCGAGGTCGCGGGGAGCCGGGAGGGTGACGGCGGAGAGCGCGCCGGCCTGCAGGGCGCGGGCCAGGCCGACGGCGCGCCGCTCGGCCGGGGGTGACTGCATCTCCTCGAGGGAGTCGTCGTCGGCGAACCGCTCGGCGAAGTCGTCGACGGAGTCGTCGTCGGCGATCGCCAGGGGACGACCCGCGGCGCTGAGCAGCGAGGTGACCGTGTGGTCGTCGCTGTCGGCGGCGATCGCCGCTCCGCTCGGCCCGCCCGACCGCTCCACGAGCAGCGCGACCAGCTGGGCGTAGCCAGCCGGGTCGTCGCCGATCTCGCAGACGTGCAGCAGACGGCCTGCGTCGTCGACCACAGCGGACGTCAGCGTCGAACCGGCCGAAGCCGATCGGTCGGCCGGATCCGCCGAGGCCAGACCGCAGTACACGCGCACGAGCGCCACGGCGTCGTCCTCCTCCCGGGACACAAGGCTTTCACTGCCAGAGACTGATGCTCCCCGTAAAGGGTCAGTCGCGCCAGTCCACGACCGCAGAGATCTTGCCGACAATGGTGCGCCAACCGAGACTTGCGGTTTGTGCCCCGATTTTCTTCAGCCGCCGCCGGCCGAAGAAACCGCCGACGCCGCCGTCGACCGTTGCGCGCAGCGCCTCGTCCAGATCGTCGAGGCTGGAGCCGGCGGAGAGCATGTCCAGCACGGCGGGCAGCCGCAGCGCGTACGCCAGGTCGCGGGCCACCTCGCCCGCCTCGATGAGCAGCGTCGGGTCCCAGGTGTCGTGGCCGCCGCGGAGGTTCTCCACCACCAGGTCGAGTTCGTAGATGTCCTCGTCCAGCGGCGCGATGTCGGCCGGTTCCACCCGTTCGGACAGTTCGTTCCAGCTGTCCAGTTGAGACAGGTCGTTGGGCGCGCCGGAACGGATGAAACTGACCAGCGACTCGGGGGTCTTGAACAGCAGCAGCTTGCCGCGGTGGCTGAGGAAGACCGGGACCTCCTCGTCGCCCGCCTCGTCCTCGGCCTCGGCGACCGCCGCGGCGTCCTCGTCGTCGGCGACCTCGCGACGGGTCTTGCCGTCCTCCTCGTCGCTCTCGGCGAACTCCTGGGCGACGTCCTCGTCGAGGATGACGACGGTCTCGTCGTCCTCCTCCTCGTCCTCGTCGACGGCCTGGCGGCGGGCCAGGAACGGATCGTCCTGGTCGCGCTCGGCGACGTCGGTCGGGGTCAGCTCCCGCGCCGGCCGGTAGGCCCGCAGCGTGTAGCCGGTGCCGGCGGGCAGCGCGATCTCCACCGGGTCGATCCGCAGCTCGTCCCAGAGGGCGCGGGCGGCCTCGGCGGAGACGGTTGCGGTGTCGGACTCGGCCGGGTCGTCCACGTCGTCGAGCTCGGGCTCGTCGGCGTCGGGCCGTTGGGGCGACTGGCGGGCCACGCTGACCTCCGTGTGCTTCGGGTTGCCCACCCGCCGGCGTCCGCCGCCGACGAGTGACTCTGGGCACATACCCTAGTGGGCGGCTCCGGGGGCCGGTGCCCGCACCCCGGTGGCGGAGCGGCCCGTCGACAAGTAGGCTTGCTACGCATGAAGGCCCAGGCGCTGCACGGACACCTCGACGCGCTGCTGCTCGCGGTGCTGGAGCAGGGCGCGCTGCACGGCTACGCCATCATCGAGGCGCTGCGGGCCCGCAGCGACGGCCAGCTCGACCTGCCGACCGGCACCATATATCCGGCGCTGCGCCGGCTGGAGCGGGCCGGCCACGTGGCCAGCACCTGGAGCACCGTCAACGGCCGGGAGCGGCGGACCTACCAGCTCACCGACGCGGGGCGGCGGGCGCTGGCCGGGGAGCGGTCCGGGTGGCGCGAGTTCAGCAGCACCGTCGGCCGCTTCCTCGACACCGACACCCCGCCCACCGCCCCCGCCTGACGCCGCCCGGCGCCGGCCCCGTCCGGCGGCATCCCAGCTCTCGCACGAGACGACCGCGCCAGGCCGCGCCGATCGCGAGGAACCACGCACCGGTCGGGGGCGCGAGGGGCCGGCCGTCCGGTCAGGCGGCCGGTGCCGGCGTGGACGACCGCCCGGTCGAGCGGACGGCGAGCAGCCAGGTGCGGGCGGCCCGGCCGAGCCACAGGTGGCCGGCGGCGGCCACCGCCGCGCCGACGAGCATGGGCGGCCAGGTGAGGGCGGCCTCCCACAGCCCCATCGACCACGCGAAGAGGCCCGCGCCGGCCAGCACGCTGAGGGCGAGGACACCGGTCAGGGCCGTGCCCACCGCCCGGCCGACCGCGTCGCCGCCGCGCGGTGCCCACCGGCCCGCCCCGGCGAGCAGCAGCCCGGTCGCCGCCAGCACGAACGCGACGGCCCAGATCCAGTCCACCGAGGCCGACAGGAGCACGTAACCGGCCGGCGGGCGGGGGCCGTCGCTCCAGCTCGCTCCCTGCCAGGTCAGGTCGCCGGCCACGAACGCGACCACGGCCAGCCCGACGACCCGCAGCGACAGCCCACGCAGCGCCCCCACCGTCAGCTCCGCCTGGTAGGCCGGAACCAGTTGCGCCGGGGAGCCGAACTCGGCCACCGCCCGCCGCTGGGCCTCCGCCGCCGGCAGCCCGTCCTCCCGGTACGCGTCGACGGCGTCCAGCAGGCCGTGCCTCGCCTCGGTCAGCAGGTCGGACTTCAACCGGCGCGGCCCACGCAGGCTCGCGTCCAGCTCCCGCAGCCGTTCCTCCACCACCGTCGCGTCGTCGCCCCGCATGGCACCACCCTGGCACGGGCGGCCGACGGACGTCGTCCGGGACAACCCTGGCCCGACCCGGAGGTGCGGGATCGGGGAGGGGCGCGACGGTCAGGGCCGCAGCGCCAGGTATCCGCGTTCGGCCGCGTCCTGGAGCAGCCACTGGTCCCGGTACCAGCCGGGGGCGGCGACCAGCTCGGCGTGCCGGCCGCGCTGGACCACCCGGCCCGCGTCCAGCACCACGATCTCGTCTAGGTCCGCCAGCCCGCTGAGCCGGTGGCTGATCAGCAGCACGGAGTGCCCGGCCGGGGTGGCCGCCAGCGTCGAGGCGAGCACCGCGTCGGCGGCGGCGGGGTCGAGCCCCTCGGTCGGCTCGTCGAGCACCAGCACGCCCGGCGCCGCCAGCAGTGCCCGGGCCAGCGCGAGCCGCTGCCGCTGGCCGCCGGAGAGCTGGCCGCCCTCCTCGCCGACCACCGTGTCCCAGCCGTCCGGCTGCTCGCGTACCCAGTCCAGCAGGCCGGCCGCCGCCGTCGCCGCCGCCAGCTCGTCCTCGTCGGCGCCGGGCCGCCCGAGCAGCAGGTTCTCCCGGACGGTGGCGTGGAAGACGTACGCCTCGGCGAGCAGCCCGCCGACCGCGCGGGGCAGCTCCCCGGCCCGGTACGCCGACAGGTCCCGCCCGTCGAGGGTGACCTGCCCGCGCTCCGGGCGCACCGACCCGGTGAGTACGGCGGCGAGGGTGCTCTTGCCGGCGCCGCTCGGGCCGACCACGGCCACCCGGCGGCCGGGCGGCAGGTGGAGGTCGAAGCCGTCGAGGGCGGGCGCGGCACCCTTCCGGTACCGCACGGTCACCTCCGCGAACCGCACGTCGTGCGGGCCGGGGCCGACCGGCGTGTCGCCGGACTCGGGCGGCGCGGCCGAGGAGCCCAGCAGGGCGGCCACCCGGGACAGGCCGGCGCGGAGCTGGGTCCACTGCCGGCCCGCCCCGACCAGCGCCAGCGCGATCTCGACGGCGGCGAGCGTGCCGACCGCCAGCACGCCGACCAGCACCCCGTCCACGTCCGCCGCGAGGGCGGCGAGCACCACCGCGCCGGAGGTGAGCCCGGAGACCAGCACCCCGGCGGCGTCGACGGCGAAGCCGGTGGCGGCGAGGCGCCGCTCCAGCCGGACCAGGCGCCGGGCGCGTCGGTCGGCCGCCTCCAGCGCGTGCCCGGTGGCGCCGAACGCGGCCAGGTCGGCGGCGCCGTGGGTGAGGTCGACCGCGTCGACGGCGAGCGCGCCGCGCAGGGGGGCGAGTTCGGCGGCAGCGCGCCGGGTCAGCGCCGTGGCCAGGGCGGGCAGCGCCACGCCGGCGACCAGCAGCCCGACGGCGAGCGCACCGGCGGCGGCCGGCGAGATCAGCGCCGCCCCGCCGACCGCGACCGCGCTGACCAGGGCCGCCGCCGAGGCCGGCACCAGCACCCGCAGCAGCAGGTCCTGGACGGCCTCCACGTCGGAGACGAGCCGGCTCAGCGCGTCCCCCGAGCGCTGCCGCAGGGTCGGGCGGGCGGCGAGGGTGGCGAACACCCGGGCCCGGACGTCGGTGATCATCCGCAGCACGGCGTCGTGCCCGGCGAGCCGCTCGGTGTAGCGGAGCACGCCCCGGCTCACGGCGAGCGCCCGGACCGCGACGATCGCCACGGTGAGGCGGTCCAGCGGGGGCCGGCCGGCGGCGCTCATCAGCAGCCAGGTCGCGGTGGCCATCAGGGCGAGGCCGGCGAACTCGGTGGCGGCGGCGAGCAGCCCCGCGCCGAGCAGCCGGTCCAGGTACGGCCGGGCCAGCCGCAGGACGGTCCGCTCGGGGGAGCGGACGCGCGCCGGCTCGCCGGGGGCACCCGCGTCCGGTCGCGTTCCGGCGTCTCCGGCCGGCCTCGGCGCCTCGGTCATCGGGTCGCCTCCCCGGCCACCGTCGGGGTCAGCTCCGTGACCCGGCCGTCCTCGACCCGCAGGATCCGGTCCGCGTCGGCGAGCAGCGCCGGTCGGTGGGCCACCAGCACCGCCGTCCGTCCGGCCACCAGCCGGCGGGTGGCGTCGAGGACGACGGCCTCGCTCGCGGTGTCCAGCCGGGCGGTGGGCTCGTCGAGCAGCACCACCGGGGCGTCCCGCAGGAACGCGCGGGCCAGCGCGACGCGCTGCCGCTGTCCGCTGGACAGGCCGTGCCCGCGCTCGCCGAGGACGGTGGCGAGCCCTTCCGGCAGGCCGGCGACCACGTCGTCCAGGGCGGCGTCGTGGACGGCGGCGCCGAGGGCCGCGTCCGGGGTGTCGGGGGCGCCGAGCCGGATGTTGTCGGCCAGCGAGGCGGCGAAGAGGTGGGCCCGCTGCGGCACCCAGGCCACCTGGCGGCGCCAGGCGTCCAGGTCGGTGCCGGCCAGGTCCGTCCCGTCCACGGTGACCCGGCCGACGGTCGGGGCGACGAAGCCGAGCAGGAGGCCGAGCAGCGTGCTCTTGCCGGCGCCGCTCGGGCCGATGACCGCGATGCGTTCGCCGGGCCGGATGGTCAGCGTGACGTCGCGCAGGGCGGTGGTCCGCTCGTACTCGACGGTCACCGAGTCGAACCGGATCACCCCCCGGCCGTCGGGGGCGGCCCCGGCCCCGGCCGGCGCGGCGGGGGCGGCGGCCGAGAGGGTGAGTGCCTCGTCCAGCGCGGTCAGACCCTCCATGCTGGCGTGGAAGCGGCTGCCGGCCGCCCGCAGCGGCAGGTACGCCTCCGGCGTGAGCAGCAGCACCAGCAGCGCGGTCTGCAGCGTCAGCCCGCCGCCGAGCAGCCGTACGCCCACCGGCACGGCGACCAGCGCCACCGAGAGGGTGGCCACCAGCTCCAGCACCAGGGCGGAGAGGAACGCGATCCGCAGGGTCTTCATGGTCGCCACGCGGTGCCCGTCGGCCATCCGGCGGACCACCTCGGTCTGCGCCCCGGCCCGGCCGAACGCGCGCAGCGTGGGCAGCCCGGCGACCATGTCGAGGAAGTGCCCGCCGAGCAGCGAGAGCCGCCGCCACTGGCGCTCGGTGGCGGCCTGCGCCTGCCAGCCGAGCAGCGCGCCGAAGATCGGGATCAGCGGCAGGGTCGCCGCGATGATCAGCGCCGAGCCCCAGTCGGCGACGAAGACCCGCAGCAGCACGGCGACCGGCACGGTGACGCTCAGCACGAGCTGCGGCAGGTAGCCGGTGAAGTAGGCGTCCAACGCGTCCAGCCCGCGCCCGGCCAGCGTGGCGAGCTGCCCGGCGCGCTGGCCGGCGACCCAGCCGGGGCCCTGCCGCCCGACCGCGCCCAACAGCTCCGCGCGCAGCGCCGCCTTGACCGTCGCGGCGACCCGCGCCGACACCGTGCCCTGCGCCCACACCAGCACGGACCGGGCGGCCACGGCGGCGACGAAACCGGCCAGCGCGGGCCGGTCCAGCCGCCCGTCGAACGCGGTCGCCAGCAGCGCGGCCAGCGCGGTGGCCTGCGCGACGACCAGCCCCGCGGCCAGCACGCCGAGCAGCGCGAGCACGGCGAGGTCGCGCCGGGCCGCGGGGACCCGGCGCAGCAGACGCGGGTCGAAGGGACGGCGGTTCACCAGTACACCGGTGCCCTGCCGTCGGTCCGTCCCCGGAAAACCCACCAGCACATCGCCTGAAAGCCTAGTAGGGCCGGCAGGAGCGGCAGCGTCAGCCAGCCCAGCAGCCGCAGCGTGGGTGTGCTCGCCGCCGCGTCGGCCACGGTCAGGGACGCCCCGGGGTCGACCGTGGAGACCAGCGCGTGCGGCCAGAGGGCCGCGCCGACGAGCGCGACCGGCAGCGCGAGGGCCGCCCCGGTGGCGGCGAAGGCCAGCCCCGGCCGCCGCCGGGCGAGCGCCACCCGGGCCCCCACCAGCACCGACACCAGCAGCACCGGCAGCAGTGCGGCCGCCACGGGCTGCCCGACCGCGGCGCGTACGTCGGCGGAGAGCAGGCCCAGCGCGGTGGCCGCGCCGACGGCGACGAGCGCGACCGGGACGAGCCGGCGGGCCAGCCGCCCGACCGGCGCGGCCTCGGCGGTCGGCAGCCGGAGGGTGAGGAACGTCGCACCGTGCAGCGCGACCAGCGCGACGACCGCGAGCCCGGCGGCGGCCACGAAGGGGGTGAACAGGTGGGTCACGCCGGCGACGTGGCCGTCGGCGTGCAGCGGTACGCCCTGGAGCAGCCCGGCCAGCAGGGTGCCCCAGCCGAGCGCGGCGAGCACGCTGCCGACGACCACGACCCGGTCCCACGCGGCGCGGGCCCGTGCCCCGGCCGGCCGGCTGCGCAACTGCACCCCGACGGTCACCAGGATCACCCCGACCAGCGCGCCCGCCACGGCCGGGTAGAAGCCGGCGAGCAGTTCCCCCTCCAGCACGGGGAACGCGCCGAAGAGGATGCCGACGGCGGCCACCAGCCAGACCTCGTTGCCGAGGAAGAACGGGCCGACGGCGTTCAGGGCGGCGCGGCGGCGGGCCGGGTCGGCGCCCCGGGCGAGCAGCAGGCCGACGCCGTAGTCGTAGCCGCCGAGCACCAGGTAGGTGGCGAAGAAGAGGCCGAGCAGGGCGTACCAGGCGAGTTCCACGTGGTCTCCTCAGGCGAAGGCGGGCTCGGGGCGGTGGTCGGCGGGCGGCTGCCCTGGCCGGCGACCCAGCGCGGGGTCGGCCGCGCCCCGGGCGGCGTACCGGGCCAGTAGCACCCAGTTGGTGACGGCCAGGGCGCCGAGCAGCAGGCTGAAGCCGACGAGCGAGGCGAGCATCAGCCAGGGACTGACCGGCGACACCGCCTGGTCCACCGGCAGCAGCCCGTACGCGACCCAGGGTTGGCGGCCGACCTCGCGGGAGATCCAGCCGAGGATCACCGCGACGAACGGCAGCGGCAGGGCGAGCAGCACCAGCCAGAGGGGGAAGCGCAGCCGGACGGCCCAGTCCCGCCAGAGCAGCGGGAGCAGCAGCCAGAGCAGGCCGAGACCGAAACCGATCAGGACCATGAAGCCGAGGCCGACGCTGGCGAGCACCGGTGGGGTGTAGTCGCCCGGGCCGAACCGGGCGGTCCAGTCGGCGACCAGCTCGTCCGCCGCCGGGCCGCCGCCGAACTTGGTGGGCTGCACCTGCCCGACCGGGCCGAACTGGGCGAAGCCGAAGCCCTGCACCATGCTGATCGACAGCGCGGCGGTGACCAGGCCGATCCGCAGCGAGGTGCGGAACAGTGCGAAGTCCGGGGTGCGCCGGATCAGGTGCCAGGCGCTGACCGCTGCCATCAGCATTCCGCCGACCAGCAGCGCCGCGAAGACCACGTGGCCGAAGGCCATGCCGAGGCTGGGGTTGGTCAGCAGCGCGGAGAAGTCGGTGAGGTGGGCGACGCCGTCGCGCACCTCGTGGCCGACCGGGTTCTGCAGCCAGGAGTTCGCCACCATGATCCAGAAGGCCGAGGCGTACGCCGTGAGCGCGACGCCCCAGAGCAGGGCGAGGTGGACGCCCCGGCGCAGCCGGTGCCAGCCGAAGATCCACATGCCGAGGAACGTCGACTCCAGGAAGAAGGCGACGAGCGTCTCGATGGCCAGCGGTGCCCCGAAGACGTTGCCGACGTAGCGCGACAGGCCGCTCCAGTTCAGCCCGAACTGGAACTCCATGACGATGCCGGTGGCGATGCCGAGCACGTAGTTGATCACGTAGAGCTGACCCCAGAAGCGGGTCAGCCGCCAGTAGACCGGCTTACCGGTCAGCACCGCGGTGGTCTGCAATCCCACGAGCAGGGTGACCAGGCCGAGCGTGACCACCACGAAGAGGAAGTGGATCGAGGTGGTGGTGGCGAACTGCAGGCGGGCGAGGAGCAGCGTGTCCATGGCCGGCTCTCCGTACTGTCGGCTCACATGTCGTAGTCAGCCTACACGTAGTTTCTCTACCTATCAGCCCGGCAGGAACCCGCGACGACGCAGGGCGATCATGGGGATCGATGCCGCCCGGGGCGGCGGCCTAGCTGAGGAAGAGCGAGATCGGCAGGGCGGCCAGGGTGGTCGTCGCCGTCAGCGCGGCGGCCCCGATCAGCCGAGGCGGCCGGTCGGCGACGAGCAGCCGCTGCACCCGCACGTCGAGGTCCCGGTCGCCCATCCCGAGGGCGCCGGCCGGCGTGATCCGGTTGCCCGCCGCGGCGAACCGGCGCAGCGCGCCGGCCAGCGGCGCGTCGGCGTGCGCCTCCCGGGCCTTGTCGTCGGCCCGCATTTCCACCAGCAGCGCGACGCGCTCGTGCGCCGCGCGGACCCAGGCGAACCAGGGCAGTGCCCGGCACAGCGCGGTGAACGGCAGCAGCACCAGATCGTGCCGCTCCTGGGCGTGCGCCCGCTCGTGGGCCAGCACCGCCGCCAGTTGCTCCCGGTCCAGCAGGTCGAGCGTGCCCGCGCTGACCACCACCCGCGGCTTCACCCCCGGCAGGCAGTACGCCGCCGCACTCGGATGGTCGAGCACCAGCGCGCCGGGGACCGTCGGGTCCCGCCGGGCGACGAGGGTGAGCAGGTCCCGGTGCCGGCGCTGGGCGCGTACGGTGCCATGGATGCTGCGCACCGTCGTGGTCAGCAGCACCGCGCCGATGCCGAAGCCCACCCCCACGGCGGCCAGTTGCGGCGCGCCCACCCCGACGGGCAGGGTGCCGTGGCTCAGGTCGGTCGCCAGAGCGACCAGCGCGCTGCCGGTCGACCGCTCGTAGGCGGCCAGGCCCACCGCCATCGGCAGGCCCATCGCGGAGAGGCCGAGCGCCAGCCCCACCGCCTGCCAGCAGACGATCGCCACCCGAGGGCTGCGCCACGTCCAGGTGGAGCGCGCCAGCACCTGCGCGATCAGCCAGCAGGCCAGCATCGACGCGGCGAAGTGCAGGGCGTACGCCACGGCCGCCGCCCTACCGGTCCGCTGCCTCGTCGGCCCGGACCGGCCGGCCGGCCCGGTCGGTCGGCGCCTCGATCCGGTCGGTCAGGCCGTCCTGGCGGCGCCCGGTCTGCCCGGCGGCGGCCTCGGCGCCGAGCGCGGCGCGCAGCACCTCGGCCTCGGTGCCGGTCACCGAGCGGGCGAAGCGCACCAGCGCGGCGTCCCGGCTGCCGCCGAGGTCGAGGGCGTCGAGCATGAGCTGGGCGATGTGCGCCTCGCGGCTGGCGGCGGCCCGGTAGCGCCAGGCCCGCCCCTCCCGCTCGCGCTGGACCATGCCCTTGCCGGCGAGCCGGTCCAGCACGGTCATCACCGTGGTGTACGCCAACTCGCGGCCGTCCAGCGCGTCGGCCACCTCGCGCACGGTGATCCCGTCCGACGTGGTCGGGACCGAGTCCCACAGCACGTCCATCACCGCACGTTCGAGATCACCGAGCCGAGTCACGCCGCAATCCTACCCCCCGTAGTACGACGTGACGTCGGGCACATCCTCGGCGGCGATCTGTGCAGGGATGCGGCGCGGGGCCGGCTCGCGTGGGGTGGCGGCGCCGGTTCGGGTGCGGGTTGCCCTCGCCGCCCTGTCGAGCTGAGTCGTTTACGACATCAGGCCCGGCAGAGCCTGCGAGCGGCGGCCACCGAGCCCGAGCCCGCCCAGCGCGGGGCGACACCGGTGAGCGACGAACCAACGGCAAGCCGTCGCGCGGCGGCGGCAGCAGCGGCTGGTGCGTCCTGCGGCCAGTAACCGTGCGGCGGCACCCGGGGTGGGCGGTCGGGTGCTGGGCGGTGGCTGGCGCACCCTGTGGCGAGCAATCGTGCGGCGGACAGCGGAGCGTCGAGCGGCGGGCCTTCCAGCGGCGGATGCCTGAGTCGTCTACGACATCAGCTCCACAGGGGCGACAGAGAGCATTCGGTGGCCCAACAGAGAGCATTCGGCGGGCCGAGCCGACGGCATCCGGCGGGCCGACCCGACGGCATCCGGCGGGCCGACAGGGAGCATTCGGTGGCCCAACAGAGAGCACCCGGCGGGCCGACCCGACAGCACCCGGCGGGCCGACCGATGCCCATCACCACCCGCGACCTGCCGGGTTTGCGGTCCCGCCCTGGACCATCCGCCGGCGTGCCTCCTGGCGCGGCAGCGTCGACCACGGCGCCTACTCGAGCCATCCGCGGGCCGGGGCGTGCCGACCGGCGCCGAGCCGGGGCGTCCGCGTCGGCGGACGCCCCGGTCACGCGTCCTCAGACGCCCTTCGGGTGCCAGACGGTCTTCGTCTCCAGCAGGCTGGTCATCCGGGTGATGCCCGGGTCGGCGGTCCAGTCGTGGTCGGACGGGGCCGGCCGGAGCACCCGCTTGAGGTTCTCCGCCGCCTTCACCTCCAGCTCGGCCGCCAGCTCGGCGTCGGCCACCCCGGTCAGGTCGACGGCGTTGACGTCCATGTGGGCGGCCAGCGTCGGCACGGTCTCGGTGATCCGGCCGGTGAGCAGGTTGACCACCCCGCCGGGCAGGTCGGAGGTGGCGAGCACCTCGGCCAGGGTCACCGCCGCCAGCGGCTGCGTCGGCGAGGTCGCCACCACCACCGTGTTGCCGGTGACGATCGCCGGGGCGATCACGCTGACCAGGCCGAGCAGCGCCGGGGACTCCGGGGCCACCACGGCCACCACGCCGGTCGGCTCGGGCGCCGACAGGTTGAAGTAGGGCCCGGCCACCGGGTTGGCGCCGCCGTACACCTGGGCGAGCTTGTCGGACCAGCCGGCGTACCAGACCCAGCGGTCCACGGCCGCGTCCACCTCGTTGCCGGGCACGCCGAGCGAGACGAACTGCTCGCGCCGGCCCTCCAGCATCTCGGCGACCCGGTAGAGGATCTGGCCCCGGTTGTACGCGGTCGCCCCGGCCCAGCCCTTCACGGCGGCGCGGGCGGCGACCACGGCGTCCCGCGCGTCCTTGCGGGAGGCGAGGGAAACGTTGGCGTCCTGCACGAGATACGACCGTCCCGACTCGCTGCGCGGGAACTTCCCGCCGATGAAGAGCTTGTACGTCTTGCGTACCGCGACCCGCTCAGACATTGAGGTAGCCCTCCAGCCCGTGCCGGCCGCCCTCGCGACCGTAGCCCGACTCCTTGTAGCCGCCGAACGGCGAGGTGGGGTCGAACTTGTTGAACGTGTTGGCCCAGACCACGCCGGCGCGCAGCCGGTCGGCCATCCACAGGATCCGGGAGCCCTTGTCGGTCCAGATCCCGGCCGACAGCCCGTACGGCGTGTTGTTGGCCTTCTCGACGGCCTCGGCCGGGGTGCGGAACGTCAGCACGGACAGCACCGGGCCGAAGATCTCCTCCCGGGCGATCCGGTGCGCCTGGGTGACTCCGGTGAAGATCGTCGGCGCGAACCAGAAGCCGCGCTCCGGCAGCTCGCACGGCGGCGACCAGCGCTCCGCGCCCTCGGCGGAACCGGCGTCGGACAGCTCCCGGATCCGGGCGAGCTGGGCGGCCGAGTTGATCGCGCCGATGTCGGTGTTCTTGTCCAGCGGGTCGCCGACGCGCAGCTGGGCCATCCGCCGCTTCAGCGACTCCAGCACCCGGTCGGCGACGTTCTCCTGGACCAGCAGCCGGGAGCCGGCGCAGCAGACGTGCCCCTGGTTGAAGAAGATCCCGTTGACGATCCCCTCGACCGCCTGGTCGACCGGCGCGTCGTCGAAGACGATGTTGGCGGCCTTGCCGCCCAGCTCCAGGGTGAGCTTCTTGCGGGTGCCGGCCACCGAGCGGGCGATGGCGCGGCCCACCTCGGTCGAGCCGGTGAAGGCGACCTTGTCCACGCCCGGGTGCTCGACCAGTGCCCGGCCGGTGTCGCCGGCGCCGGTGACGATGTTGACGACGCCGGCGGGCAGGTCGGCCTGCTGGCAGATCTCGGCGAAGAGCAGCGCGGTCAGCGGGGTCGTCTCGGCCGGCTTCAGCACCACCGTGTTGCCGGCCGCCAACGCGGGAGCGATCTTCCACGCGAGCATGAGCAGCGGAAAGTTCCACGGGATGACCTGGGCGGCCACACCCAGCGGACGCGGGTTCGCGCCGAAGCCGGCGTGCTCCAGCTTGTCGGCCCAGCCGGCGTAGTAGAAGAAGTGCGCGGCGACCAGGGGCAGGTCGACGTCGCGGGACTCCTTGATCGGCTTGCCGTTGTCGAGCGACTCGAGCACGGCCAGCTCGCGGGAGCGCTCCTGGATGATCCGGGCGATCCGGAACAGGTACTTGGCCCGGTCGCGGCCCGGCATCGGGCCCCAGACCTTCTCGTACGCGGCCCGGGCGGCGCGGACCGCGCGGTCCACGTCCTGAGCGCCGGCCTCGGCGATCTCGGCGAGGACCTCCTCGGAGGCCGGGTTGACCGACTTGAAGGTGCCGCCGTCGGTCGGGTCGACGAACTGCCCGTCGACGAAGAGCCCGTACGAGGGCTTGATGTCCACCACCGAGCGGGACTCGGGGGCGGGTGCGTATTCGAACATCGGCTCTCAGTCCAGGGTGAAGTAGTCGGGACCGGAGTAGGTGCCGGTCGTCAGCTTGGTGCGCTGCATGAGCAGGTCGTTGAGCAGGCTGGACGCGCCGAAGCGGAACCAGTCCGGGTCGAGCCAGTCCGCGCCGACGGTCTCGTTGACCATCACCAGGTACTTGATCGCGTCCTTGGTGGTCCTGATGCCGCCGGCCGGCTTCACGCCGACCTGCCGGCCGGTCGCGGCCCGGAAGTCGCGGACCGCCTCCAGCATCACCAGCGTCACCGGGGGCGTCGCCGCGACCGGGACCTTGCCGGTGGAGGTCTTGATGAAGTCGCCGCCGGCCAGCATCGCCAGCCAGGAGGCGCGGCGCACGTTGTCGTACGTGGCCAGCTCACCGGTCTCCAGGATCACCTTGAGGTGGGCGTCCCCGCAGGCCTCCTTGGTGGCGACGATCTCGTCGTACACCTCCTTGTAACGCCCGGCCAGGAACGCGCCCCGGTTGATCACCATGTCGATCTCGTCCGCGCCGGCCTCGACGGCCGCCCGGGTGTCGGCGAGCTTGATCTCCAGCGGTGCCTGTCCCGACGGGAAGGCGGTCGCCACGCTGGCCAGGTGCACGCCGGAACCGCGCAGCACCTCCGCCACGTACGGGACCATCGCGGGATAGACGCAGACCGCGCCCACGTGCGGGCAGGACGGGTCGGCCGGGTCGGGGCGCAGCGCCTTCGCGGCCAGCGCGCGCACCTTGCCGGGGGTGTCGGCCCCCTCCAGGGTGGTCAGGTCGACCATCCGGATCGCCAGGTCGATCGCCTGCGCCTTGGCCGTGGTCTTGATGGAGCGGGTGCCGAGCTGTGCCGCCCGCTGCTCCGCGCCGACCTGGTCCACGCCGGGCAGGCCGTGCAGGAAGGTCCGCAGAGCGGTCTCGGATCGTCCCAGCTCGGAGAGCTCCGACCGGGCCGACGTCGCTGTCGCCGTCATGCCCCGAAGTCTACGCATCCGACCGCCGCGTGATCTTGGTCACGGGTCGGCCGGCCGGGCCCCGTGGTGAGCGACGTCGCTGGTCGGGCCGCACCCGCAGTGCCGGGGCGCGCGGACCGGTAGGTTGAGCGATCGTGGACGTACACGTCATTGACCATCCGCTCGCCCAGTCGCGGCTGACCGCCATGCGGGACGCGCGCACCGACTCCTCGTCGTTCCGAGCGGCGCTGCACGAACTCACCACCATGCTGGTGTACGAGGCCGCGCGCTCGTTCCCCGTCGAGAAGTACCCGGTGCAGACCCCCGTCACCGGCACCGAGGGCACCCGGCTGGCGAACCCGCCGCTGCTGGTGCCGGTGCTGCGGGCCGGCCTGGGCATGGCCGACGCCGCGCTCGGCCTGCTGCCGGAGTCGTCGATGGGCTTCGTCGGCCTGGCCCGCGACGAGGAGACGTACGAGCCGCGCGCCTACATGGAGTCGCTGCCCCGGGACCTGAGCGGCCTGCCGGTGCTGGTGCTCGACCCGATGCTCGCCACCGGCGGCTCCCTGGAGCACTGCTGCCGGCTGCTGGCCGACCGGGGCTGCACCGACATCACCGTGCTCTGCGTCCTCGCCGCGCCCGTCGGCATCGAGCGGCTGGAGCGCTCGGGCCTGCCGCTGCGCCTGGTCACCGCCTCGATCGACGAGGGCCTCAACGACCGGAAGTTCATCGTGCCGGGCCTCGGCGACGCCGGCGACCGCCAGTTCGGCGGCATGCCCCGCTTCTAGACGGCGCCCACGCCATCCCGCCCGTCCCCGGCCGCCGGGGCGGGCGGGCTCCGGCCGACGGGCCGTCCCGCCCTGGCCGGTGACCTCCGCCCCGGCCGGTGACTTGCGGCCGGCAGGCCGTTCCGGCCCCGGCCGGCAGGCCGTTCCGGCCCTCGGCCGGTGAGTTCTCGCCCCGGCCGGTGGACTTCCGCCCCGGCCGCCGGTAACGATCCGCCCCGCCCGCGACACATACGTGGTGTCCCTGTCAGGAACTGCGGTCGGGAGATCGATAGTGAAACCCGTGGGTGAGCGGGGCGAGGGCTGGTTCACCAGCCTCTACGCCGCGCACTACCCGGACATCGTCAGATACGGCATGCGTCGGCTCCCCGATGCCGAGGCGGCGGCCGAACTCGCCCAGGACGTGTTCGTCGTCGTCTGGCGGCGACGCGGCGAGGTGCCGGAACGCGCCCTTCCCTGGCTCTACGCCGTGGCGCGGCACGTCGTGGCGAACCGGTGGCGGTCCCGGCGCGACGGCCCGAACCTGCTTCCGCTCGCCGAGGCGGACCACGTACCGGCGCGAATCGTCGGGCCCGACGCCGTCGTGCCGATGCTCGACCTGCACCGGGCGCTGCGCACTTTGCCCGAAGTCGACCAGGAGATCCTCCGGCTGGTCGGCTGGGAGGACCTGAGAGTCAGCGACGCCGCCGTCGTCATGGGCTGCACCCGGTCCGCCGCCGCCGTGCGGCTCTACCGGGCCCGGCGCCGACTGCGCTCCGCCCTGGCCACCCCCACCCCCGCCCGCGGCGCCCGGCCGGCGTCCGCCCACGTCTGAGAGGAGCAGCAGCATGCACACCAAGCAGCAGATCCGGGAGCTCCTGGGCCCGGCCGACCCGGCGCGTGACGCCGTCGTACCCCCGTCGCCCCTCACCGCCCACGACCTGATCCTCCGCGCGGAGGCCGCGACCGCGACCCCGGCCGGGCCGGCGCGGCGGGGCGCGCCCCGCCGCACCATGCTCGTCGGCGCGGCCGCCGCGCTGGCCGTGCTCGGCTCCGCCGGAGTGGCACAGGTGCTCCGGGACGTGGCGCCCACCGGCGCGGTGCCCGCGCAGCCGGCCGCCGGGACCGTGCTCGTTCCGGTGGCCTACGAGATCGTCGAGGGCGAGCCGGCCGGACGGCATCTGCGGGCGCTCGCCGCCCGCCTGGTCGACGGCCCGCAGGACGCAACCGGTGGCCGCTACTCACACCACCACACCAAGTCCTGGGGCGAACCGACGATGACGTCGCCCGAGGGTCACACGATGAGCTACGTGCAGGAACGCCGCCACTGGGCGGCGGACGACGGCAGGCAGTGGCAGGACGATCGAATCCTGGGCGTCGAGTACCCCGACGCCGCGTCCCGGGAATACTGGTCCACGCGGCCGCCGCTGGAGACGCCCGCTGCCAGCCCTTCGGCCACCAGGCCGCCGGAGGGAGCCCGGGAGATCCCGTCCGACCCGCAGGTCAGGCGGTTGCCGGCCGACCGGGCGGAACTCGCGCGCTGGCTCGGGACTGGTAAGCCGGCGGGCGAGCTGGCCATGCGCACGTACCAGCTCTACAGCAGCTACCTGGTGCCGCGGCGGACCCGGGCCGACCTCCTCACCATCCTCGCGGAGAAGCCCGGCTTCGTGTGGCGCGGCCGGGTCGTCGACCGGGCCGGCCGCCAGGGGGTGGCCGTCACCGCCGACCTCGTTCCGCCCACGGGCCAGCACCCGGAGCGGGCGCAGATGCTGCTGGTCTTCCACCCGTCGACCGGTGAACTGCTCGCCTACGAATACCTGGCGACGGCCCCGAAGCGCCGCGTGCTGCACTACGCGCTCATGCTCGACGCCCGTCGCACCGGCACGGTGGGCTGACCGGCCGCGCCGGGGCGGTCGGGCGCGTGCCCCGACCGCCCCGGCGTGCCGTCCCTGGCCTACCGTCTCCGGCCTGCGGCGACGGCGGGGCGTGTGGTCGCGGCGGCGCGTCGTCGGGGCGCAGTGGGTGCGCGGGGTGCGCGCACCCGCTAGCGTCTGCGGCCATGACTGGTGTTGCGCTCGCCGAAGAGCTGCTTCTCCTCGCGTACGACGACGAGACCGGCAAGGCGACCATGCCGCGGATCAGCCTCGACCTGGGGATGGCCGCCGCGGTGCTGATCGAGCTGGCCCTGGCCGGGCGGATCGTGTATTCCGAGGGGTCCCTGGTGGTGGTCGATTCGACGCCCACCGGCGAGCCGCTCGTCGACGGGGTGCTCGCCCGGATCGCCGCCGACACGCCGCACAGCCCGTCGTCCTGGGTGCAGCGGCTGCGGCACGGCCTGCGCGACAGGATCCTCGGCGACCTGTGCGCCCAGGGCGTGGTGCGCGACGTCGACGAGACCGAGCTGGGTTTCATCCACGTGCACCGCTACCCGACGGTGGACCCCGAGGTGGAGGCGGACACCCGGCGCCGGCTGGCCGAGGCGCTGGCCGACGGGCAGCTCCCCGACGAGCGGACCGCCGCCCTGGCCACGCTGGTCGCGGTGCTGCGGATGGAGCCGGCGCTCGGCCTGACCGGCGACGCCGCCCGGGACGCCCGCCGCCGCCTGGAGGAGATCGCCGGCGGCGCCGGCTTCTCGGGCAACGTCAGCCTCGACGACTCCGTCGTCCGCCCCTCGGTGGGCCTCGTCGTGGCCGCCCTGGGCCGCGCCGTAGACGCCGCCCTGGGCCCCCGCCCCTGACCCCACCCCAGCTCCCCACCCACCCCGCCCCACCCACCCGCCCCACCCCACCCCGCCCCGGCCCCGTACTTGCGTTGATCATGGCGTTGCCGGTGCCGGAAAGCGCTTCCCGGGTCGGCAACGTCATGATCAACCGCGGGAAGCGGGGGCGGGGAGCGGGGGAGCGGGTGGGCGGGTCAGAGGTTGAGGGCCGTCTTCATCTCCGTGCGGAGGGCGGCCACGGCGTCCGTGGCCCGGGCGCGGGCCGCGGCGACGTCGCCGTCCGCCACCGGCTCCACCACCTCCAGGTACGCCTTGAGCTTCGGCTCGGTGCCGGACGGGCGGATCACCACCCGGGCGGCCCGGGTACGCAGGATCACCACGTCCGCCTCGGGGAGCAGGTCCTGCGCCTCCGTGACCGGGTGACCGAGCAGCGTGGTCGGGGTCGCGGCGCGGATCCGGGCCATGGCGTCCGCGATGACCCGCAGGTCGTCCACCCGCACCGAGAGCTGGTCGGTGTGGTGCACGCCGAACTCGGCGGCCAGCTCGTCCAGCCGGTCGGTGAGCGTGCGCCCCCGCGCCCTGAGCCCGGCGGCCAGCTCGGCCACCGTCAGCGCGGCGGTGATGCCGTCCTTGTCGCGGACGTGCTCCGGGGCGACGCAGTAGCCGAGCGCCTCCTCGTAGCCGAAGACCAGCGGCTCGGCCCCACCGCCGGCGCGCACGATCCACTTGAACCCGGTCAGCGTCTCGTCGTAGGGCAGGCCCCGGGCGGCGCACATGGCCCGCAGCAGGGACGACGACACGATCGTGGTGGCGTACAGGCCGGTGACGCCGCGCCGCATGAGGTGGTCGGCCAGCAGTACGCCCACCTCGTCGCCGCGCAGCATCCGCCACCCGGGCCGGTCGGCGTCGGGCTCGGCGGGCCCGGCGACCTCGCCCCGGGCGCTCGCCGCCGGGCCGGTGTCCCGGACCACCACCGCGCAGCGGTCCGCGTCGGGGTCGTTGGCGATGGCGATGTCGGCGCCGGTCGACTCGGCCAGCGCGATCAGCCGGTCCACCGCCCCCGGCTCCTCCGGGTTGGGGAAGGAGACGGTCGGGAACGCCGGGTCCGGCTCCGCCTGCTCGGGCACCACCCCCGGCACCGGGAAGCCGGCGCGGGCGAAGGCGGCCGTGAGCACCGCAGCGCCCACCCCGTGCAGCGGCGTGTACGCCACCGCCAGGTCGCGCGGCCCGTCCGGGTCGATGACGGCGGTGGCCCGCCCGACGTACGAGGCGACCAGGTCGTCGCCGAGGACCTCCCCGGCAGGGCCGAGCGGCACCTCCGCCAGCGGGCCGACCGACCGGATCGCGGCCTCGATGCCGGCGTCGGCCGGCGGCACGATCTGCGCGCCCGCCCCGAGCGTGCCGCCCAGCTCCGCGCCGAGGTAGACCTTGTAGCCGTTGTCCTGGGGCGGGTTGTGGCTGGCGGTCACCATCACCCCGGCGACCGCCCCGAGGTGCCGCACCGCGTAGGCGAGCACCGGGGTGGGCAGGGGGCGGGGCAGCAGCAGCGCCGGGCGTCCCGCGCCGGTGGCGACCTGGGCGGTGCGCTCGGCGAACTCGCGGGAACCGTGCCGGGCGTCGTACCCGATCACCAGCGGGCCGGAGCCGCCCTGGGCCGCGAGCCAGGCGACCAGCCCGGCGGCGGCCCGGGTGACCACCGCGAGGTTCATCCCGTTCGGGCCGGCGCGCAGCGGGCCGCGCAGCCCGGCGGTGCCGAAGGTCAGCGGGCCGGCGAACCGGTCGGCCAGCTCCGGGGCGCTCGCCGGCAGGCGGTCGAGCACCGCCCGCAGCTCGTCCCGGCTGGCCGGGTCGGGGTCGTCGTCGAGCCAGCGCCGTGCTCGCTCGCGAAGGTCGTCGATGTCAGTGGTTTCCGCCGGCATGCCTCTTGATAGCACGCCGGCGGATCACCGCTGCTTCTTCCCCTGCGATCAGCCGGCGTCGGTGAGTTGGAACGACTTCACCATCTCGTCGAAGATCGGCTTGCTCTCGTCGAACTTCGCGTCGGTCGAGGTGAGATAGAACGAGTAGACCTTGCCCTCGTGGACCACGCCGCGCCACACGCCGTGCCGCTTGGTGTCGCCCTCGCCGCAGGTGTATTCGAACTCGGCCGCCGCCATGCCGACCCACTGCACCTCGTTCATGGCGAGCTGGGCGTACGGCTTGGCGCAGGACTTGGAACGGTTCTTCAGGCCGTCCTCGGCGACCTCCGCCCAGCGCATGGAGTTGGTGCGGAAGTCTTCCACCAGGATCCGGACCTTGCGGCCCTCGTCCTCCGGGTCGACGTAGTCCACCCAGTTGCCAGCGCTCTTGATCTCCCAGCCCTGGGGAACCAGGACCCGTACGCCCTTGCCGGTGTGCTCCTTCATCTCGGGCACGCCGGCGGCCGGGGCCTGCGAGGTCGGGGCGGCCTGCGGGACGGTCGGCGCCGGGTCGTCGCCGCCGGTGAACAGGACGACCGCACCGATCAGCAGCAGCACGGCCAGGCCACCGGCGGCGGCGAGCTGGACCTTGCGGGGCCAGCCCTTGACCGTGCCGACGAGTCGGTCGCCGGTGGCGCGTACGCGACCGCCGAGCCCGCCGCCGGCGTTGCCCGCGCCCGGCACGGTGGCCGGGGAGGTCCAGGGCTGGCCGGTGCCCGGCACCGACCACTGGCCGCCGCCGTAGGTCCCGCCGAGCTGCTGGGTGGCCTCCGGTGGAGCGCCGAAGACGGGCGTGCCGGCGCTCACCCGCTGGGTGGCCTCCGGTGGGGCGCCGAAGACGGGCGTGCCGGCGCTCACCCGCTGGGTGGCCTCCGTCGGACCGCTGAAACCGACCAGGCCGGCCGCGTTGGTCCGCAGCTGCTGGGTGGCGTCGGCGGCGCCGGTGCGCGGGGTGGCCTCCGGGCCGCCGTAGGTGCGGCCGGTCGGCGCGGCCCCGCCCGGGGCCGGCATCGCGCCGGTGGGCGTGTGCAGCGGCCCGGACAGCGCGTCGGCGCTGGTGTCCTCCATGGCGGCGGCGGAGCCGGCGGGAAGCGCGGCCTGGGCCGGGCGCTCGCCCCGGCGCAGGGCGGCCAGCCGGTCGGTGAGCGACTCGTCGGGGCCGAGCATCGCCCGCCCGCCGATCTGCCCGCTCGGCTTCGGCTGCTCCGGCTCGGCGGCCGGCGGGGCCGGCACCGGCCGCTGCACCGGCACGACCGAGTACGGGTCGGTCACCGAGTTGACCGCCGCGGCGGTGCTGGTCAGCGGGCCGGCGAGCAGCTCGCGCAGCATCGCCCGGGCGGTGTGCACGTCGAGGCGGCGGGCCGGGTCCTTCTCCAACAGGCCCATGAGCACCCGGGTCAGCGGCCCGCTGCGCTGCGGCGGGGCGGGCGGGTCCTCGACCACCGCGTGCATGGTCTCGATCGGGTCGCCCCTGTCGAACGGGGGCCGCCCCTCCACCGCCGTGTAGAGCGTCACGCCCAGCGAGAACAGGTCGCTCGGCGGGCCGAACTCCTGGCCCATCGCCCGCTCGGGCGAGATGAAGTGCGGCGAGCCCAGCACCATCCCGGGGGTGGTGAGCTGCACGTCGGTGGGCATCCGGGCCACGCCGAAGTCGGTCAGCACGCAGCGGCCGTCGACGCAGATCAGCACGTTGGCCGGCTTGACGTCGCGGTGCAGCACGCCGATCGCGTGCGCCACCTCCAGCGCGCCGAGCAGCGCGATGCCGATCTTGGCGACCACCCGCTGCGCGACCGGCCCGTCCTCGATGACCATGTCGGCGAGGCTGCGGGCGTCCAGCAGCTCCATCACGATCCACGGCCGGCCGCCCTCGGTGACCACGTCGTAGACCTGGACGACGGCCGGGTGCTGGATGGCCGCCGCCGCGCGGGCCTCGCGCAGGGTGCGCTCGTACATGGCGTCGCGGTCGCTGGGGGCGAGCCCTGGGGGCAGGACGACCTCCTTGACGGCGACGTCCCGCCGCAGGAGCGTGTCTGTGGCACGCCAGACCGTGCCCATGCCGCCGTTGCCCACCGCGGAACGCAGCGAGTAGCGACCACCGATGGTGGTGCCGGGTGTCGCGCGTCCGTTGGGGGGACTGACTGGTCCGCCGCTCCACGTCGGGATCTGAGTCACAGAAAAGCCACCGGGGGAAATCGAGGGGGGCTGGGACACAACCCCCCTATCTTGCTGGTTCCGACGCCCGATGCGAAAGCCGACGCGACGGACGTTTCCCTAACTCGACACTGCGTGCCCGAAAGTTCACCTCTCGTCGATCTCCTGCGGCCCGGTGTGCGGTATCCCTCACCCGCCGGAGCCGTCGCGCGTCCTACCATCCGCTAATGAGCGAACGGCGGTCAAGCGAGTCCGGTTTCCCGATCAAGGGCGTCTACACGGCGGCCGACCTTCCGGAGGACCTGGACTCCCGGCTGGGCGGCCCGGGCGAGTTCCCGTACACGCGCGGGGTCTACCCCACCATGTACACCTCCCGTCCGTGGACGATGCGCCAGTACGCCGGTTTCGGCACCGCCACCGAGTCCAACGCGCGTTACCACCAGTTGTTGCGGGCCGGCACGATGGGCCTCTCGGTCGCCTTCGACCTGCCGACCCAGATGGGCTACGACTCCGACGACCCGATCGCGCACGGCGAGGTGGGCAAGGTCGGGGTGGCCATCGACTCGATCGACGACATGCGGCTGCTCTTCGACGGCATCCCGCTGGACAAGGTCTCCACGTCGATGACGATCAACGCGCCCGGCTCGGTGCTGCTCCTGCTCTACCAGCTCGTCGCCGAGGAGAACGGGGTCCCCGGATCGGCCCTCAACGGCACGATCCAGAACGACATCCTCAAGGAGTACATCGCCCGGGGGACGTACATCTTCCCCCCGAAGCCCTCGCTGCGGCTGGTCGCCGACACCTTCGGCTACTGCCGCAAGGAGGTGCCGAAGTGGAACACGATCTCCATCTCCGGCTACCACATGGCCGAGGCCGGCGCGACGCCCGCGCAGGAGATCGCGTTCACCCTGGCCAACGGCGTCGAGTACGTCCGGGCCGCGCTGGCCGCCGGGCTGGCCGTGGACGACTTCGCGCCCCGGCTGTCGTTCTTCTTCGTCGCCCGCACCACCCTGCTGGAGGAGGTGGCGAAGTTCCGGGCCGCCCGGCGCATCTGGGCGCGGCTGATGCGCGACGACTTCGGCGCCAAGAACCCGAAGTCGATGATGCTGCGCTTCCACACCCAGACCGCGGGCGTGCAGCTCACCGCCCAGCAGCCCGAGGTCAACCTGGTCCGGGTGGCGGTGCAGGGCCTCGGCGCGGTGCTCGGCGGCACGCAGTCGCTGCACACCAACAGCTTCGACGAGGCGATCGCGCTGCCCACCGAGAAGGCGGCCCGGCTGGCGCTGCGCACCCAGCAGGTGCTGGCGTACGAGACCGACCTGACCGCCACCGTCGACCCGTTCGCCGGCTCGTACGTGGTGGAGGCGATGACCGCCGAGATCGAGGCGGCGGCGACGGAGCTGATGGACCGGGTCTTCGACCACGGGTCGGCGGTCGACGCCATCGAGGCGGGCTTCCAGAAGCGGGAGATCGAGCAGTCGGCGTACCGGATCGCGCAGGAGATCGACTCCGGCGAGCGGGTGGTGGTCGGCCTCAACCGGTTCGCCGTCGACGAGGAGGAGCCGTACGAGCCGCTGCGGGTCGACCCTGCGATCGAGGCGGCGCAGGCCGAGCGGCTGGCCCGGCTGCGCGCCGAGCGGGACGCCGGCGCGGTCGAGCGGGCGCTCGCGGAGCTGCGGACCGCCGCCGAGGGCACCGGGAACGTGCTCTACCCGATGAAGGAGGCGCTGCGGGCCCGTGCCACCGTGGGCGAGGTCTGCGGCACCCTGCGCCAGGTGTGGGGGCTCTACCGCCCCTCCGACCGTTTCTGATCAAGCTTCTGATCAAGCTCCGACCGACGGCCGTCCGGTCCCGCGCACCCGGCGCAGCGGGCGGCCGTCGGCCGTTCCCGCTGCCCGTACGGGCCGGCCGGTCGGGACGTTTGTGCAGGTCGCGGCGCATGCCGGGCGAGCGCTACAGTCGGAGGAGTTCCCGTCGCCGGTCGGCGACGCAGTTCCGCGGGAGCGGGCCGGGGCGACGCCGCCCGGGCGGCTCCCGTGCCCGGCGGGGCGGCGCGGCCCACCGGTCGCGGCGTGTGCCGCAGCGGTTCGGGGTAACCCGACCGGGTGAACTCGGACGCACACGGTGTGCGGTCGTCCCGTGCTCGACTGTGTGACAGTCTCCGGGGCCCGTCGCCGACGATGGTCGGCCAATTGTCGGAGTGTCGGTTCATCGGACCGACTAATGCGACAATTCGGAACGACGGCCCCCGAGATCGGCGTCGATTTGGCGACGGCCGAGCCGGTTACGCGTTGTAGGAGGTGTGGGGCAGATGACGGCGTTCGACCGCGATCTACCTGCTGTCCCGCAGATCTACGAGCGCTCTCAGCAGGGCATACGTGACGCTGTGCGTCCCGACGATCACCGGAACGAGGTTGCGCAGCGTCACCGCCGGAGGTCTAGGCTGTCTGCTGTTCCTGATGATCCATCCATCTCTAGCGAACGAGAATTCGACGTGACGAGTGCGTTGACGCTGCCCACCGGCGGCCAGCTGGCGTCGTCCTGGCCGGAGGCGCCTTCCGGGTCCGAGCCCCTGCCGTTCGAGCTGGACCACCTGCTCGCCCTCCGGGTGCCCGGGCTGATCGCCACCCGTCGCCACCTCCACTCGCATCCGGAGCTCTCCGGCGAGGAGTTCGAGACGGCAGCCCTGATCGCCCGGGAACTCTCCCTGGCGGGGCTGCGCCCGCGACTGCTGCCCAAGGGCAACGGGGTCATCTGCGACATCGACGGCCGACCCGACGGTCCGGTGGTCGCGCTGCGTGCCGACATCGACGCGCTGCCGCTGACCGACTCGAAGGACGTGCCCTACCGCTCGACCGTCGACGGCGTCTGCCACGCCTGCGGCCACGACGTGCACACCACCGTCATGCTCGGCGTCGGCATGCTGCTGGCCCAGCTCGCCGACCTCGGCGAGCTGCCCGGCCGGGTCCGCCTGATCTTCCAGCCCGCCGAGGAGATCCTGCCCTGCGGTTCGCTGGAGGTCATCGAGGCCGGCGGCCTCGACGACGTGGTGCAGATCTTCGCGCTGCACTGCGACCCCAACCAGCCGGTCGGCAAGGTGGGTCTGCGGGTCGGCCCGATCACCGCCGCCGCCGACAACGTCACCGTCCGGCTGACCGGCCCCGGCGGGCACACCGCCCGGCCGCACCTGACCGTCGACCTGGTCGACGCCCTCGGCCGCCTGATCACCGAGGTGCCGGCCCTGGTCAGCCGCCGGGTGCCGGCCAACAGCGGGCTGCTGCTGGTGTTCGGGCACGCCACGGCCGGCACCCGTTACAACGTCATCCCCTCCGAAGCGTCCGCCTCCGGCACCCTGCGGGTGATGGACCGGGACACCTGGGAGCTGGCTCCCAAGATCGTGGGTCAGGTGGTCCGCGACGTGATCGCGCCGACCGGGGCCACGGTCGACCTGGAATACCTGCGTGGCCGCCCGCCGGTCTGCAACGACTCGCGGGCCATCCAGGTCCTGACCGCCGCCACCGCCGCCGCGCTCGGGCCGGAGGGCGTCGCCGAGACCCCGCAGAGCATGGGCGGCGAGGACTTCTCCTGGTACCTGGAGTACGTCCCCGGCGCGCTCGCCCGGCTCGGCGTGGGTCGCTCCGGCCCCAACGTGGACCTGCACCGGGCCTCGTTCGACGTGGACGAACGGGCCATCCCGGTCGGCGTGCGGCTCATGGTCCAGACGGCGCTGCGGGCCCTGGCGGCGGCGCGGTAGGAAGCCGCGCCGGCGGGTCACTGCCCGGCCCCGCACCGCGGGCACCCGGCGGCGCGGTGGGCAGCGGCGCCCGCCCGGTCACCGTCCGGACGGGCGCCTGCACGGTCGCGGCCGGGACGGTGCCCGCCTGGTCACGGCCGGGACGGTGCCCGCCCGGTCACCGTCCAGACGGGCGCCCGCCCGGTCACGGCCGGGACGGTGCCCGCCCGGTCACGGCCGGGACGGTGCCCGCCTGGTCACGGCCGGGACGGTGCCCGCCCCGGGTACGGCCGGGACGGTGCCCGCCCGGGGCACCGCCCGGACGGGCACCCGCCCGGTCACTGCCCGGGCCGGGCCGCGGGCACCGGCGGCGGCGCGGTGGGCAGCGGGCCGGCCGGTCCGCCCGGCCGGGTCGGCGGCGGGCCGGCGCGACGCCGGCGGCGGCGCAGCACCATCAGCAGGACGGCCAGCGGCACGCCGAACGCCAGCAGCCACGGCAGCACGGCGCCCAGCACGGTCAGCAGGATCGTCATCGAGGTCAGGAAGACCTTCCAGCCGCCCTCGAGCCCGACCATGAAGCCCACCTCGGTCTCCTCGTCGGCGGTGCTCGCGTCCGGCCCGACCAGCGACACGGTGATCGTCGACAGGCTGGTCAGGTCGGCCAGCCTGTCCTTCTTCGCCTGCAGGGAGGCCAGGTCGGCCTCGCGGCGGGCCAGCTCGTTCTCCAGCGACACCAGGTCGCTGATCGTGGTGGCCCGGGCCAGCAGCTTGCGGGCGGTCTCCACCCGGGCGCGCTGCGTGGTGATCCGGGCGTCCAGGTCGACCACCTGCTCGGTGACGTCCTCGGTGCGGATCTCCCGCCGCTCCTGCCGGCCCAGCTTCGCCAACTCGTCCACCACGCCGTGGAACTTCGCGGCGGGCACCCGCAGCTCCAGCCTCGCGGTGGCGTCGGCGTCGGCGCTGCGTCGCTGGTCGCCCCCGATGAAGCCGCCGGCCGCCGTCACTGTGGCGATCGCGCTGCGCGCGGCGGCGTCCACATCGTCAACCTTCACCCGCATGGAGCCGGTGTAGATGATGGACCGCTGGTCGACGCGCAGGTCCGGCGCGCCCGCGCCGGCGCCCTTCTCGCCCTGCTCCGCCGCGCCGCCGGCCCGGTCCCGGTCCGCCGGCGCCGCCTCCGGCGCGCTGGCGGCCGAGTCCTCGCGCCCGCCGGAGTCGCCGCTGCCGCAGGCCGCCAGCCCCAGCAGTGCGACCAGCGCGACAGCCGTCAGCCGTACGCCCCGGCGCCGTCGTTCCCGTCCGTCCATCCCGGCTCCCCTCGTCGTCGCCCCGTGCGGGGCGATACCTCAGACGCGGCGCGTCGATACGCCGGTTCCGGCAGACTGCGCTCAGGACATCACGATTCGATAATCTTGGAGTCACGATGCACGTCACCAAGTACGCCCACTCCTGCCTCCGCGTGGAGCACGACGGGGGAGTGCTGGTCATCGACCCGGGCGTGTTCAGCGAGCCCGCGGCGCTCGACGGGGCGGACGCGGTGCTGATCACCCACGAGCATCCCGACCACGTGCACGTCGAGGCGGTCACCCGCCAGCTCGACCGTCGGCCGTTCACCATCCACGGCCCGGCCTCGCTCGCCGGGATGCTGGGCGACGCGGCCGAGGCCCTCGAGGCGGTCCAACCCGGACAGTCCTTCACGGCCGCGGGCGTGCCGGTGCGCGCGTACGGTGGCCGGCACGCCGTGATCCACCCCGACATCCCGGTGGTGGACAACCTGGCCTACCTGCTCGACGACGTCGTCTACCACCCCGGGGACTCCCTGGTCGTCCCCGAGGACGTGCGGGTCGACACGCTCTTCCTGCCCATCCACGCCCCGTGGACGAAGTTCTCCGAGTCGCTGGACTTCCTCCGCGCCGTCGCCCCGCGCCGGGCGTACGCGCTGCACGACGGGCTGCTCAACGACAACGGGCTCGCCGTGCTGAACAACAACTTCGCCCGGCTCTCCGAGGTCGACTACCGCCGGCTCGAACCGGGCACCCGGATCGACGCCTGACGGCGATGCCCGGCCCGCCCCGAGAGCTGGTGCACCGGCTCTACACCACCCCACCGGACCGGTTCGTGGCGATCCGCGACGAGGCCGTCGCCGAGGCGCGGCGGGCCGGCGACCCGAAGACCGCCCGGGAGATCGCCCGGCTGCGCCGCCCCACCGTGGCCGCCTGGCTGGTCAACCTGCTCGCCATCCGCCGCCCCGAGCTGGTCGCCGACCTGGCCCAGCTCGCCGAGGCGCTGCGGTCCGCCCAGCGCGAGTTGAAGGGGCCCCGGCTGCGGGAGCTGTCCGCCCAGCGACGGGCGGTGGTCGGCGCGCTCGTCGCCGAGGTGCGCAAGCTGGCCGCCGGGGCCGAGGGGGCGCCGCCGGCCGGGAAGCTGCCGCTGGCCGAGGTGGAGGGCACCCTCAACGCCGCGCTCTCCGACACCGAGGTCGCCGAGCAGGTCCGGTCCGGCCGGCTGCTGCGGGCCGCCCACTACGCCGGGTTCGGGGAGGTGCCCCGCCCGCAGCTGCGCCTGGTGACCGGCGGCGAGGAGCCGGAACCGGAGCGCCGGCCGACACCGTCCGGCAGGCGCGGGGCCGGCGTCGACCGGGCCGCGCTCCGCGCCGAGCAGGCGGAACGGGCAGCCCGCGCGGAGCGGGCCCGCCGGCGCCGGGCGCTGGAGAAGGAGCTGGCGAGGGCGCGTACCGAACAGGAACGGGCCGAGTCGGAGCTGGCCGACGCGACGGCGGCCGAGCGCGACGGCGCCGCCGCCCTGGACGCGATCGAGGCGGAGCTGGCCGAGCTGGAGCGGCGGCGGGCCGTCGCCGAGCAGGACCTGAGCCGGGCGAAGCTGGCCCGCCGCGGGGCGGAGCGGACGGTGACCGCCGCCCGCCGCCGCGCCGGCGAGGTAGAGGCGGCGGTGGAGGCCCTCGACGCCGAAGAGGGGGATGCCGAGGCGGGCGACGGCGGGGCAGACTGACCCCTGTGGACGGAGGGGGCACCCCGGGAGCGGGCGGATGACGCCGGAGCAGGTCGCCGCGGCCAGCAAGCCGATCGTGCTCGAACTCGGCGACGCCTACACCCGGTGCCCGACGACCCTGCGCCGGGCCCGGCTGCTCGGGATCTCCGGTTGGTCGTTCTACGTCACGGGCCGGGCCGGCGCCCTCGGTGACGTCCGCGCCGAGACGGTCGCCGCCGCCCTCGGCTTCCTGGCCCCCGACGCGGTCGCCGACGGGTGGGACGCGGCGCTGCGCACCGTCCGCCCGGCCGAGGTCGCCGCCGCCACCCTCGCCGAGTGCTGCCGGTGGGGCGACGAGCGGCTCGACGCCCTCCCCGGTGCGGGCCGGCTCGCGGCGCTGCTCGGCCGGGCGGTCGAGGCCGCGGACGCCAGCGGCATGCCGCTCTTCGCCGCCTGGCGGGCGATGCCGGTGCCGGAGCGCACCGCCGGCGCCCGGGCCGCCGTCGGCCTGCGTCTGCTCCGGGAGCACTTCGCCGGGGCGCACCTGCTCGCCGTCCGGGCCGGCGGGATGACCCCGCTGGAGGCGGTGCTCGCCGGGCCGGAGGGGGAGGCCGGGGCGGTGGCCTGCGGCTGGCCGCCGCCGTACCCGCCGGTCGGGCCGCTGGTGCGGCGGCGGCTGTGGGCCGAGGCGGTGACGGACCGGTTGGTCTCGGCGGCTTTCGCGGCCCTCGGCCCGGCGGACGGCGCCGAGCTGGTGGACCTGCTCCTGGCGACCCGGGCCCACCTGCGCGGCGGCGGCTGAGCCGGTCCCGCCCCCGGAGCCACCGCGCCGGTGGGCTGAGCCGGTCCCGCTCGGGGGGCCACCTGCGCGGCGGCTGAGCCGGGCCCGCCTTGGAACCCACCGCGCCGGTGGGCTGAGCCGGCCCGGGGCGGCCGGGCGAAATTCGGCGGCGCACCGGCCGGCCCGCCTGTCAGGATCGCCCCCGTGACTCTTCCCGCCGGCCGGCACGCCCGCCGTCCCACCCACGACGACGTGCCGGCGATCCTGGCCGTGGTGCACGCCGCCGACACCTTCGCCGTCGGTCACCCCGACTTCGACGCAGAGGACGTCACGGCCGCGCTGACCGCGCCGTTCTTCGACCCGGCCCGCGACTCGTGGGTGGTCACCGACCCCGACGGCGTGGTCGTGGCCTGGGCGACGCTCGACAACCCGACCGGCGTCGGGCGCGAGTTCGTCGAGGTCTACGTCGACCCGGCGCGGGGCGACGACCTGCGCGCGCCCCTGCTGGCCCGGCAGCTCGACCGGGTCGCCGATCGCGCCGCCGAGCGGGGCCTGCCGGAGCTGACGGTGCGTACGGCCGTCTTCGCCCCCGAGACGCGCTGGGCGAAAGAGCTGGCCGAGGCCGGGTTCACCCGCGCCAAGCGGTACGTGCGGATGCGCCGCCCGCTGGCCGGGCTGCCTGCCGAGCCGCCGCCCCCGCCCGGGGTGACCGTCCGCCCGCTGCGCGGCGACGACGAGGCCGACCTGCGCGAGTTCCACCGGATCTACGACACCGCGTTCCGCGACACCCCGGACTACGAGCCGGTCGACTTCGACCGGTGGCGGGAGCGGATCATCCCGTTCGGCACCACCTGGGACGAGTGGTTCGTCGCCGAGGTCGACGGGGTGCCGGCCGGGGCGCTCCAGTCCTCCGACCAGGCGCTGGAGCAGAACGAGGGCTTCGTGCGGGCCCTGTCGGTGCTGCCGGCGTACCGGCGCCGGGGGGTGGGCGCGGCGCTGCTGTTGCGGGCCTTCGCCACCTACGCGGCCAAGGGCCGCGAGTCCGCCGGGCTGGGCGTGGACCTGACCAACCCCACCGCCCCGGTGACGCTCTACCGCTCGGTGGGGTTGCGCGAGGTGCGCTGGACCGACATGTACGAGCTGGTCGTCCCGGCCGCCGCCGGGTGACCGGCGATCCCCGGTCGGGGCCGGCCGTGTGTGATTGACGACCCCGGCCGGGGCCGGCTGGAGGCCCGGCCCGGCCCCGGAGCAGACTGGGGGCCGTGGGATACGCGCTACGCCGACGCGGTGCCGGTGGGGCGGGACCGCAGCTCGGTGACGTAGTCGTCCGGGGCGCCCGCCTTCTCGGCGGCGTTCGCGATCTCCGAGAGGTACCACGAGGTGGGCAGGCCGCCCTCGTAGCCGTCGAAGACGTAGACCCACGCGGTGACGTCGCCGTCGAGGGTCGAGACGCGCACGTGCAGCTTGCGGTACGTGCCGGCGGTCACGCCTTCGATCTCGTCGAGCTGGGCGGCGTCGTAGGGGTGGATGTCGTAGAGCGCCACGAAGACCCGGTCGCCGGGCGACTCGACGACGGTGCTGACCGCGCCCTCCCAGCCGATGACGTCCTCACCCGCGAAGGTGAGCCGCCAGCCCTCCAGCCAGCCGGTGCCCACCATCGGCGAGTGCGGGCAGTAGGCGCGCATGCGGGCGGGGTCGAGGTTTGAGCCGTAGGCGGCGTAATGACGCACGGCGATGACGATAGCCCGCCCGCCGGGTGGGGGAGAATACGACGGTGCGTGTCGGACGCGTTCGGGAGAAGAAAGTCACTGTGAGCACTGGTCGGGGGCGGGCACGGTGAGCGCGAGGAGTGCAGCGGAGCGGAGCCCCGCAGCCGCGAACGAAAGGATGGCCCGGTGAGCGTGAGGAGTGCAGCGGAGCGGAGCCCCGCAGTCGCGAACGAAGGGACGGCGCTGTGAGCCGGATCGTGATCATCGGCGGCGGACCGGCGGGCTACGAGGCGGCTCTGGTCGCCGCGCAGCTTGACGCCGACGTCACCGTCGTGGAGGCCGAAGGCGCCGGCGGGGCCTGCGTGCTGTCCGACTGCGTGCCGTCGAAGACGTTCATCGCCAGCTCCGAGGTGGTGACCGGCTACCGGGACACGGAGGAGTTCGGGGTGCACTCCGACGGGCTGGAGGCGGTCACCGTCGACGCCCGGGCGGTGCACGAGCGGGTCAAGCGCCTCGCGCTGGCCCAGTCGGCCGACATCCACGCGAAGCTGGTCAAGGCCGGCGTGACGTTCGTCGCGGGCACCGCCCGGCTCGGGGAGGACACGCTCGGCCACACCCACCGGGTGATCGTCACCCCGGCCGACGGCGGCGGCGAGCACACGATCGACGCGTCGACGGTCCTGGTCGCCACCGGCGCCACCCCGCGTCAGCTGCCCACCGCCGTGCCGGACGGCGAGCGCATCCTGACCTGGCGTCAGGTGTACGACCTGCCGGAGCTGCCCGAGCACCTGGTCGTGGTCGGCTCCGGCGTCACCGGCGCCGAGTTCGCCAGCGCCTACCTCGCGATGGGCGTCCAGGTGACCCTGGTCTCCAGCCGCGACCGGGTGATGCCGCACGAGGACGCCGACGCGGCGATGGCCATCGAGCGGGTGTTCCGCAACCGGGGCATGAGCATCCTGAACAACTCCCGGGCGGACGCGGTCCGGCGTACGCCCGACGGGGTGGAGGTCGAGCTCTCCGACGGCCGGAAGGTGTCCGGTTCGCACGCGCTCATCGCGGTCGGCTCGATCCCCAACACCGCCGACCTGGGCCTGGCCGAGTACGGCGTCGCGCTGGCCCGGGGCGGCTACGTCACCGTCGACCGGGTCTCCCGCACCAACGTGCCCGGCATCTACGCCGCCGGCGACTGCACCGGGGTGCTGCCGCTGGCCAGCGTCGCCGCCATGCAGGGCCGGATCGCGATGTGGCACGCGCTCGGCGAGGCGGTCCGGCCGCTGCGGCTGCGTACCGTCGCGGCGAACGTCTTCACCGACCCGGAGCTGGCCACCGTCGGCGTCTCGCAGGACGAGGTCGACGCGGGCAAGGTGCCGGCCCGGCAGGTCATGCTGCCGCTGGACGGCAACGCCCGCGCCAAGATGGACGACCTCGCCGACGGCTTCGTCAAGCTCTTCTGCCGCCCGGCCAGCGGCCAGGTGATCGGCGGCGTCGTGGTGGCGCCGAAGGCGAGCGAGCTGATCCTGCCGATCACCATGGCGGTGGAGAACAACCTCACGGTCAACGAGCTGGCCCAGACGATCACGATCTACCCGAGCCTCTCCGGCTCGATCACCGAGGCGGCCCGTCAGCTCATGCTCCACGAGTTGGAGTGACCGCCCCCGCCGCGCCGGCCGTGGGCGGGCGGAGGGCGTTCCGGCCCGCCCGGCGGGCCGGGTCGGGCGCCACCTCCCGCCCGGCGCGGCGGCGCAGCAGGGCGACCGCGACGACGGCGAGCACCGCCACCTCGACGACGATGAGCAGCCGCTCGACCAGGCCGATCAGCAGCCGGTCGCCCGGGTAGGCCGACCAGACCATCGCCGCGGCGAGGACCAGGCTGGCCAGGACGAGCCCGCGCACCGCGCGGGCGCCGACGGGCAGCCGGGCCGCGAGCAGCCAGCCGGCGAACGGCAGCGCCAGGAAGGCGACCACCGAGGCGTACCGGTGGACGTAGGCGGCGGTGTCCATGGGCAGGCCGGGCTCGTTCGTCGGCACGACGGCGGCCAGCAGCAGTCCGCCGATCCAGGCGGCCAGGAGCAGTTCGGCGGCCCGCCCGGGGCGGCCGACCGGGGGCCGGTGGGTGCGCCGCAGGGCGGGCAGGAGCACGGCGGTGGCGACGGCGAGCATCACCATGGCCACGTCGATCACGCCCCCGCGGTCGGACACGGCGTAGTCGCTGACGGTCAGTGCCCAGGGGTTCAGGTCCTCGTTCACCTCGACGTGGCCGATCACGGCGAGCAGCGCCGCCACGGCGATCCCGCCGAGGGCCAGCAGTCCACTGTTCCGGGTTCCAGGCATGCCTCAGCCTGTCGCGCGGGCCACCCCAGACGGATCCGGGCGGTCCACGGAGTTCGGCCCCGGGGACCACCCCTAGGCGGCGTCGACGCCCCCGTCCGCCCGCGCCGGGACGACGACCGGCACCGCCGGATCCGGTGTGGCGGCCCGCCGGGCGCCGAGGACGGTCATGGCCCATCCCGCCGCGCCGAAACCGGCCGCCGCGACGGCCGCGATCACCGCCAGCCGCCACGCCGACTCGGTCAGCGCCGTCCCGCCCAGGTGCCCGACCAGCCCGCCGTAGGTCGCCCAGCCCGCCGCCGCCAGGCCCTCGTAGAGCAGGAACAGGCGGTACGGGTAGCGGCTGCGGCCGGCGGAGAAGCACGCGGCCATCCGGCCGCCCGGCACGAAGCGGCAGAGCAGGATCACGAGGGGACCCGGCCGGCGCAGTCCACGGGTGACCCGGCCGGCGACCCGTCGGGCCCGGCCCCGGGCGGCGTCGGGTGCCGGCCGGCGGTCCGGCGCGCCCCGCCCGAGCAGGTAGCAGGCGAGGTCCCCGGCGAAGACGCCGAGCGCGCCCACCGCGATGGTCACCGGCAGGTCCAGCCCTCCGTACACGGTCAGGGCGCCGCCGGTGATCATGATGACCTGGGTCGGGATGACCGGGACGAAGGCGTCGGCGACGAGCAGCCCGAGCAGCGCGAGGTACGCCCAGGTGGGCGACGCGACCTCAGTGAGTAGTTCGGGCACCACTGCCACCTCGCCGGACGGACCGATCGGTGTACCGAGCCTGACGGCGTGTCCGGCGTCACCGCGCACGGCCCTCGTTCGTGGTGACCACCGACACGGCAGGGCCACCGGACACAACGAGCGAACCGCCGCACAGGTGACGGCGCGGCCGGCGCCGTGGGCCGGCGTGCCCGACGGCGGTGAACGCGCCGGATGCTCCGCACGCCGTCAGGGGGCGGCGGATCGCGGCCGCCCGGCGTACCGTTGTCTGCGCGCGGCCCCGCGACCGTCGGATCCCCCGTTTTCGATGGTCGGGCCGCTGCGGGCCGCCGGCAGGTCCCGTGCCGGCGGCCCATCTTCACCGACCCCGACAACCCGTGGAACGGGTTCCGGTCCGGTCGGGAGAACACCTCTCGCGTCCGCCCGCCGTCGACGGCTTCGTGGCGCTTCACCGCTCCCGCCGATCACGCCTGTTCTTCCTCTGACACAACCATGTCGAACGGCACGTTGTTGTCGGATGGACAATGGTGTGCGTCGCACAGTATGGTGTGACGCATGGTGAGCGATGAGATCCTGCGGACGCACCTCCAGGAGTTGCGTCGGGGCACCGTGGTGGTGGCGAGCCTCGTCGCCCTGCGCCGCCCCGACTACGGCTACGCGCTGCTGCAACGCCTCTCCGACCACGGCTTCCCGGTCGACGCCAACACGCTCTATCCGCTGCTGCGGCGGCTGGAGGAGCAGGGGCTGCTGACCAGCGAGTGGAACACCGAGGAGAGCCGGCCCCGCAAGTTCTACCGGACCAGCGACGACGGCGAGGCGGTGCTGGACCGCCTCCTCGCCGACCTGACCGCCGTGCACACCTCTTTGACCAGGCTGATCGAAGGAGCCGACCGATGACCACCCTGACCGACCGCTATCTTGCCGCGACACTGCGCTCGGTGCCGGTCGCGCGCCGCGAGGAGATCGCCACCGAGCTGCGCGCCTCGATCGCCGACATGGTCGAGGGCCGCACGGCGGGCGGGCAGGACGCCGCCGTCGCCGAGCGCGAGGTGCTCACCGAGCTGGGTGACCCGGCGAAGCTCGCCGCCCGCTACGCCGACCGCCGGTTGCAGCTCATCGGCCCGACCTACTACCTCGCCTGGGAGCGGCTGTTGAAGCTGCTGCTCAGCTTCGTGCCGGCGACGGTCGGCGTGCTGGTCGGCCTGCTGGCGGCCACCGACGGCGACGACGCCGGCGCAGCCGTCGGGGAGGGCGTGGCCACCGCCCTCACGGTGGCCATCCAGATCACCTTCTGGGTCACCCTGGTGTTCGCGGTGCTGGAGCGCACCAGGACGCCCCTGCACCTGCCCGAGTGGAGCGTCGACCAGCTCCCGGAGAGCCCGGCCGAGCGGCAGATCACGCTGACCGACACCGCCGCCTCGATCGGCTTCCTGGCGCTCTTCATCGCCTACCTGCCGTTGCAGCACTTCCGGTCGTTCGTGCCCGCCGACGGCGACGGGAACCTGCCGGCCCTCGACCCCGCGCTGTGGAGCTTCTGGCTGCCGTTCCTGATCGCCGTCCTGGTCGCCACCGTGGGCCTGGAGATCGCCAAGTACCGGGCGGGCCGGTGGACCTGGCCGCTGGTCGCGGTCAACGCGGTGCTCGACCTGGCGTTCGCGGTGCCGGTCGTCTGGCTGATGTCGACCGACCGGCTGCTCAACCCCGACCTGGTGGACCGCTTCCAGTGGCTCGGCGAGGGCGACAACCTCGACACCGTCGCCACCATCGTGGTCGCCGGCACCGCGCTGGTCGTGCTCTGGGACCTCGTCGACAGCGTGGTCAAGGCGTTCCGCGCCCGCCGCTGACCCGGCACGCCACCCGGCCCGGCACGCCACCCGGCCCGGCACGCCACCCGGCGTGCCGGGCCGTCGCGCGATCCGACGCCGACCGAATCGCCGGGGCGCGGCTCACCCGCGCCGACCGGGTGCCGGGGCCGCCGGAAAAACAGCTGCGACCCCTGCGGCGGGGACGTAGCGTCGCCGTATGCGCAGTGCGGTATCCACCACGACGCCGGGAGACCCCGGCGCGCCGTACTGACCTGACCGTCGACGAGGCCCCGGGGCGATCCGCCCCGGGGCCTCGTGGCGTCCGGTGACCGGTTCGCCTCCGGGTCGTACCCGATCAAGGAGCGCGACATGATCGACCACCGCAGGCTCGGCCGGGAGCTGGACCTGTTCGACTCCGACCCCCTCGCGGGCGCCGGGCTGCCGCTCTGGCTGCCGGCTGGCGCCGCCGCCCGGCACGCCGTCGAGGAGTACGTCCGCGACCTGGAGCGCCGGGCCGGCTACCAGCACGTGTACACCCCGCCGCTGGGCCGGCGGGAACTCTTCGAGCGCTCCGGCCACCTCGGCTACTTCGCCGAGGACATGTTCCCGCCGATGCGCCTCTCCGCCAACGACGAGTTCCTGCTGCGGCCGGCGCTCTGCCCGCACCACGCCCTCGTCTACCGGGCCCGGGGTCGCTCCTACCGGGAGCTGCCGCTGCGGATCGCCGAGCTGGGCGGCATGTACCGGGCCGAGCGCTCGGGGGTGCTCGGCGGGCTGTCCCGGGTGCGGGCCATCTCGCTCAACGACGCGCACAACTTCTGCGCCCTGGAGCAGGTGGGCGAGGAGGTCGGGGAGATCCTCCGGCTGATCCGCGAGGCGCACGCCGCGCTCGGCGTACGGCCGGCCGGGTTCCGGTTGTCGCTGCGCGGGCCGGGCCAGAAGTACGTCGGGGACGACGCCGGGTGGGCGCGGGCCGAGGAGCTGCTGCGCGCCGCGCTCGACGGGGTGGAGTTCACCGAGGCGCCGGGGGAGGCCGCGTTCTACGGGCCGAAGATCGACATCCAGGTGCGTGACGCCGCCGGGCGGGAGTTCACCCTCTCCACCGTCCAGCTCGACTTCGACAAGCCGGAGCGGTTCGACCTGTCGTACACCGACGCGGGCGGGGCGCGGCGTCGGCCGGTGATGGTGCACCGCAGCCTCGTCGGCAGCATGGAGCGGCTGTTCGCGTACCTGATCGAGGTGCACGAGGGCGCCTTCCCCGCCTGGTACGCCCCGGTGCAGCTCGTGGTGCTGCCCGTCGGCGACGAGCAGGCGGGCGCGGCGGCCCGGCTCGCCCGGGACGCGCTGGCCTCGGGGCTGCGGGCCGAGGTCGACTCGGGCGGCTCCCTCGGCTCCCGGGTCCGCGACGCGGCACGCCGCCGGGTGCCGTACGTCGGGGTCGTCGGGGCCAGGGAGGCGGCCGAGGGGCGGGTCTCCCTCCGGCTGCGCGGCGGGCGCGCCCTCGATCCGATGCCGACCCCGCAGGCCCTCCGCCTGATCGCCGACGCGGCCCGCGCGCACGGCGGCCGACCGGTCGGGCCGGCGCCCCGGGGCTGACCGGTCGCGGCGGGCGCCCCGGGGCTGACCGGTCGCGGCGGGCGCCCCGGGGCTGACCGGTCGCGGCCGGCGTCCCGGGGGTCGACCGGTCGGGGCGGGCCGGGACGTGCCCCGGCCCGCCCCGAGCCACCCGCGCCGTCGGCACGGGTGGCCGCCGGGCGGTCACCCCGCGACGCCCGCCTCCACGGCGACCGGGTCCTCCTCCGTCACCGGCTGGGTGAACTGCGACCGGTACAGCCGGTGGTACGCGCCGCCGGCGGCGAGCAGCTCGTCGTGCGTGCCCTGCTCCACGATCCGGCCGTCCTCCATCATCAGGATCAGGTCGGCGTCGCGGATGGTGGAGAGGCGGTGCGCGATGACGAAGCTGGTGCGGTCCGAGCGCAGGGCGGCCATCGCCCGCTGGAGCAGCACCTCGGTGCGGGTGTCCACCGAGCTGGTCGCCTCGTCCAGGATCAGCAGCGACGGCTCGGCGAGGAACGCCCGCGCGATGGTGATGAGCTGCTTCTCGCCGGCGCTGACGTTGCTGGCCTCCTCGTCGATGACCGTGTCGTAGCCGTCGGGCAGGCTGCGCACGAACCGGTCCACGAACGTCGCCCGGGCCGCGGCCCGGATCTCCTCCTCCGTCGCGCCCGGCCGGCCGTAGGCGATGTTGTCGCGGATGGTGCCGCCGAAGAGCCAGGTGTCCTGGAGGACCATGCCGACCCGGCCGCGCAGGTCGTCGCGGCGCATGGTCGTGACGTCCACGCCGTCCAGCGTGATCCGCCCGGCGTCCAGCTCGTAGAAGCGCATGACGAGGTTGACCAGGGTGGTCTTGCCGGCCCCGGTCGGCCCGACGATGGCCACGGTGTGCCCGGGCTCGGCCACCAGGGACAGGTCCTCGATCAGCGGCTTGTCCGGGGCGTACCGGAATGAGACGTGCTCGAACTCGACCCGGCCGCGCGGGTCGCGTACCCGGGCCGGCCGGGCCGGGTCCGGGCTCTGCTCCTCGGCGTCGAGCACCGCGAAGACCCGCTCGGCCGAGGCCACCCCGGACTGGAGCAGGTTGGCCATCGAGGCCACCTGGGTGAGCGGCTGGGTGAACTGCCGGGAGTACTGGATGAACGCCTGCACGTCGCCGAGGCTCATCGAGCCCGACGCCACCCGCAGGCCGCCGACGACGGCGATCGCGACGTAGCTGAGGTTCCCGACGAACATCATCGCCGGCATGATGATCCCGGAGACGAACTGGGCGCCGAAGCTGGCCCGGAACAGCTCCTCGTTCTTGGCGGTGAAGGCGGCCTCGACCTCGCGCTGCCGGCCGAAGACCTTCACCAGCTCGTGGCCGGTGAACGCCTCCTCGATCTGGCCGTTCAGCTCGCCGGTGTGCGTCCACTGGGCGATGAACTGCCGCTGGGAGCGCTTGGCGATCGCGCCGGTGACGACCACCGACACCGGCACCGCGACCAGCGCCACCAGGGCCAGCAGCGGCGAGATCCAGAACATCATGGCCAGCACGCCGACGACGGTGAGCAGCGAGGTGAGCAGCTGGCTCAGCGTCTGCTGGAGGCTCGTCGAGATGTTGTCGATGTCGTTGGTGACCCGGCTGAGCAGCTCGCCGCGGGGCTGCCGGTCGAAGTAGGGCAGCGGCAGCCGGTTGAGCTTGTCCTCCACGTCCGCGCGCAGCCGCAGCACGGTGCGCTGCACCACGCCGTTGAGCAGCCAGCCCTGCCACCACATCAGCAGGCTGGCCGCCAGGTAGAGACCGAGCGCCAGCAGCAGCACCCGCGCCAGGGCGGCGAAGTCGACGCCCACGCCGGGCACCACGTCCATCCGCGCGAGCATGTCGGCGAAGTTGTCGTTGCCGGCCGCCCGTGCGGCGGCCACCGCCTGGTCGGCGGTGGTGCCCGCCGGCAACTGCCGGCCGATGACCCCGGTGAAGATCAGGTCGGTGGCCCAGCCGAGGACCTTCGGCCCCACCACGCTCAGCCCGACGCTGACCACCGCCAGCGCGACCACGGCGACGAGTTGGAGGCGGTCCGGCCGCAGCCGGCGCAGCAGCCGCCGGGCCGACGGCCCGAAGTTCATCGACCGCTCCGCCGGCATCCCGGCGCCACCCCAAGGGGGGCCGCCGCGCTGCCCGCCGGGCGGCAGCCGCCTCGGCGTCGGCGGCTCGGCCGCCGGCTTCTGCTGCGGTACGGCGCTCACGCGGCCACCTCGCTCCGCTCGGCGGCCACTCGCGGCGCCACACCGCCGGTTCGCGTGCTCACGCGGGCACCCCCGCCGTGTTCTGGGACGCCACGATCTCGGCGTACGTCGGGCAGGTGTCCAGCAGTTCGTCGTGTCGGCCCATCCCGACCACGCCCCCGTTCTCCAGCACGATGATCTGGTCGGCACCGACGATGGTGGAGACCCGCTGCGCCACGATCACCACGGCGGCGTCCGCCGTGACGGGGCGCAGGGCCGCCCGCAGCCGCGCGTCGGTGCCGAGGTCGAGCGCGGAGAACGAGTCGTCGAAGAGGTAGATCTCCGGCCGGCGCACCAGGGCCCGGGCGATCGCCAGCCGTTGCCGCTGGCCGCCGGAGACGTTCGTGCCGCCCTGCGCGATCGGTGACGCCAGCCCTTCCGGCATCGCCTCGACGAAGTCGCGCGCCTGGGCGATCTCCAGCGCGGCCCACAGGTCGTCGTCGGTCGCGTCCGGGTTGCCGTAGCGCAGGTTGCTCGCCACCGTCCCGGTGAACAGGTAGGGCTTCTGCGGCACCAGCCCGATCCGGCGCCACAGCTCGTCCGGCGCCAGGTCGCGTACGTCGACGCCGTCGACCAGCACCGCGCCGGCGGTCACGTCGACCAGCCGGGGGACGAGCGACAGCAGGGTGGTCTTGCCGGCCCCGGTGCTGCCGATGATCGCCGTGGTCGTCCCGGGCGTCACCCGGAACGACACGTCCCGCAGCACCGGCGCGGCCGCCCCCGGGTACTGGAAGCCCACGCCGCGCAGCTCCAGCTCGGCGTGCGCCGACACCTCGGTCACCGGGCGGGGCGCCGGCACCACGGAGGAGTCGGTGTCCAGCACCTCGACGATCCGCTCCGCGCAGACCGCCGCCCGCGGCACCATCATCAGCATGAAGGTGGCCATCATGACGGCCATCAGGATCTGCATCAGGTATTGCAGGAACGCGGTGAGCGCGCCGACCTGGATCGCCCCCGCGTCGACCCGCTGGGCGCCGAACCAGAGCACCGCGACGCTGGAGACGTTGAGCACCAGCATCACCACGGGGAAGATCAACGCCATCAGCCGGCCGGTGCGCAGGGCCGTCGCGGTCAGGTCGGCGTTCGCGGTGGCGAAGCGCTCCGTCTCGTACGGCTCCCGGACGAACGCCCGGACCACCCGGATGCCGGTGATCTGCTCGCGCAGCACCCGGTTGACCGTGTCGATGCGGGTCTGCATGAGGCGGAAGCCCGGCACCATCCGCCGGATGACCAGCCACAGCGCGACGGCCAGCGCGGGCACGCTGACCAGCATCAGCCAGGAGAGCCCGAGGTCCTCGCGCAGCGCCATCACCACGCCGCCGACGCTCATGATCGGCGCGGCGACCAGCATGGTGCAGCTCATCAGCACGAGCATCTGCACCTGCTGGACGTCGTTGGTGTTGCGGGTGATCAGCGAGGGCGCGCCGAAGCGGGCCACCTCGCGGGCGGAGAAGCGGTTGACGTGCCCGAACACCGCGGCCCGTACGTCCCGGCCGAAGCCCATCGCGGTGCGCGCGCCGAGGTAGACGGCGGCGACCGAGCAGACGATCTGCACCAGGCTGACCGCGAGCATCCAGCCGCCGGTGCGGACGATGTAGCCGGTGTCGCCCCGGGCCACGCCCAGGTCGATGATGTCGGCGTTGAGGCTGGGCAGGTAGAGCGACGCCATGGTGCCGACGAACTGGAGCAGCACCACCGCCGCCAGCGGGCGGTGGTACGGCCGCAGGTGGGTGCGCAGCAGTCGGATCAGCATCCCGGCACCTCACCCGTCGTGCCGGGGTCGGCGTTGCCGATGACCTCCAGGAGGAACTGGCGGATCACCGCCGCCTTGGCCGGGTCGGCGTCGACCGAGGTCAGGGGGGTGCCGGAGCGGATCACGGCGTTGAGCGCGTCGACCCGTGCCCGGCCGGCCGGGCTGAGGACGAGCTTGACGCTGCGCCGGTCGGTCTCGTCGCGCTGGCGTTCGACCAGGCCGTCGCGTTCGAGGGTGTCGACGATGCCGGTCAGGGTGGCCGGGCGGACGAAGCACCGCTCGGCCACGGTGCGGTGCGGCAGCTCGCCGTGCTCGGCGAGGGTCATCAGGGTCGCCGTTCCGGCCTGGGTGAGCCCGTGTTCCTCGGCGAGGTAACGGTTCCACCGCTGCCTGGCGACGTGCCCGGCGACCACGAGCAGGCGCCCGAGGGGCACGTCCCGTAGCTGGATCAGTTCCATGGGAGTCACATTAGCCCCCTGATCGTCAGGGCCCAAACGAATTTGTGACGGCGGCGGGCGCGGCGCACCTGTCGCCGGCGAGAGTGCCCCAGGGTGCCATCTTGTCAATGGCAAGATAGGATCGCGGCATGACCGGAACGCGCGGCTACCACCACGGCGACCTGCGTCGCACCCTGCTTGCCGCGGCGGTGCAGGTGATCGAGGAGTCCGGCCCGGCGGCGCTGAGCCTGCGGGACCTGGCCCGTCGGGCGGGCGTGTCGCATGCCGCTCCGGCGCACCACTTCGGCGACAAGGCCGGCCTGCTCACCGCCCTCGCCACGGAGGGCTTCGACCTGCTCGCGAAGGCGCTGCGCGACGCGGGCGACCTGCTGGACGGCGGCGTCGCGTACGTCGACTTCGCCGTCAGCCACCGGGCGCACTTCGAGGTGATGTTCCGGCCGGACCTCTACCGCACCGACGCCGAGGAGGTGGTTGCGGCCCGCGAGCGGGCCGGCGACGCGCTGCGCGCCGGCGTCGCCGGGCTGCCCGAGGCGCGGCCGACGGCGGAGGACCCGCAGGGTGACGCCCTGGCCGCGTGGTCGATCGTGCACGGCTTCGCCACGCTCTGGCTCGCCGGCGCGCTGCCGGAGCGCGTCGGCAACGACCCCCGGGCGGCGGCCCGCGCGGTCATCCACCGCCTCTTCCCGGAGCCCTGACGGACGCCGACGGGGCCGCGAAGCCGTCGGGCGCCGGCAGCCACGGACCAGGGGGCAGACGGGGCCGCGAGCCATCGTCGGCCGCCCGGCAGCCATGGACGCGGGCGGGCCGCGAGGCCTGCCGGACCGGGCTGTGACGCGCGCCGGTGGGGCTGCGAACCTGCGCCCGGGCCGGGACGGGCGTCGGCGGGCGAACCGGTGGTCCGCCCGCCGACGACGGGAGCCTCACCAGCTCGTGGGCAGCGGCATACCCTCGGTGTAGCCGGCCGTGCTCTGCACGCCGACCACGGCCCGCTCGTGGAACTCCGCCAGGTCCCGCGCGCCGGCGTAGGTGAAGGCGCTGCGTACCCCGGCGATGATCTCGTCGATTAGGTCCTCCACGCCCGGCCGGGCCGGGTCCAGGTACATCCGCGCCGAGGAGATGCCCTCCTCGAAGACCGCCTTGCGGGCCCGGTCGTACGCGCTGTCGTCGGCCGTGCGCGCGCTGACCGCCCGCGCCGAGGCCATGCCGAAGCTCTCCTTGTAGCGGCGGCCGTCGGCGTCGGTGTAGAGGTCGCCGGGGGACTCGTACGTGCCCGCGAACCAGGAGCCGATCATCACGTTCGACGCGCCGGCGGCCAGCGCCAGCGCCACGTCGCGCGGGTGGCGTACGCCGCCGTCGGCCCAGACGTGCCGGCCGAGCTGCCGGGCCGCCGCCGCGCAGTCGAGCACGGCGGAGAACTGCGGCCGGCCCACCCCGGTCATCATCCGGGTCGTGCACATCGCGCCGGGGCCGACGCCCACCTTGACGATGTCGGCGCCCGCCTCCACCAGGTCGCGTACGCCCTCGGCGGTCACCACGTTGCCGGCCGCGACCGGGACGCCGGGGTCCAGCGCGCGGACCGCCCGCAGGGCGGTGATCATCCGTTCCTGGTGGCCGTGCGCGGTGTCCACGACCAGCGTGTCCACCCCGGCCTCCAGCAGGGCGCGCGCCTTGCCGGTCACGTCGCCGTTGATGCCCACGGCGGCGGCGATGCGCAGCCGGCCCCGGTCGTCGACGGCCGGCCGGTAGAGGGTCGCCCGCAGCGCGCCCTGCCGGGTCAGCACCCCGACGAGGCGGCCCTCGGCGTCCACCACCGGGGCGAGCCGGCGCCGGCCGGCCGAGAGCCGGTCGAAGCCGGTACGCGGGTCGGCGTCCGCCGGCACCGTGTGCAGCTCGGTGGACATGACGTGCCGGAGCTGGGCGAAGCGGTCCACGCCCACGGTGTCCGCCTCGGTCACCACGCCCAGCGGCCGGCTCTCCTCGTCGATCACCACGACGGCGCCGTGCGACCGCTTCGGCAGCAGATGGATGGCGTCGCCGACCGTGTCGGTCGGGCCCAGCGTGATCGCGGTGTCGTGCACCAGGTGCCGCCGCTTGACCCAGGCGACGACGTTCGCCACCACCTCGATCGGGATGTCCTGCGGGATGACCGCGATCGCGCCGCGCCGGGCGACTGTCTCGGCCATCCGGCGACCGGACACCGCGGTCATGTTGGACACGACGAGCGGGATGGTGGTGCCGGTGCCGTCGCCGGTGGCCAGGTCGACGTCGAGCCGTGAGCCCACCTCGGACCGGGCCGGGGCCATGAAGACGTCGTTGTAGGTCAGGTCGTGCGCGGGAGCCGCGCCGTGTAGGAACCGCACCCCGCCATCATTCCCGCCGGTCGGGCCCCGCACCCGTGGTGGTCGCGGAAAACACCCCCTGACCGCGGCGGCGCGGCGGCGGCCCCTCGCAGGACCGGGCGGGACGGCGGTCAGCCCAGCGCCAGCCCCGCCGCCGTGGCGGTCATCACGATGGCGACCAGGCCGTCGAGCACCCGCCAGGCCGCCGGGCGGGCAAGCACGGGCGCGAGCCGGTGGGCGGCGGCGCCGATGGCGGTGAACCACACCACGCTCGCGAGCGCCGCGCCCGCGCCGAAGACCCAGTGGTGCGGGTGCTGGCGTGCCACCCCGCCGAGCAGGAGCACCGTGTCGAGGTACACGTGCGGGTTGAGATAGGTGAAGGCGAGGCAGGCCAGCAGCGTCGCCCCGAGGGTGGCCGGCGGCCGGTCGGCGGGGGAGAGGCCGTCGGGGCGCAGCGCGCGGCGGGCGGCCAGCACGGCGTACCCGAGCAGGAACGCGGCCCCCAGCCAGCGGACGGCGGCCAGGGCGGTGGGGTGCTCCGCCGTGGCGGTGCCCATGCCGGCGATGCCGACCGAGATGAGCAGCGCGTCGGAGGCGGCGCAGACGGCGACCACGGGCAGCACGTGCTCGCGGCGCAGGCCCTGCCGCAGGACGAAGGCGTTCTGCGCGCCGATGGCGGCGATCAGCGCGATGGCGAGGGAGAAGCCGGCGGCGGCGGAACCGGCCACGGAGCTGCTGAGGATCTCGGGCACGAGCCGACGCTACGGGTCGCCGCCGATGCAGCCCAGCTAAGGATTCTCATGCCGGATAAGCTGAGCTTCATCATGCTGGACACCACGCAGCTCCGGACGTTCGCCGCGGTGGTCCGCGAGGGCAGCTTCGAGGCGGCCGCGCACGCCCTGCACGTCACCCCGTCGGCCGTCAGCCAGCGGATGAAGGCGTTGGAGCAGGCCGTCGGGCAGGTGCTGGTCCGCCGGACGAAGCCGTGCCAGGCCACCGACGCGGGCCGGCCGCTGCTGCGGCTGGCCGGGCAGGTGGCCCTGCTGGAGCGGGAGGCGCTGGACGCCGCCCGCCCTCCGACGACGGGCGGCGCCGCCCCCACCCGGGTGACCGTCGTGGCGAACGGTGACTCGCTCGGCACCTGGTTCGTCGGCGCGCTGGCGCGGCTTCCCGCCGAGCTGGCGCTCCTGTTCGACGTCCGCCGGGACGACGAGGACCACACGGCGGAGCTGATCCGCGACGGCACGGCGATGGCGGCGGTGACCGCGCAGCGCGAGGCCGTCCAGGGGTGCCGGGTGGAACGGCTGGGGGCGATGCGGTACGTCGCGCTCGCCCGGACCGGGTTCGCGGCCCGGCACTTCCCCGACGGCCTCACCGAGGCCGCCCTCGCGGCGGCGCCGATGATGGCGTTCGACCGCAAGGACCAGCTCCAGCACAGGTTCGCCCGCACCGTCACGCGGCGCCGGATCGACCCGCCGGTGCATTACGTGCCGTCCTTCGACGGCTTCAACGAGGCGGTGCGGCTGGGCCTGGGGTGGGGGATGGTGCCGGAGCGGATCGCCCGCGCCGACATCGCGGCGGGCCGCTGCGTCGACCTCGGCGCCGGGCGTCACCTGGACCGCCCGTTGTACTGGCAGCACTGGCGGGTGGACTCCACCACCCTGGACGCGCTGACCGCCGCCGTCCGGGCGGTCGCCCGCACCGAACTGCGCTGACCGCGGGCACCGGCCGCCGCCCGGCGCGGTCGCGCGCCGGTGGGTGGGAAGGCCCCCTCCGCCGCCGGAACGGTGGTGGGCCCTCCCCACACACTCAGGCGATGGTGCAGATGACCGCGCCGGCGCTGATCACCGCGCCGACATCGGCGGCGAGGCCGCTGACCGTGCCGGCCCGGTGGGCGTGCAGCGGCTGCTCCATCTTCATCGCCTCCAGCACCACGACCAGGTCGCCCTCGGCGACGGTGTCCCCGTCGGCGACGGCGATCTTGACGATGGTGCCCTGCATCGGCGAGGTGAGCGCGTCGCCGCTGACGGCGGCGCCGGCCTTGGCTCCGCCGCCCCGGCGGGCCGGCTTGCGGGCGGCGGGCGCGGCGCTGGTCGTACCCCCGCCGAGGCCGGCGGGCAGGACCACCTCGAGCCGCTTGCCGCCCACCTCGACCACGACGGTCTCGCGCCCGGCCGGTTCCTCGGCGGCGCCGGCGGCGGCCGTGAACGGCGGGACGGTGTTGTCGAACTCGGTCTCGATCCACCGGGTGTGCACGGTGAACGGCTCGGCGGTGAACGCCTCGTCCCGGATGACCAGCCGGTGGAACGGCAGCGCGGTGGCCATGCCCTCGACGACCATCTCGTCGAGCGCCCGGCGGGCCCGCTCCAGCGCCTCGGTACGGGTCTCGCCCGTGACGATGACCTTGGCCAGCAGCGAGTCGAAGTTGCCGCCGATCACGTCGCCGGCCGAGATGCCGGTGTCCACCCGCACGCCGGGGCCGGTGGGCAGCCGCAGCGCGGTGACCGTGCCGGGGGCGGGCAGGAAGTTGCGGCCCGGGTCCTCGCCGTTGATCCGGAACTCGATGGCGTGCCCACGGGGCGTCGGGTCCTCGGTGAAGCGCAGCTTCTCGCCGTCGGCGATGCGGAACTGCTCGCGGACCAGGTCGATGCCGGCGGTCTCCTCGGTGACCGGGTGCTCGACCTGGAGGCGGGTGTTGACCTCCAGGAAGGAGATGGTGCCGTCGGCGCCGACGAGGTATTCGACCGTGCCGGCGCCGTGGTAGCCGGCCTCCCGGCAGATCGCCTTGGCGCTGTCGTGGATCTGGGCGCGCTGCGCGTCGGTGAGGAACGGCGCGGGGGCCTCCTCGACCAGCTTCTGGTGCCGGCGCTGCAGCGAGCAGTCCCGGGTGCCGACCACGATCACGTTGCCGTGCTGGTCGGCCAGCACCTGCGCCTCGACGTGGCGGGGCTTGTCGAGGTAGCGCTCGACGAAGCACTCGCCCCGGCCGAACGCGGCGACCGCCTCGCGGGTGGCCGACTCGAACAGGTGCGGGATCTCCTCCATCGTGCGGGCCACCTTCAGGCCGCGCCCGCCGCCGCCGAAGGCGGCCTTGATGGCGACCGGCAGGCCGTGGTCGACGGCGAACGCGAGCACCTCGTCGGGGCCGCCGACCGGGTCGGGGGTGCCGGGGACCAGGGGGGCACCGGCGCGCTGGGCGATGTGCCGGGCGGTCACCTTGTCGCCGAGGTCGCGGATGGCCTGCGGGGTGGGGCCGATCCAGGTCAGCCCGGCGTCGATGACGGCCTGGGCGAAGTCGGCGTTCTCCGAGAGGAAGCCGTAGCCGGGGTGGACCGCGTCGGCCCCGGCCTTCGCGGCGACCTCCAGCAGCTTGTCGATGCGCAGGTACGTTTCGGTCGCGGTGTCCCCGCCGAGGGCGTACGCCTCGTCGGCGAGGCTGGCGTGCAGGGCGTCCCGGTCGGAGTCCGCGTAGACGGCGACGCTGCCCAGGCCGGCGTCGCGGCAGGCGCGGATGACGCGGACGGCGATCTCGCCGCGGTTGGCGATGAGTACCTTGCGCACCTTGGCAGCTCCTCCCGGGTGGTTACTGACCGGGAGTGTATCGGCCACCCTGAGAGCCCTAACGATCGCTCAGTGTGGGATGCCGCACTGTTCCGCCGGGCCCTAGTCAAATTTGCCTATTACGCTCGTCCGGTGTCTGCCACGCGAATGATGATCCTCGGGCTGGTGCGGTGGATGCAGCCCGTGCACGGCTACGACGTACGCCGCGAGCTGCTCAGCTGGAACGCCGACAAGTGGGCGAACGTGCAGCCCGGTTCGATCTACCACGCCCTGCGCAAGCTGACCCGGGAGGGGCTGCTGCGCGAGGTGGCCACCGAGCAGGTGGGCGCCCGCCCGGCCCGCACCACGTACGAGGTGACGCGCAAGGGGGAGGAGGAGTTCGAGACGCTGCTGCGCGGCCTGTGGTGGCAGCTGCACGAGCCGCCGGACCCGTTCGCGGCGGCCTTCTCGTTCCTGCCCGCGATGCCGCGCGAGGAAGCGGCAGCGGCCCTGCGCAACCGAGCGAACCTGCTGCGCGCCGGTGTCGAGTGGATGCGTGCCTCGTTGAGTTCTGACTGGATGCGTGACACCAGGCCCGTGCACGTCGGGTGGATGTTCGAGCTCTGGGCGGCCCGCTCGGAGGCGGAGATCTCCTGGTGCGAGCGGATCGCGGAACGCATCGAGTCCGGGGTGTCGTACCTGCCCGAGGGGATGGAACGGGCGGAGGGTTGGGAGGGCTGGGAGGAGCGGCTGCCACCCCGGCGGCCGGACGGCGAATAATCAACGTTGACCAAAGAAGCTATATCGCGTTAGCCTGCCCGGGACGCCACGGGGGAGCATGCCGTCCGGCGTCGTCTCCGAGGGACAGACAGGTGGCCGGTCGCACCGGCCCGGACGACCAGGAGCAGAGATGATCGAGACCAGGGGGTTGCGGAAGTCGTTCCGCTCCCGCGAGGGTCGCCAGACGAAGACCGTCGACGCGGTGCGCGGCGTCAACCTGGAGGTCGCCGAGGGGGAGATCTTCGGTTTCCTCGGCCCCAACGGTGCGGGCAAGACCACCACCCTGCGCATGCTGGCCACGCTGATCGAGCCGGACGGCGGCGAGGCCAGCATCGCCGGGGCCGACCTGCGCAAGGACCCGGCCGAGGTGCGCCGCCGCATCGGCTACGTCGCCCAGGGCGGCAGCACCTGGGACGAGTCCACCGCCCGGGAGGAGCTGGTCCTTCACGCCCGGATGTACGGCATCGGCAAGGCCGAGGCGCACCGGCGGGCCAGCCGCGCCCTCGACGCCTTCCAGCTCAGCGAGTACGCCGACCGCAAGTGCAAGACCTACTCCGGCGGCCAGCGCCGGCGGGTCGAGATCGCCCTCGGCATCATCCACGAGCCGAGGATCGTCTTCCTCGACGAGCCGACCACCGGCCTCGATCCGCAGAGCCGCGCGCACATGTGGGACGAGATCCGCCGGCTGCGCACCGACGGGATGACCGTCTTCATCACCACGCACTACCTGGACGAGGCCGACGCGCTCTGCGACCGAATCGCGATCATGGACCACGGCGAGGTGGTCGCGGAAGGCACCCCGGCGGACCTGAAGCGCGAGATCTCCGGCGACGTGGTGCTGGTGGGCCTGGACGCCGCGGCCACCCCGCAGGCCGCACAACTGCTCGACAGCGAGCCCTACGTCAACAAGCTGGAGACCGTCGAGGAGGGCGGGCTGCGGCTCTACGTCGACGAGGGGGCGACCGCCATCCCGCAGATCCTGCGCCGCGTCGACACCGCCGGCCTCGCGCTCAACTCCATCGAACTGCACCGGCCCAGCCTCGACGACGTCTTCCTCACCAAGACCGGCCGCTCGCTGCGCGAGTCCTGACCCGACCGGAGAGACCCGTGAAACTCGCCCGTGACACTTGGCTGATCTTCCAGCGCCAGCTCCAGCTGCTGCTGCGCAACCCCGTCTGGGTCTTCGTCGGCGTCTTCCAGCCGGTGATGTACCTGCTGCTCTTCGCCCCGCTGCTCAAGCCGGCGCTGAACGCGCCCACCCAGGCGGAGGCCTACAAGATCTTCGTACCCGGCCTGCTGGTGCTGCTGGCCATCTTCGGCGGCCTGTTCCAGGGCTTCGGCCTGATCGCCGAGCTGCGCGCCGGGGTCATCGAACGCTCCCGGGTCACCCCGGTCAGCCGGCTCGCCCTGCTGCTCGGCCGCTCCCTGCGGGACGTGGTGTCGCTGATCGTGCAGGCCGTCATCATCACCCTGCTCGCGCTCCTGTTCGACCTGCGCGTCTTCATCGGCGACCTGCTCCTGGCGTACCTCATGCTCGCCCTGATCGCGCTGATGACCTCGGCCGTCTCCTACGGCGTCGCGCTCAAGGTCAAGAGCGAGGACGCGCTGGCCCCGCTGATGAACACCGTGGCGCAGCCCGTGCTGCTGCTCTCCGGCATCCTGCTGCCGCTCACCTTCGCCCCCGGCTGGTTGCAGGGCATCGCCGACTGGAACCCGTTCTCCTGGGCGGTCGACGGCACCCGCGCCCTCTTCGCCGGCGAACTCGGCGACGACAAGGTCTGGCAGGGGCTGACCATCATCGCGGTGCTCGCCGCGGCCGGCGTCGTCTGGGCGGCCCGGCAGTTCGCCCGCACCGTCCGCTGAGCGGAAGCCCGGCGGCGGGGAGAGTTGCCTCTCACCAGGGGCGGGGCACCGGCCGCACGCTTGTAGCGTGAGGCCGATGCCCCGCCTCACCCGTGACCGGACCACCTGGCTGACCTACGCACAGCTGGGGTTGTGGGGCTTCTTCCTCTACGGATTCGGGCCGGTCGTGCCGCTGCTCCGCGACGAGCAGGGCACCTCCGCCGCCGTCGCCGGCCTGCACAGCACCGGCATCGCCGTCGGCGCGCTGGCCGGCGGGGCGCTCTTCGCGCCGCTCGCCCGCCGGGTGGGCCGGGGCCGGGCCATCTGGGTCGGGCTGGCCGGCGTGGCGGTCGGCGTCGCCGCCCTCGGCGCCCTGCGGGCCCTGCCCGCCACGATCACCGCCGTCGCGGTGATCGCCGCCTTCGGCATGATGGTGATCAGCGGTGTGTCCGTCGTGCTCACCGCCCGGCACGGCACCGCCGCGCCGGCCGCGCTGACCGAGGCGAACGCCGCCTGCGCCGGCATGGGCATCCTCGCCCCGCTGGTCATCGGCGCCAGCGTCGACGCCGGGTGGGGCTGGCGGCCGGCGATGGCCGTCGAGGTCGGCCTGATCACGCTGGTCGCGCTGGCCGCCCTGACCTTTCGCGTACGCCTGCCGCAGGCCGCCCCCGCTGCCGCGGCTCCCGGTGGCTCCCCGGCCGCCGACCCGGTCGACGCCGGCACCCCCGCCGAAGCGCCCCGGCCGGTTCCCGTCGCCGACGTGCCCCGGCCGGCTGCCGCCGGGGCCGGCCGGCGGCTCCCGTCGGCGTACTGGATCGCCTGGGTGCTCATGGCGGTCACCGGGTCGATCGAGGTGTGCCTGTCCCTCTGGACCGCCGACGTGCTGCGCACGCACGCCGGCATGGCGGCCGGCGCGGCGTCGGCCGCGGTGGCCGCGATCGTCTGCGGCATGTTCGTCGGTCGGCTCGCCGGCGGCAGGTTCGCCCTGCGGTACCGGCCGGTGCCCCTGCTGCTGGCCGCGCTGGGCGTGTCGCTGCTCGGCTTCGCGCTGTTCTGGGTCGCCCCGGTCGGCTGGCTCGCCGTCACCGGCCTCGTGGTGCTCGGCCTCGGCAACGCCCTGCACTACCCGCTGGCCATCTCGATCGCGCTCGCCGTCGCCGGGCCGGCCGCGGACCGGGCGGCCGGCTGGGCGTCGTACTCGATGGGCGTGGGCTTCGGCATCGCGCCGGTCGCGCTCGGCTGGGTGGCCGACGGGGTGGGGCCGCACCTGGCGTTCCTGCTGCTGCCGGGGTTCATCGCGGCGGCCGCGCTGCTCGCCGCGCGCCTGGGCCGGGCCCTGGGCCCGCACCCCGCCGCTCCTCGCTCCCCGGTCGCCGCAGCCTGACCCGGCCCACCTCCCTGCCGACCGGGCTTCGCCCCGCAGATCTTGGTACGGAACGGCCCCTGGAGGGGTCTTTCCGTACCAAGATCGCAGTTGCGGGAGTGGGTCAGTGGACTCGGGCGAGGGTCAGGCCGTCGGCGATCGGGAGCATCACCGCGTCGACCCGGACGTCGGCGAGGAGCTCGTCGTTGAACGCGGCGATCGCCCGGTCGTCGGCGTCCTGCGGGGCGATCACCCGGCCGCCGCGCAGCACGTTGTCGACGGCGATCACCCCGCCGGGACGCATCCGGGGCACCAGCTCCGACCAGTAGATCGGGTAGCCGGTCTTGTCGGCGTCGATGAACGCGAAGTCCAGGTGACGCTCGTGGGGTAGTTCGCGCAGCATGTCGCCGGCCGGGCCGATGCGCAGCTCGATCCGGTCGTCCACGCCGGCGCGGGCCCAGTATCGTCGCGCGATGCCCGTGAACTCCTCCGAGATGTCGAAGCAGGTCAGCCGACCGCCCTCGGGCAGCCCTCGGGCGATGGCCAGCGACGACAGCCCGGTGAAGGTGCCCACCTCGACGGCCTGCCGCACGCCGAGCAGCCTGGTGAGGAGGGTCAGGAACGCGGCCTGCTCCGGCGCGACCTGCATGTGCGCGTCGCGGGGCAGGGCCGCGAGGGTCTCCTCGGCCAGGTCCCGCATGATCTCGTCCGGCGGCGAGCCGTGCGCCACCAGGTAAGCGTGCAGTTCCGTCGTGAGCTGAATCGGCTTCGTGGTCATGAATGGACGCTAGCCGAGCGGTTCGACCGACTGACTGCCGGGCGCGACCTTTGTCCACAAATCCGTGAGGCGCAGGTCCAATTCGGACAGGAGGCGGCGCAGCGTCGGCAGCGACAGCCCGATGACGGTGCTGGGATCGCCCTCGATCCGCTCCACGAACGGCCCGCCGAGCCCGTCGATCGTGAAGGCGCCGGCCACCGCGAGCGGCTCGCCCGTGCCCACGTACGTGGCGATCTCGTCGTCGCTGATGTCGGCGAAGTGCACGACGGTGGAGGCGACGGCCTCGGCCCTGCGGCCCGCCACGATGTCGATGAGGCAGTGCCCGCTGTGCAGCACGCCACTGCGCCCGCGCATCCGCTGCCAGCGCCGGGTGGCGGCGGCCGCGTCGGCCGGCTTGCCGAGGATCTCTCCGTCGAAGGCCAGCACCGAGTCGCACCCGATGACCAGCGTCCGCTGGTCGTCGGCGGGGCGCAGCCGGGTCAGCACCGCCTGTGCCTTCAAGCGGGCCAGTTCCAGGCAGAGATCCTCGGCCCGCTCGGTGACCACCAGGGACTCGTCGACGCCGCTGACCAGGACGTCCGGTTCGATCCCGGCGGCCTGGAGGATCTTGCGGCGGGCAGGGCTCGCCGACGCGAGCACGAGGCGGAGCGGCATGGATTCGGGCACGTCGCCGACGTTACCGCTCAACGGCTCACGCGGGGTGGCGGGTCGTCACCCCGACGACGCCTGCGGGCGATCAGTGCCCATGCCCCGCCGGCAGCGACGATCACGCCCAGGGTGGCCAGGCCGCGCGCGGTCGCGCCGTCGTCGCCCTCGTCGTCCGGCTCCGCGATCGCCGTCGCAGTCGAGGTGGTGTGGGCCGGAGCGCCCGCCGTCGCCGACCCGAAACCCAGCGGAGGTACGTCCGCCGTCAACGCCGCCACCAGGTCGATGACCCCGTACCCGTACTCGTCGTCCCGGCCCGGTGGGCCCTTGTCGATGGCGGTGGCGGTCAGCCTGTGGGCCACCTCCGAGGCCGGCAGGTGCGGGTACTTGGACCGGATCAGCGCAGCGGCTCCAGCAACGATCGCCGTCGAGTTTGACGTGCCAGTGCCTTTGCGATATTTGCCGTCGATACTTGTGCTGTAGATGTCCACAGCGGGAGCAACAACGTCGATCTCTGGACCGGCAACAGCTACTGCTGCATGGCGTCCAGCTTTATCTATTCCACCTACGGCAACGACGCCAGGCTCTCTAGCTGGATAGGCAACTGCCTGATCGAAGGGAAGGTTGCCGGAGCCTGCAACCACTACAACGTCGGATGTAAGCGCCATTCTGACTGCCTGTGTTAAGCGGGCGTTGGTGCCGCCTCCACTTGAGATGCTGATGACATCGGCGCCGTTGGAAACGGCAAACTCTATCCCTAGTGCCAAGTTGTCGGCCTCGCCGAGGTTGTTGGCAGATGACGACATGATCGGGAGAATCTGGGCGCGAGGCGCGATGCCAAGCGCTCCCATCCTTCCGGACCGGCCGTGCGCTGCAATAAGTCCGGCCATTCCTGTTCCGTGTCCGTTAGGGTCTTGTCTGCCGTTCCCGACGCCGCCGAGGATGAAGTCTTTCCCCGCTAGCAAGTTGTTGCGAAGATCGGGATGAGGGTCCACTCCAGTGTCTGGTACTGCGACGGTTATGCCCTCTCCGCGAGTAATCTTGTGCGCCTGATCAACTCGCAGATAGCGTAGGTGCCATTGGTCGGCCCGAATTCGATCTACGCCCTGCGGCTTCTGTGCAATTAAGTTCCAGATGGCAGGCTTTGGGGAAGGCGTCACTAGCATAGACGCACTTAACGACAATGCGCCTAGGGTTGCGCGGAGCCTCATCTGTTAAAGCCGATAGCAGGGCCTGGATCGATTGGCCCCTCTTCCTTGGGGGGGTGGACGACCGGGGGGACTCCCTGATCTGTATCCCACGGATGGTCTGGGTCCCAATGCCGTGCGTCACCGGCACTCCGCTGTGTAAGGGGTCCGGGGCGCCCGGAAATGCCGTTTCTAGTATCAACTCCGGTCGTGCCGCCAAAAGGGCCGCCGCCGAACGGAGGCATGTTATGTCCCGCTCCGATGCCACGGCCGCCTCCCGGACGGGAGCCGGCTCCGCCCGTTGGCGCGGTGCCCGCACCGCCGCCGATTACGCCGCCAATCGGATTTATTCGCCGCGGCTGGTTGTTGCTTGCTGCCGGTTGCCCCAGCCCTATGCCGGGTGCTCCTCCAATCAACCCGCCGGGTGGCATCGACCGGCTAGGAGACGGTTGAGTTGGGGTCGCCTGGTTACCAATGCCTCCCGGGCCTGGCCTGCCGAGAGGGCTGCGCTGTGGATTGGTGACGCTTGGTTGGCCTGTTCCTGGAGGTAGCGAAGGTAGTCCCCCAACGACTGGGGGCGAATTTTGCGGCGTGAGCGGCGTAGTGGTTGGGATCCCGGGGGTGGGTTTAGCCGGTGCCAAACCGGTGCCAGCCCCGCCGAGAACCGGACCGGTGCTCGGTGCGGTGGGCGTCTGAACAGCTCGAATGGGAGCCGAGGTCTTGTTGGCTGAGGATGTGCCAGAGGGTGACGCAACGGAAATTGGGACGATCGGCGGGATGGCGGGCGCTATTCCGCCCCCGTAGGCATCCGCAGCGTCAGTATCGATGTCAGGTCGGGGCGGCCGTACTGCTGGAGGTTTTTGGAGCATTACTTGGGCGTGCTGGAGTTCGCCGCTGAGGCCGTACATGATGCCGCGAGCCTGGACGTTGAGCCGTTCCAGGTCTGCGTCCGTCACCGGACGATCGGGAACCCGGCTGCCCATGGCCGCTTTCGGGTCCGCGAGCGTCGCCTCGTACGTCCGCTTCTCCTGGACTTTGACGGCGTACGTCTCGTAGATCTTCTTGAGTTCCGCCCGCGTGGCGCTGATGGCCTGCGTGGCGGCGGAGAGCGCGGTGTAGTTGGCGCTGGCGGCGTCGTGGGTGCGTTGCACCTTGTCGATCAGCTCGTCCAGCTCGCGGACGTAGGCCCGGGCAGCCTCGTTGGTCTCCGGGGGCCAGGCTTCGGCCAGCCCCTTGCGGTATTCCTGGAGGCGGCTCAGGTGGGCGCGGGCGAGTTCGCAGACCTTGCGCCAGCCGGCGACCTGCTTCCAGTGATTGGTGGTGTCGTGGTCCTGAAGGCAGGCCCACATGCTTGCCACGTCCATCAGGCGCCAGTCGGTCAGGCCGGACGTGCGGCCGCTGCCCCGCTCGATCATGCCTGCACCACCACCGGGCCCTGCCCCGGCGCAGGATCCGGCCCGGTGGGATCGCGCAGCACCGGTGACGGGCCGCGCGGCGCGGCGGCGGCCGGGTTGGCGAGGGCCCGTTCGACGTCGTGCACCCGGGCGGAGGAGAAGGCGTCGGACTCGGTGTAGCGGTTGGCCACCGTGCCGGCGGCGACGGCCAGGTGGCCGGTGGCGTCGCGCACGCCCCAGACGATGTCAGCGGCGGCCTGCTGGGTCTCGTGGTGCGCGTGCATGAAGTTGACCAGCTCGATGAAGGCGTCGGCCGGGTTGGGCACCGGAGCCTTCATGTCCTCGGCGATGTAGGCCAGGTGGGGGGCGTAGTTGCGTTCCACCTCGGCCTGGAGCTTGTCGGCGAACTCGCGTAGCTGGCGGATGTCGGCCTCGATGCCGCCGTAACCGCGAAGCCAGGACGCTGGGCGGTCCTCCTCGGGGATCATCGGTCCTCCCTACCCGTCACTGCGCCGTTTCCCTGAGTGAGGTTAATGGGTCCCCGACGATGTCGGCAGCCCCGACCCCGCACCCGGTGGCGGTCCGGCAGGTGGGCACGGGCAGCGAGCTGCGCCGACCGGACCGGAAAAGGTCAGCGGGGCAGGCCCGAGGCCCGCCAGGCGCCCGGCCCGGCCAGGGGAGTCGCGGCGGCCGGACGGCCGCTGCGCGACCACGCGGACTCGGCGACCGGCGGGGGTGCGGCGGCCGGACGGGAGCGGACGACGATCGCGCCCACCAGCGCGGCCAGTTCCTCGGCGGTGGGCACCCCGCGGACGACCCGGAACAGCGGCTCTTCGGCAGACATGGCGCCAGCGTACGCGGCGCGGAGGCCGACCTGAACCGCGCAGTGGCGTGCCGGCGGTGTGAGCGTCGTGCCCGCCGGGTACCGTCTGGGCGATGTCTGAAGCGCTGCCCCAACTCGTCGCTGACCGATACCGGCTCATCTCGCCGCTCGGTCAGGGTGGCATGGGACGGGTCTGGAAGGCACGCGACGAGGTGCTGCACCGGGACGTGGCCATCAAGGAGTTGGTCCCGCCGCCCAGCCTGACCGACGACGAGCGTCGCGAGATGCGGGAGCGGTCGCTGCGCGAGGCCCGTGCCATCGCCCGGCTCAACCACATCAACGTGGTCCGCATCTTCGACGTGCTGCGCACCGACGGCGACCCGTGGATCGTGATGGAGTACGTGCCGTCGAAGTCGTTGCAGGACACTCTCGCCGAGGACGGCCCGGTGTCGCCGGCGCGCGCGGTCGAGATCGGGCTCGGTGTGCTGGGCGCGCTGAAGGCGGCGCACAAGGCCGGCGTGATGCACCGCGACGTCAAGCCGGGCAACGTGCTGCTCGGCAACGACGGCCGGGTGGTGCTGACCGATTTCGGCCTGGCCACGATCCCCGGCGACCCCAACGTGACCCGCACGGGCATGGTGCTCGGCTCGCCCGCGTACATCGCGCCGGAGCGGGCCCGCGACGGCACCGCCGGGCCGGAGGCCGACCTCTGGTCGCTGGGCGCCACGCTCTACGCCGCGGTCGAGGGCAAGTCGCCGTACGCCCGGCCGTCGGCGATCGCCACCCTGGCGGCGCTCGCCACCGAGGCGCCCCCGCCGCCGAAGAGCGCCGGCCCGCTCAAGCCGGTGCTCAACGGCCTGCTGCGCAAGGACCCGACCGAGCGGATGAACGCGGAGGTGGCGGAGAAGCTGCTGCGCCGCGCGGGCGGCAAGCGGACGCGCACCATTCCGCTGCTCGACGGCGTACGCCGGCCCGGGCCGAACGGTCCGCGCGAGCCGCGACCGCCGGTGGTGCCGGCGCCGCGGCCGGCCGAGGCGCGACCCGCCACGCCGGTCAGCCCGCCGGTGCCGCGGGCCCGGCAGGAGGCCGCCGCGGCCGGCGTCCCGGCCGTGGCGGAGGCCGCGTCCGCCGCCGACTCCTCGGATCTCGCGCCGACCGCCAAGGTCGAGTCGTCCACCTCCGACGCCGCGCCGACGGCGAAGGTCGGGGCGTCCGCGCCTTCGGCCGGCGCCACCGCGCCGGTGAGCCCCGCGCCCGCCCGGCCGGTGAACCCCACCTCGGTGATGCCCGCGCCGGTGAGCCCGCCGTCCGGCCGGGCCACGGTGGTGCCCGGTGACGGCACGAAGCCGAACAACACCCGGCGCAACGTGCTGATCGGGGCCCTGGTGGCGCTGTTGCTGCTCGGCCTGGTGCTGGTCGTGCCGATGCTGACGGGCGGCGACGGCGAGGACGGCGGCGGCACCCCGCAGGCCGATCCGACCACCGCCGCCTCGCAGGCCCCGCCGCAGTCCTCCGCGCCGGCCCCGCCGACGAGCGCGGCACCGAGCCCGACGCCGTCGGTGAGCCCTTCGGCGGGGCTGCCTGCCGGCTGGAAGTTGGTCAAGGATCCCGTCGGGTTCTCGGTCCCTGTTCCGGACGGGTGGCGGCGGAGCGCGGGCGGCACCTGGGTGAAGTACGAGGAGCCGAACGGCGTCCGCGAGTTGGTGATCGACCGGACGAACAGTCCGCAGAAGGACGCCGTCGCCGCGTGGCGGGCGATCGAGCCGGACCGCAGGCGGCTCGTCGACGACTACGAGTACATCGACATCCGGCGGGTCAGCGGCTACTGGAAGACCTGCGCGGACTGGGACTGGCGCGAGACCCGGGACGGCACGCGGATCCGCGTCCGAAATCGAGGCTTCGTGACCGCCAGCAACCGAGGCTTCGCCATCCGGTGGGAGGTCGCGGACAAGGACTGGGCCGCGAACCTCCAGTACTTCGACATGATCGCCCGGGAGTTCGTGCCCGACCGCCAGGACTGACCCGAGCCCGACCGCCGGGACCGGTCCGCGGGATTCGTGCCGCCGCGAGATTGATTCGCATGGCCTTCCGTCGTACGGGGTATTTCTCCCGCACGACGGAAGGAGGTACGACATGGGTTACCGACGGAAGGATGCCCGGCCCCGGGTGGCACTGTGGATGCTCGTGGCCCTCGGCGACATCGTCCTGCTGCTCACCGCCGTCGGCCTGCCGGTACTGTTCGCGCTGCTCAGTGTCGTCACCGTCACCCTCGCCGGAGTGGCCGCCCGGCGGTTCACGCGACGGGGTGGGCTCGCCCGCGACAACGCGGTGACAGTCCCGGTGGCGGCCCGACGGCGGGCCTGACGTGCACGGCGGCGTGGCGGCAGCCGGACCAGTTGTCGACCGTACGGTGACAGCCGATCCCGCTGCCGCCAAGCGCCTCCCCGGGCTCGGCCTCAGGTGTTGTTGGCCAGCGCGATCAGCCGGCTGCGGTCGCCGTTCCAGTAGTTGCGGTCGACGGCGCCGCTGATCCCCGCGACGCTGCCGCGGTCGGTGTACTGCCAGAAGCTCCAGAACGGCGCGCCGGCCGGCAGGGTGCCGACGGTGCTCGACCAGCGGGCGACCCAGAGCGGGTGGTTGGCCCATGGGGCGGTCCAGTTGCCGGTGCACTGGTTCCACCAGCTCGTCGTGGTGTAGATGACCGCGTAGCGGCCGGTGCGGGCCCGGTAGGTGTTGAGGAAGTCCTGGACCCAGTTGCGCATGCCGGTGGTGCTCAGGCCGTAGCAGTAGCCGCCGGCGTAGGGGTTTGCCTCCAGGTCGAGCGCGGCGGGGAGGGTGCGGCTGTCGGCCGACCAGGCGCCGCCGTTGGAGGCCAGGTAGTTGGCCTGGGTCGCCCCGGAGGAGATGTTGGGCCGGGCGAAGTGGTAGGCCCCGCGGATGACGCCGGCGTTGTAGGCGGCCACGTAGTTCGTGTTGAACCTCGGGTCCTTGTAGCTCGTGCCCTCGGTGGCCTTGATGAAGGCGAACTGGATGCCGGCGTTGCGGACGCTCGTCCAGTTGATGGCGCCCTGGTAGTGCGAGACGTCGATGCCGGGCGTCGTGGCGGCCGCCGCCGGGGTCGCGGTCGCGACGAGCGCCGCCGCGGCGGTGGCGACGGTGGCGAGGCCGGTGGCGAGCAGCCGCCGCAGGAATGTTCTGGTACGGGTCATGGATGCCTCCAAGGACGCCGATTGATTGACATCCATCTTTGGAGGTAACTGCCCTCGATCGCAAGGGGCGCTAAAAGATACCTACATGGAGTTCGGGTGCTGTCGTTCAGCGCAGCGACGCGGGGTCGAGACGCCGGCGGAACGGCTCGGCCAGGCTGAACTCCTCGCCCGCCCTGGCGACCCGGTCCTCGACGTAGTCTCGCCCATGGCGAAGTAGTCGGCCTCCGTCCAGAGGCCGACGTGGTGCTCCAGGGGTGCCGCGCTCGCCGGCGTCCACCTCCCGCTCCGATCGCCGCCTGGTCAGCTTCACGCGATACGAGTCGACGGCCGCCCAACGACACGGGTCCGACCGGTAGGCTCGCGCCCCATGGTGTCGATCGACGGGCTGGGCGACCTGTGGGACAAGCTGTTCGGCGCGCAGCCGGACCCACCGCCCCTGCTGGTGCTGCTGACCGCCGTCGTCGCGCTGGTGGTCGTCTCCACCCGGCTGCCCTGGCGGATCGCCCGCAACGCGATCACCATCGCCCACGAGGGCGGCCACGCGCTCGTCGCCCTGCTCACCGGCCGCAGGCTGCACGGCATCCGGCTGCACTCGGACACCTCGGGCCTGACCCTCTCCGCCGGCCGGCCCACCGGCCCCGGGATGATCCTGACGCTCCTCGCCGGCTACGTCGCCCCGCCGCTGGTCGGGCTGGCCGGCGCGTGGCTGCTCGGCGGCAACCGGATCACCCTGCTGCTCTGGGTCGCCGTGGCGCTGCTGCTCGCCATGCTGGTGCTGGTCCGCAACGCGTTCGGCGTGCTCTCGCTGCTGGTCACCGGCGGGGCGGTGCTCGCCGTCTCCTGGTACGCCACGCCGCAGGTGCAGGCGGCGTTCGCGTACACCGGGGTGTGGTTCCTGCTGCTCGGTGGCGTACGGCCGGTGGCGGAGCTGCAGCGGCTGCGCTCCCGGGGTCGGATGCCCGCGTCCGACGCCGACCAGCTCGCCGGGCTCACCCCGCTGCCCGCGTTCTTCTGGGTCACGTTCTTCGCCCTGGCCAACCTGGCCGCCCTCGCCGCGGGCGCGCTGCTGCTCGCCGGCCCGATCCTCGCCGACGCCGGCCTGACCGGGTGAGCCGGGCGGGTGCCGGCCGGCCGAGCCGGCGAAAATGATCGGTTGACCCGGCAACCGGCCGCACCCGCCGGCGCGTGTCCCCTGCGACCACGGGGGAGGTAGCAGGTGCCGGATGCCGACGGCTTCGACGAGTTCTACCGGGGCAGCCGGCAACGGCTGCTGGGCTTCGTCTACGTGCTCACCGGTGACCTCGCCGAGGCGCAGGACGCCGTGCAGGAGGCGTACGTGCGGGCCTGGCAGCGCTGGTCGACCGTGAGCGCGTACGAGGAGCCGGAGGCGTGGGTGCGGGTGGTGGCAAGTCGGATCGCGGTCAGCCGCTGGCGCAGCCTCCGCAGCCGGGCCCGTGCCTACCTGCGCCACGGCGCCACCGAGAGCGTGCCCGGCCCGGACCCCGACACCGTCGACGTGGTCGCCGCGCTGCGCCGGCTGCCGGAGGAGCAGCGCACCGCGATCGCCCTGTACTACCTGGTCGGCATGCCGGTGGCCGAGGTGGCCCGGCAGACCGCCGCCCCCGTGGGCACGGTCAAGGCCCGACTCTCCCGGGGGCGCGTCGCGCTCGCCGGGCTGCTCGCCGTCTCTGACCTGGAGGAGGCCGCCGATGCGTGACGACACGAGCTTCGTCGAACGTCTGCGCCGGGACCTGAGCGACGTCCGCTGGCCGGAGCCCGCCGAGATCCGCGCCCGGGCCCGCCGGCGCAGCAGGCGTACGGCGGCAGCGGCGGCGGCCGTCGTGTTCCTCGTCGCGGGCGTCGCCGTCGGCGTCGGCGATCGGCTGCGCCCCGCACCCGCGTCGGAGGCGGCGTCGACCGGCGGGGAGCCCGGCAGGTACGAGGTGCCCACGGCTGCGCTGCTCCAGCCGGCGGACCTGCCGGCGCCGGCGGCGCCGCCGATGGTCGAGGCCGGCCTCGGCGAGCGGGTCCGGGTCGACGTCAGGCTGGAGGCGTGCCTGGAGAACCGGGGGACCAGGCCCGAGTGGGTGGAGTCGCGCTACTCGCGGTCGCAGACCCTGCTGCGTGCCCGGCCGGCGGGCGCCGTGCCGCAGCCCAGGGACGTGCTCCTCACCCAGGACCTGTACCGCGTGCATCCCGCGGCCGCCCCGGGGATCGTGGACGACCTCGCCCGCCGGTTGACCCCGTGCGTGGCGTGGCAGCGGCACGGCCAGACCGACCGGCAGGGGCGGGTCGTCGAGGAGGCCGGGGCGACGCACGGGTGGCACGTCGTCGAACGGGACTTCGCCGGCTCGCAGGCCGCGATGCTGCGGCACACCGTGTCGTCGCCCCGGCACCTGGTCACGGGACGGGAGGTGGGCGGCGCCCCGGCTCCGACGAGCACGGCGGTGGTGCGGGTCGGTGACCTGGTCACGGTCTTCAGCCTCGGCGACGGCGGCAGCGAGGCCGAACTGCGTCGCCTCGCCACGGTGGCCGCCACCCGCATGTGCGCCGTGGCCAACCCCCGCTGCTGACCCGCGTCACAGCCCGCCCGCACGGGCCGCGCGCGACCCGTGCGCGCGGGCACGGGCCGCGCGCGGGCGCGGGTCAGCGGGCGGGGACGGGGTCAGAGCGGGATGTTGCCGTGCTTCTTCGGGGGGAGGGTCTCGCGCTTCGTGCGCAGCACCCGCAGGGCACGGACGATCTGCGCGCGGGTCTCGTGCGGCGGGATGACGCTGTCGACGTAGCCGCGCTCGGCGGCGATGTACGGGTTGGCGAGAGTGTCCTCGTACTCGGTGATCTTCTCGGCACGCACGGCGGCCGGGTCCTCGGCGGCGGCCAGCTCCTGCCGGTAGAGGATGTTCACCGCGCCCTGCGCGCCCATCACGGCGATCTGCGCGGTCGGCCAGGCGAAGTTCAGGTCCGCGCCGAGGTGCTTGGAGCCCATCACGTCGTACGCCCCGCCGTAGGCCTTGCGGGTGATGACGGTGACCTTCGGGACGGTGGCCTCGGCGTACGCGTAGATGAGCTTCGCGCCCCGGCGGATGATGCCGTCCCACTCCTGGCCGGTGCCGGGCAGGAAGCCGGGAACGTCCACGAAGGTCAGCACCGGGATGTTGAACGCGTCGCAGGTGCGTACGAACCGGGCGGCCTTCTCCGACGCGGCGATGTCGAGGGTGCCGGCGAAGTGCATCGGCTGGTTGGCGACCACGCCGACCGGGCGCCCCTCGACCCGGCCGTAGCCGATGACGAGGTTCTGCGCGTAGAGCGGCTGGACCTCCAGGAACTCGCCGTCGTCGAGGACGTGCTCGATCACCCTGTGCATGTCGTACGGCTGGTTGGCCGAGTCGGGGATCAGCGTGTCCAGTTCCCGGTCGGCGTCGCTGATCTCCAGGTCGGCCGGGGCCTCGTAGACCACCGGCTCGTCCAGGTTGTTCGACGGCAGGTACGACAGCAGCGCCTTGACGTAGTCGATCGCGTCCTCCTCGTCACTGGCGAGGTAGTGCGCGTTGCCGCTGCGGGAGTTGTGCGTGCGGGCGCCGCCCAGCTCCTCCATCGCCACGTCCTCGCCGGTGACCGTCTTGATCACGTCGGGGCCGGTGATGAACATGTGCGAGGTCTGGTCGACCATGACGGTGAAGTCGGTGACCGCGGGCGAGTAGACCGCGCCGCCGGCGCACGGGCCCATGATCAGGGAGATCTGCGGGATCACGCCGCTGGCCCGGACGTTGCGGAAGAAGATCTCGCCGTAGAGGCCGAGCGAGGCCACGCCCTCCTGGATCCGGGCGCCGCCGGAGTCGTTGATGCCGATGACCGGGCAGCCGATCTTCATGGCCAGGTCCATCACCTTGACGATCTTCTCGCCGAAGACCTCGCCGAGGGAGCCGCCGAAGACGGTGAAGTCCTGCGCGAAGACGCAGACCTGCCGGCCGTCGATGGTGCCGTAGCCGGTGATGACCCCGTCGCCGTACGGGCGGGTGCGGTCCAGCCCGAAGTTGGTGGACCGGTGCCGGGCCAGTTCGTCCAGCTCGACGAAGGAGCCCTCGTCGAGCAGCAGCTCGATCCGCTCCCGCGCGGTCTTCTTGCCCCTCGCGTGCTGCTTCTCGACCGCGCGCGCCGACCCGGCGTGCACCGCCTCGTCGACCCGCCGCTCCAGGTCAGCCAGCTTGCCCGCGGTGCTGTGGATGTTGATCCCGGTCTCGGTAGTCACCCTGGGAATATAACGATGGTTCAGGCCGTCGCCGTTGTGCAGTTCGCCTCAGCCCGTGCGGCGACGCCCGTGAGGCGTTCGCCGGGCGGACCGTAGGCTGGCGGGATGCCGGGCTCGCCGTACACCGATCTGGACCGCCCGCCGCTGTCGGCGGCGCGGCTGGGGCGCGCGCTGGTCGCCCCGCACGGCCCGTGGGCCCGGCTGGAGCTGCGCGCCGAGACCGGCTCCACGAACGCCGACGTGGCCGAGGCGGCGCGGGCCGGCGAGCCGGAGGGCCTCGTCGTGGTTGCCGAGCGGCAGACCGCCGGGCGCGGCCGGCGCGGGCGGGTCTGGCAGTCGCCGGCCCGGGCGGGCATCGCGACGAGCGTGCTGCTGCGGCCCGGCGAGGCCGTCGCCGATCGTGGCTGGCCGCCGGCGTCTCCCACCGGGTACGGCTGGCTGCCGCTGCTCGCCGGCGTCGCGCTGGTCGAGGCGGTGACCCGGCTGGCCGAGGTGGACGCCGGGCTCAAGTGGCCGAACGACCTGCTCGTCGACGGGCGCAAGTGCGGCGGGATCCTCGCCGAGGCGGTGCCCGCGGCGGAACCGGGGCAGCCGCCGGCCATCGTGCTCGGCATCGGCCTCAACGTGACGCTGCGCGCCCACGAGTTGCCGGAGAACCCGGGCGGGCTGCCGGCCACCTCGCTGCAACTGGCCGGCGCGTCCGCCACCGACCGGGACCCGCTGCTGCGGGCCCTGCTGCGCGCGCTCGCCGACTGGTACGACCGCTGGCGGACGGCCGGCGCGGACGTGCGGGAGTGCGGGCTGCACGAGGCGTACCTGCGGTCGTGCGACACGGTGGGGCGGCGGGTGCGGGTGCTGCTGCCCGGCGGCGGTGAGCTGGTCGGCACGGCGACCGGGATCGATCCGGACGGGCGGCTGGTGGTGCGGGCGCCGGACGGCGAGCACCGGGTGGCCGCCGGGGACGTGCTGCACCTGCGGTAGTTCGGGCGCCCGCCCTGCCCGGGGCGCCGGCCCGGGGTCAGCCGGCCGCGCGGAGCGCCGAGACGAGGGCGGCCTGTGGCCCGGCGGAGCGCGCCATCTCCTCCAGCGCGTCGGTCAGCGTCTGCTCGTACGTGCCGCGCGCCTGGTCGTGGCGGGTGCGACCGGCGTCGCTGACGACGGTGTAGATGCCGCGCTTGTCGTCGGGGCAGAGGTCGCGGTAGGCGAAGCCGGCCGCGATCAGCCGCCCGACCAGGCGGGTAACGGAGCTCTGGTTGAGGCCGATCCGGAGGGCCAGGTCCTGCATGCGCAGCTCGCCGTCCGGCGCCTCGACGAGGTGGGCGAGGGCACGGTACTCCGACAGGCCCAGCCCGTGCGCGCGCTGCAACGCGGTGGCGAGCCGGTGCTCGACGTGGGCGTGCAGGGCGGTGACCTGGTCCCACCTGGCGGCGTCGGACGCGGCCGTGGAGTGTGCACTGCCGGTCCCGGCTGCGGTGGCCATCAGCCCTCCTTCGTCCCCCGGCGGGCGGGCCGGGGTGGTACGCCTGCCAAACAGCCTACATGCACATACAACCTCTGTCCCTGGTCGCGTGGTGCGGCCGGGTGGCGACGCTGCCGGCACCCGGCCCGCAGGTCGCCCGCCCGGCGGGAGCCAGGTGGCCGCCGGGCGGGGCCCTGCGGGGGCCGACGACGGCGAGTTCTCGCGACACGGGCCTTGTGGCGGAGGCGGCGGGACGCCGGGAGCCGTTAGCGTCATCGCCGACATCGTGGACGCGAGGAGGTTCGTGTGGCATTTCCGGAGGACGTGCTCACCGAGGACGAGCACGTCGTGCTGCACCTGCACCCGCACTGGAAGGCGCTGATCCGCCCGGTGGCGGTGCTGGTGCTCGCCGTCGCGGCGCTGGTGGCCGGCGTGGTGCTGCTGCCCTCCGGCGGGGGCGGCTCGATCGCGCTCGCCGTCGTCGGCGGCCTGGCCCTGATCGCGGTGCTCTGGCTGGCGCTCTGGCCGTTCCTGGTCTGGCGGACCACCCACTACCTGTTCACCAACGAGCGGGTGCTGCTCCAGCAGGGGGTGCTCTCCCGGGACCGGCGGGACATCCCGCTCACCCGGATCAACGACCACGCGATGAACCAGCGCTTCGTCGAGCGGCTGCTCGGCTGCGGCACGCTGACCATCGAGTCGGCCGGCGAGCGGGGGCAGTCCGTCCTGCACGACGTGCCGCGGGTCGGCCAGGTGCAGACGAAGCTCTACGAGCTGGTGGAGGCGCACCACGACAAGCACTCGCTCGGCGAGACCGAGATGCGCGACATCCTGGCGGACATGAACGAGGGGAAGCCGCTGCGCGACCCCACCGCATGACCGCGGGCCCGGGCCCCCGCCCGGCGGCGGGTCAGCGGCGCGGGGTGCGGCGGGTGCTGGCCTGGAGTTCGGCGGCCAGCTCGGCCTCCAGCTCCCGGTCGAGGGAGCCGCCGAGGGTGGCGTCGAGCGGCGCGGGACGGCCCTGGAGCGGGGTGCCCTGACCGGTCGCCGGGGCGTGCGCCGGGCCGCGCCGTTCGCCGCCCGGCGGTGGCTGGGCCTCCTCCAGCTCGGAGATGGATTCGGCCAGCTCGGCCACCGGGTCCATCTCGGCCATCGTGTCCCACTCGTCGCGCGGGATGCTGTGCCACGTCTCGGCGGCGTGGGCCGGCGCCGGCTGGAAGACGAACGTCCGGTAGGACCAGAAGCGGAAGAGCGTCGCGAGCAGCACGCCGGCGGTCTTCGCCACGTTCAGGGCCAGCAGGCTGGTCATGCCCAGGCCGTACTTGGCGGCGGCGAGCACGCCGAGCTCGATGAGCAGGCCGGCGCCGTTGAAAAGGAAGAACAGGGCGTATTCGCGACGCATCGCCGATTTCGGGCGGTCACGGTACGTCCAGTGACGATTCATGAGATAGGACGTGATGGTCGCCACGATGGTGGCGATGACCGTCGCCTTCAGTTGACCGTCGACAAAAACGGTCAGTGCCAGCGCATTGAACACCGCGTAATTGATGACGGTGTTGATGCCGCCGACGATCCCGAATTTGAGCGCCTCGTGGATGAACTTCTGCCAGCGCTCAGGCAGCAGACGGACAAGACGCATGCGGAACACCTTAGGGCAGTGGGCGGGGCCGGCAGGCTCCGGCCGGACGAGGTGGGCGGCAGGTCACGCCCCGTGGTCGCGGTCGTGCTTCACTTCCGGAACGGCTGGGGTTCCCGCTTCCACGAAGACGAACCGTCGGTAGGACCAGAATCGGAACAGCGTGCCGAGCCCCGTGCCGACGATGTAGCTCGCGATGTTGTCGGCCAGCGGGGTCTGGAACACCTCGGGCCAGATGCTGCCCAGGCCGTAGCGGCTGATCGCCAGGCAGGCCACGGCGATGCCGAGGCCGACGCCGTTGAAGAAGAAGAACAGCGCGTACTCGCGGGCCGGGTTGGAGCGCTTGCGGTGCCGCCACGTCCAGAACCGGTTGCCGATGAAGGCGACGGTCGCCGCGACGAGCGTGGAGACGGTCTTCGCGGTCACCTGCTCGACGCCCCGGACGCTCGTCAGGTAGTTGAAGAGCGCGAAGTCGATCAGAAAGGCGATGCCGCCCACGGTGGCGAACTTGCTCAGCTCGCGGACGAGGTGGCCGAAACGCTCGACCAGTGCGTGGACCAGACCCGGGCGGGTCTGCCGGGAGCCTGGCTCCCCGGTCATCGTCGCGGCCACGACGCCGAGCCTACCGGCTGGGGGCAGCCCGCACGGGTAGCAACGACGGGCGACCCGCCTGGGTGTGCGCCTGTGGACAGAGCGTAACGAGTCCGGGCGTCGCCGCGGGCCGGTTCACGGGTTCGGTCGACGGGACGCGGCGGCCCGGCCGCCGAGGGTTGCCCACAGGATTTGCGTGAAACTGCGCGCGAAAGCGGGTATTAGCTCGTGATGCCGCAGCGTGACCGCACCTTGTGCAGTTCTTCACAACCAGTCCCACTGACTGGCGACGCCACCCGGTTTACGCTGAGGCCAATCCCAGGTTTCCACGAAGGGCGACGCACCGCGCCGTTAAGGACGCACAGCGCCGTCAAGACTCGTGCATCCCATAGATCGGTCAGCGTCGACCACCAAGGAGATGTGTCATGGTTGCTCCGGCTACCGTTCGGGGTATCGATCAGGCCCCGACGTCCCACCCCAAACTGCTCGCCTGGGTCCGTGAGGTCGCTGAACTGACCACCCCCGACCGCGTCGTCTGGGTGGACGGGTCCGACGAGGAGTGGCGTCGCCTCACCGATGAGCTCGTCGAGGCCGGCACCCTGATCCGGCTCAACCCGGAGAAGAAGCCCAACTCGTTCTACGCGCGCACCGACCCGACGGACGTCGCCCGGGTCGAGGAGCGCACCTTCATCTGCTCCGTCGACGAGGCGGACGCCGGCCCCACCAACAACTGGATGGCGCCGGCCGAGATGAAGCGGACGATGACGGAGCTCTACCGCGGCTGCATGCGCGGTCGCACCATGTACGTCATCCCGTTCTGCATGGGCCCGGTCGAGGCCGAGAGCCCCATGTTCGGTGTCGAGATCACCGACAGCCCGTACGTGGTCGCCTCGATGCGCATCATGACCCGGATGGGCGCGAAGGTCCTCGAGGCCATGGGCGACGACGCGGACTTCGTCCACGCGCTGCACTCCATCGGCGCCCCGCTCGCCCCCGGCCAGCAGGACGTGGCCTGGCCGTGCAACGAGACCAAGTACATCTCGCACTTCCCCGAGACCCGGGAGATCTGGTCCTTCGGCTCCGGCTACGGCGGCAACTCGCTGCTGGGCAAGAAGTGCTACTCGCTGCGGATCGCCAGCGTGATGGGCCGGGACGAGGGCTGGCTCGCCGAGCACATGCTGATCCTCAAGATCACCTCGCCGGAGGGCAGGGTCTACCACATCGCCGGCGCGTTCCCGTCCGCCTGCGGCAAGACCAACCTCGCCATGCTGGAGCCGACCGTCCCGGGCTGGAAGGTCGAGACCATCGGCGACGACATCGCCTGGATGCGCTTCGGCCCCGACGGCCGCCTCTACGCGGTCAACCCCGAGTACGGCCTCTTCGGCGTCGCGCCCGGCACCGACTGGAAGACCAACGCCAACGCGATGCGGACGCTGGACCGCGGCAACTCCATCTTCACCAACGTGGCCCTGACCGACGACGGGGACATCTGGTGGGAGGGCATGGGCGAGCCGCCGGCCCACCTGATCGACTGGAAGGGCAACGACTGGACGCCGGAGAGCGACAGCCTCTCCTCGCACGCGAACAGCCGGTTCTGCACCCCGATCACGCAGTGCCCGATCCTGGCCGAGGACTACTACGACCCGAACGGCGTGCCGATCGACGCGATCCTGTTCGGTGGTCGCCGCCGGGACACCATCCCGCTGGTGACCGAGGCCCGCGACTGGGTGCACGGCGTCTACATGGGCGCGACGCTCTCCTCGGAGACCACCGCCGCCGCCTCCGGCGCGGTCGGCGTCGTCCGGCGCGACCCGATGGCGATGCTGCCGTTCATCGGCTACCACGCCGGCGACTACTTCCGGCACTGGATCGAGATGGGCAAGGGAGCCGACGGCGACGAGTCCAAGCTGCCGAAGATCTACTACGTCAACTGGTTCCGCAAGGACCCGGAGGGCAACTTCCTCTGGCCCGGCTTCGGCGAGAACTCCCGGGTGCTCAAGTGGATCATCGAGCGGATCGAGGGGCGCGCCGAGGCGGTCGAGACCCCGATCGGCATGGTCCCGGCCCAGGACGCGCTCGACGTCGACGGTCTCGACATGACCCCGGAGGACGTCCGGATCGCGCTGAAGGTCGACCCCGAGGAGTGGCGCAACGAGCTCCCGCTGGTCACCGAGTGGTTCGAGAAGTTCGGCGACAAGCTGCCGGGCGTGCTCTGGGCCGAGCTGGACGCGCTGCGCGCCCGCCTCGACGCGGAGCCGCAGCGCTGAGGACAGGTGTGACCGACGCCCGCGACGGGCATCATCGGATCCCATGAGGACGGCCGCCGAGACCCAGGTCCGGCGGCCGTCCGCCGTCCGGGCGCTGACCACGCTGCTCGCGCTGACCGCGGCGGCCACCGTCGTGGTCGAGCTGCTCAACTGGTGGTACGCCCCGGAGCAGGGCTTCGGGCTGGCCGTACGCACGGGCTGGGCCATGCTCCGGTCGCTCGGTTTCCTGCTGCTCATCGGGCACGTCCGTCGCGGTCGGACGGTGGCCCGGCCGTTCGGGCTGATCCTCGCGGTGACCACCGTGTTCGCCGTCGGGCGGCTGATCGTGCCCCGGCAGGGGGTGCCGCCGCTGCCCGGGCTGCTCGGGTTCGCCCTGCTCACCGCGCTCTGCGCGGCCGTGGTCTGGCTGCTCTACCGCTCGCCCGCGGTGTCCGGGCACCTGGTGCGCCACCGGCCCCGCCTGGTCATCGACCGGCAGGGCATCTCCTGGCGGGAGACCCCGCCCCGCCGGCCGGAGGTCAGCGGCTGGCTGCTCACCAGCCGGGTCGCCGCGTTCACCTACAGTCTGCTGATGCTGGTTCCGGCCCTGGTCGCCGGCGCGGCGGTGCTGGACGACCGGCTGGCCGCCGTGCCCGCCGTGCTGTTCTGGTTCGCCGCCGGCATCGCGACCAGCTACGCGGTGCTCTTCTGCACCGCGTTCCTGATGCGCGGCAAGGGCTGGGCGCGCACCCTGCTGGTGGCGGTGACCGCCGTCGTGCTCGCCGTCGACCTGCCGCTGTGCTGGTGGCTGCTCGGCCTCGACGGCCTGGTCCGCGACGGCGGCCCGCTGGTGGCCGCCGCCGCGTTGACGATCTACGGCCTCTGGCGCGCCGCCCGCGCCGAACGGGCCGCCCGGCCGGCATAGGGGCGCATCCACGCTGTCGAGCCGCTCGCCGACGGGCCGGGCGGGTTTCACCGCTCCGGGCGTCTTCGACGGCAGGATGGCCGCAGGGAGCCGGACCGGCGGTGGGAGGCGACGCGTGGGCGACGAATCCGTGGGGGACGAGTTCGACGTGGTGGTGGTCGGGGCCGGCCCGGCGGGATCGGCCGCCGCGCTGGCGGCCCGGCGGGCGGGGGCGAGCGTGCTGCTGCTGGACCGCTCCGACTTCCCCCGGGACAAGGCGTGCGGTGACGGCATCGCCGCGCACGCGCTGGACGTCCTCGCCGAGCTGGGAGTGCCCGACGCGGTGGCCGGGCACGCGCCGCTGCCGGCGTTGCGCCTGGTCGGTCCGGGTGGCGGCACGGTGGCCCGGGCGCTGCCCCGGCCGGCGTACACCGTGCCCCGGACGGTCTTCGACGCCCGGCTGGTGGCGGCGGCGGTCGCGGCCGGCGCGCAGCTACGACGGCACGCCGTGCGTCGGGTCGAGGTCCGGCCCGGCCGGGTCGTGCTCGACGGGGACGTGGCCGCGCGGGCGGTGGTCGGCGCGGACGGCGCCGGCTCGGTCGTCCGGCGGGCGCTCGGGCACCGGCCGAATCCGGACCGCCACCTGGCGCTCGCCATCCGGGGGTACGCGCCCGCGCTGCCCGGCCCGCCCGAACAGCTCATCGTCACCTCGGCGCCGCGCTGGCCGGCGTACGCCTGGTCGTTCCCGATCGGCGACGGTCGGGCGAACGTGGGGTACGGGGAGGTGTTGCGGGGCGAGCCGCTGACCCGGGCGCACCTGGTGGACCGGCTCGGCGCGCTGCTGCCGGGCACCGACCCCGCCGCGGTGACCGACCTGCGGGCCCACCACCTGCCGTTGTCGACGCACCGGCCCCCGCCCGGGCGCGACCGGGTGGTGCTGGCCGGCGACGCGCTCTCGCTGATCAATCCGTTCACCGGGGAGGGGATCTTCTACGCCCTGCTCTCCGGCGCGCTCGCCGGCGCGGCGGCGGCCGGCTCGCCCGAGCAGGCCGCCCGGCGGTACGCGGCGGAGCTGCGGGGCCGGCTCGGCGGCCACCTGCGGCACAGTTCGTTCGCGGCGTGGCTGGCCCGGCGGCGGCGGGTGGTGGACGCGGCGGTCCGCGCGGCGCGCCGGGACGACCGGGTCTACCGGACGGTGGTCGAGCTGGGACTGGGCGACGGGCGGCTCGACGCGCGCACCCTGGGCATGATCGGCATCGGTCTGCCGGCGTGGGATCGCCATCCGAGGCGGTGATTCGCGGGGCAGGTCGCTACGCTGCAAGGTGATGACTCTGCGGGACCTGATCTATTCGGTGTACGAGCGCCGGCTCACGGCCAAGCTCGCGGGCAAGCCGGTGCCCCGGCACGTCGGCGTGATGTGCGACGGGAACCGCAGATGGGCCCGCGAGATGGGCTTCGTCGACCCGAACGACGGTCACCGGGTCGGCGCCGCCAAGATCAAACACGTGTTGGGCTGGTGCGACCAGGCCGGCATCGGGCACGTCACGCTCTATCTCCTGGCCACCGACAACCTGCGCAGGCCGGCCAAGGAACTCGACCCGCTGCTGCAGATCATCGAGGACCTGGTGGTCGAGCTGGCCGAGGAGGGCAACCCCTGGCGGCTGCGCATGGTCGGCGCGCTCGACCTGCTGCCGGCGTCGACCGCCGCGGCGCTCAAGGCCGCCGAGGAGCGCACCCGCGAGCGCAGCGGCGGGGCCGAGGTCAACATCGCGGTCGGCTACGGCGGCCGGCGGGAGATCACCGACGCGGTGCGCTCGCTGCTGCTGGAGCACGCCGCCGCGGGCGGCACCATCGAGGAGTTGGCCGAGGTGCTGGACGTCGAGCACATCGCCGAGCACCTCTACACCCGCGGCCAACCCGACCCGGACCTGGTCATCCGCACCAGCGGCGAGCAGCGCCTCTCCGGCTTCATGCTCTGGCAGTCCGCCCACTCGGAGTTCTACTTCTGCGAGCTGAACTGGCCGGATTTCCGGCACATCGACTTCCTCCGCGCCCTGCGCTCCTACGCCAACCGCCAGCGTCGCTACGGCGTCTGACGCCCCGGCCGGCGCCGGCCTGGCGGGCGCGCGCGTCCTGCCGCGGCCCTGTTTCTCGGGCCGGCCTGTCTCTCGGGGTGTCGCTTCACCGTCGGGCTGCGGCCCCGTTCCTCGGCCCGCCGCTCCGTCCCTCGGGCTGCGGGGCCGCCGTCAGGCGAGGTGCCGGGTGGCGTCGGTGAGGAAGTCGCCCAGGGCGGCGGGCGAGTCGAGGGTCAGGTCGGCGGCCTCGGCGACCTCGTGGCCGGTCTCCGGGTTGGCGACGGCGACGCAGACGCCGAAGAAGTGCGGATCGGCGGCGGCCCGGGCGCGCAGCGCGGCGAAGGCCTTGATGTCGGAGACGTCGTCGCCGAAGTACCAGGCGCCCTCGGCGTCGCGGACCACCTCGTCGATCACCATGCCCTTGTCCCGGTCGACCGGCGGCTTCAGCTCCAGCACCATGCGCCCGGCCTGGACCTTGAGCCCGAGGCGCTCGGCCTGGGCCCGGCCCCACCGCTCCACCGACTCGCCCAGCTGGGGCGCCGTGCGCCAGTGCAGCGCGACGGAGAGCCGCTTGTATTCCACCAGCGCGCCCTCGGGCAGCTCGGCCCGGGCCTGCTCGGCAAGCTCGGCCATGGTGGGTACCCACGGCAGGGCGGCCGGCTCGGTCACCGTCTCCCCGCCGGAGTGGCTGTGCTCCAGGCCGTAGAGGCCGTAGAGGTCGATCCCGGCCAGCCCGCCGAGGTGGTCGCGGAGGAACTCCACCGGCCGCGCGGAGACGATCGCGACCCGCCGTACGACGGGGGCGAGCGCCTCGATGGCGGCGAGCACCTTGGGCGCGGGCCGGACCGCGGTGGGGTCGTCGTCGACCGGGGCCAGGGTGCCGTCGAAGTCGAAGAAGAGCACGGTTCCGGCCGCCCGTCGGGCGGTCGTCCGCCAGGCCCGGTCGGCGTCCAACGGGGTCTGCGGCTGCTGGTTGCCCAGGTTCAACGGCGGCACGCGCGTCAGCGTACCCCGGCCGGGTCGGCTCAATCCCGGCCGAGCGGCGGCGTCCCGGCCGGGCGTCCGGCGGGCGTGCGCGGCGGGCGGGCAGGCGAGGTCAGCGTTCGGCGGCTCCCCGTCCCCGCCGCCCGAACGGCACGACGGCCGCCTCCTGGCCGTGGCTGAGCAGGTAGCCCTCCACGAAGCCGGTGTTGCGGTCGCCGGAGCGTTCCTCGATCTCCCTGAGCCGGTTCACCAGGAAGTCGGTGAGGGCGCTGATCCGGTCGTTGAGCCGGTCGTGCAGTTCGGCCACCACGGCCAGGATCACCGCGGTGCCGGTGGTGGTGAGCGCGAGGAGGTTGACGAGCAGGGGAAGCTGCCCGCCGTTGACCGCCAGGGTCACCACGTTTCCGGTCACGCCCAGTGTCACCGACACGGTGGCGACGACGACTGCCATCCACTTCAGGGTCATGGACAGACCCCTCCTTCTGTCCCGCAGGGCTGGGTTCGGCCTTGTCCCGTCCCCCCGCCGACGACGAGCCCAAGCAGTACGAATAGGGACGCTAGCGCGCCCGTTCCGGCCCCGGAGCGAAACGAATGAGTCTGACCTGCCGTTCTTTCGCCATCTGAGGAACTAGCCGGCCTGTTTACCTCGTTTTCGGACACCGACCGGCAGGGTCGGGCGGTATGCGAGGTAACGGATGGTCTCCCGGATGTGGAACTTCTCCGCGTCGGAGACGTCCGGGTCGACGAGGCGGCGCAGCAGCGCCTCCACGTCGGGGTCCATCGGGGGCGGGGCGGGGGTGTCGCGGGGCGTCGCGGCCCGGTCCCAGCCGAGGGCGGCGAAGGCGGTCGCCGGGTTGAGCCCGAGCCCCTCGCAGAACGCCACCACGCGCTCGGCCTCCGGGTCGCTGGCCCAGTCGCCCCGGACCCAGCGGTTGATGGTCTGCCGGGAGACGCCGGTGCGCCGCGAGACCTCGGTGCCGCTCCAGGCCCGGGTGGCCCGGGCCTCGTCGAGTGCCCGACGGACGAAGGTGGCGAAGGCGATCTTCCGTGCGTTGGCCGTCTCGGTCACGTCGTGACGGTACGACCAGCCGGCCACCGGTGCGCGCCCCGGCACGCTGCTGTCACGCGGACGTGACGTGGCTGGGGGTGTGCCGGTAAACGATCCGGCACCGCTCCTGAGGGGTGTCACCTGGGCATAATAGATGCCCGTAGCGGCGGGAGTAATCGCACGAAAAGCTGATACTGTCACGCCCATGAGACAACTTACGGTGTGTCACGTGCATGAGACGATCGGTGCTCACATGCGTCACGCCCCCGACGCGAGGGGGGTGTGGTGACCGAACTAGCCACCCGGGCCCAGGCCTTCGGCCTGATCGCGGAGGGAGTGGCCGCCGGCCTGAGCGCGCCCTGGCGCCTCTATCTCGCCCGGGGCTGCCGTTACCTGTCGCTCAGCGTCGGCGACCGCGCCGAGTGGGACGCCTGGCGCACCCATCTCGGCTGCCCGGAACTCAGCGTCCGGGTGTACGACGCCGGCGGTGAGATCCGCCGGTCCTCGGTGGCCGAGGTCGTCCTGGACGGCTGCCGGATCAGCGTGGAGCTGGTCGAGGAGGTCGGCACCGACGACCTGGACCGGCTCCTGGTCGCCGGTCCCGCCCCGGCCGAGCCGGAGGAGCGATGACCGGGTACCCGCGGCGCGCCGGAGCCGCCGGATGAGCCCCTTCCTCGCGGTCTTCCTCGTCCTGCTCCTCGGCGCCACGAGCTACGCCGCCGGCCGGCTGCACGGCCAGCTCAGCTACCGGATCGGCTACCGGTTCGGTTACCGCCAGGGCTACTTCGACGGCGACCGGGGCGCCTGGAACCGCCGCCGCCGCGACGCCCAGGCCGCCATCGCGTCCGCACTGGCCGGCCCGCCGCCCACCGCCGCCCGGGTCACCGGCACGGTGGTCCGGCCCGGCACCACGTACACCGGCTCGTCGTTCGCGACGCCGGCCGCCCCGGCGGCCGGGCGGCAGTCGACCGGCACCCTCGTCCGGCGGACCGGTTGAGACCGGTCGGCGGGGATCCCGAGGCCCCGCCGGCCGGCACGCAGGGCGCGGTGCGTCGTCCGCGGCGGACACGCACCGTCGGGACCACGTCAGACCGGTGACGGTGGTCCCACCGGCCGGGATGCGCGCAGGGGGCATGCATCCCGGCCGGTTCCGCCGCCGCCCGTTCACGCGCCGGCCCCCGGAGATCCACGATCGCCCCCTAGCCCGGAGGGTCCGACGCCGCTAGCGTCTAGGCATGGCACGGGGTTCTCCCGGGCCAGCCGGTCCGCCCGGATCTGCGACCTCGCGCACGGGGTTCCGCATCCGACCCCGTGTCCCCGGGCACCGGAGGAGGCGGAACGCGGGTGGCGGGTGCTCATCCGTCGGAGCAGGCCTGTGACGACTCGCCGTACGACCGCCGGGGCCGACCGGACCACGGCCGCGACTGCCACGACCCGCCGCACCACCCGGAGCCGCCGCGGCCCGTCCGCCGCTCCGGTCGACGCAGAGGAGCCCCGACCAGCCGGCCAGGCGTTCGTCCTGGACACCTCGGTGCTGCTCTCCGACCCGGCGGCCTTCCACCGGTTCGCCGAGCACGAGGTGGTCCTGCCGCTCGTGGTCATCTCCGAGCTGGAGGGCAAGCGGCACCACCCGGAGCTGGGCTGGTTCGCCCGGCAGTCCCTGCGCATGCTGGACGAGCTGCGGGTGCGGCACGGGCGGCTCGACCGCCCGGTGCCGGCCAACGACTCCGGCGGCACGCTGCGGGTGGAGCTGAACCACTCGGACGACGGCGTCCTGCCGCCGGGCTTCCGCACCGACTCCAACGACGCGCGGATCCTCTCCGTCGCGTTGAACCTCGCCGCCGAGGGGCGGGAGGTGACCCTGGTCAGCAAGGACATGCCGCTGCGCGTCAAGGCCGCCTCGGTGGGCCTGCGGGCCGACGAGTACCGGCACGGCCAGGCCAGCGACCCCACCTGGACGGGAATGGCCGAGCTGGAGCTGACGGAGGAGCAGATCGGTCGGCTCTACGCCGGCGAGACGCTCGACGTGGACGCCGCCGCCGGGCTGCCCTGCCACACCGGCCTGGTGCTGCAGTCGGGCCGCGGCTCCGCGCTCGGCCGGGTGCTGCCCGACAAGACGGTGCGGCTGGTGCGTGGCGACCGGGAGGCGTTCGGGGTGCACGGCCGCTCGGCCGAGCAGCGGATCGCCCTCGACCTGCTGCTCGACGAGTCGGTCGGCATCGTGTCGCTGGGCGGGCGGGCCGGGACGGGCAAGTCGGCGCTGGCCCTCTGCGCGGGGCTGGAGGCGGTGATGGAGCGCCGCCGGCACAGGAAGGTCGTCGTCTTCCGCCCCCTCTACGCCGTGGGCGGGCAGGAGCTGGGCTATCTCCCCGGCTCCGAGTCGGAGAAGATGTCGCCCTGGGCGCAGGCGGTCTTCGACACCCTCGGCGCGGTGGTGCACGAGAACGTGCTGGAGGAGGTCACCTCGCGCGGCCTGCTGGAGGTGCTGCCGCTGACCCACATCCGGGGCCGCAGCCTGCACGACGCCTTCGTGATCGTCGACGAGGCGCAGTCGCTGGAGCGCGGGGTGCTGCTCACGGTGCTCTCCCGGATCGGCCAGGGCTCCCGGGTGGTGCTCACCCACGACGTGGCGCAGCGGGACAATCTGCGCGTCGGCCGGCACGACGGGGTGACCGCGGTGATCGAGGCGCTCAAGGGCCATCCCCTCTTCGCCCACGTCACCCTCAGCCGTTCGGAGCGGTCGCCGATCGCCGCGATGGTGACGGACCTGCTGGAGGACATCCCGCACTGATGACCGATTCAGGGGGTTTCGTCCCTATATTTTGAGTGACGCAGGTCACATTCGCGCCCCTTGGTTTCCCATCGGCCTCACTGTGCGCGATGGTGTCCAACGAGCGCCCACGTACCGACAAGATCGTTGGTGATCGTTCGTCACACCGACATCTCCCACCCCGGTGCGTCGGCTGCGACCGGCACAGGGTCGGGGCGCTCGCGGCGCGGGCCCTCCCCCGATCAGGGGTGCTCCGTGCCGTGTCCTTGCCCCCGACGAAGGGACCACTTCGTGAGTCGGCTGTGGAGCCGGTTCGGCGCCCGCACGGCCGCTGTCGCGCTGCTCTCCGTGGGCGTGGCAGGCGGTGTCTACCTGGGCGAAGACCGCCAGACCCAGCAACAGGGCCTGACCTCGCAGGCCAGTGTGGCCGTCGAGCAGGCCGAGCTGGAATACCAGCGCGAACGGCAGGCCGCGCACCAGATGCAGTCCGCGAAGCAGCGTGCCGCCGAATACCAGGCGAAGCTGCGCGCCGCCGCCGCGGCCAAGGAGGCCGCCAAGCGAGCCCGCGAGGCCGAGGCCGCCGCCGCGTCGCGGAAGCAGGCCCGCGAGGCCGCCGCCAAGGCCGCCGCGGAGAAAGCCGCCGAGAGCAAGCCGTACGACGGGCCCATCCCGGCCTCCTGCGCGGAATACAGCGGCAACCGCGAGGTCGGCTGCGCGCTCATGGTGAAGGCCGGCTTCGGGATGGACCAGTTCCCCTGCCTGGACAGGCTCTGGAACAAGGAGAGCGGCTGGAACCACAAGGCCCGCAACCCCTCCTCCGGGGCGTACGGCATCCCGCAGGCGCTGCCGGGCAGCAAGATGGCCTCGGTCGCCGACGACTGGCAGACCAACCCGGCGACCCAGATCAAGTGGGGTCTCGGCTACATCGAGGGCCGCTACGGCTCGCCCTGCAAGGCCTGGGCGCACTCCCAGGACGTGGGCTGGTACTGACCGGCCGATGACCTCGGCGGGGTGTGTGGGTGACCACACACCCCGCCGTCGTCGTTTCGTACCCCGATCGGCGCAGGAGTGGCGGCACCGGCCGTCACCTGATAGCTCTTGACGGGTGAACCTGCACCCGGGAAGCGGCGACCCGCACCGGTTCGGCACCGAGGCGTTCTACGCCGCCCTCGGCCGGGCCTTCGTCGCCATGTGCGCGGTGGTGCCGTTCCTGTTCCTCATCGAGGCCCTCGACCAGGGGCTGGCGGCCGGCTTCGACACCACCGCCGGGATCATCCCGAAACGCATCGACGGGCTCGACGGGGTGTTCTTCTCGCCGTTCCTGCACCACGGCTTCGACCACCTCTACAGCAACAGCATCCCGCTGATCCTGCTCGGCACGTTCGTGCTCGCCGCCGGTGCCCGCCGCTTCCTCTGGTCGACGCTCGTCATCGTCCTGGTCAGCGGGCTGGGGGTGTGGTTCACCGGCTCGTCCAACTCGGTCGTGGTCGGGGCCAGCGGCGTCATCTTCGGCTACCTGGGCATCCTGCTCATGCGCGGCATCGTCGAGCGGAGCTGGTGGAACTTCGCGGTCTTCCTGCTGGTCGGCCTGCTCTACGGCTGGCAACTGGTCGGCATCCTTCCCACCGACGAGCGGATCTCCTGGCAGGGGCACCTGTTCGGGCTGCTCGGCGGGGCGGTCGCCGCCGTCGTGTTCCGCCGTCGCCGCGACGACCTCGGCGGCCCGTACCGCTCGGAGTCCACCCTCAGCATGCCCTGAGCGCCGACGCGCCGGGGCCGTGCGAGCTTGTGGGACGTGCTTGCCCGGGCCCACCGCCGGCCCTACCGTCGGGATCAGCACGCGTTGATCCGTGAGCGGAAAGCGACGGTACGCCCATGCGCGAGGTCGATGTCGCCGTGATCGGGGCCGGTCCGGTCGGGCTGTTCGCGGCGTACTACGCCGGCTTCCGCGGGCTCTCCGTCGCGGTCGTCGACGCGCTGCCCGAGCCCGGCGGCCAGATCACCGCCATGTACCCGGAGAAGCTGATCCACGACGTGGCCGGCTTCCCGGCGGTCAAGGGGCGGGACCTGGTCGCCAACCTCGTCGCCCAGGCGGCCCCGTTCGACCCGCTCTACCTGCTCGGCACCCGCGCGGAGAAGCTCTCCCACGTCGACGGGCGGCCGGTGCTCGGTCTCGCCGGCGGCGAGCAGCTCCGCTGCGGGGCGGTGATCGTCACCGGCGGGCTGGGCAGCTTCACGCCCCGCCCGCTGCCGGTGGCGGAGCACTTCGTCGGCACGGGCATTGTCTACTTCGTGCCGCAGCCGGCCGAGCTGGCGGGGCGGGACGTGCTGATCGTCGGCGGCGGGGACTCCGCCTTCGACTGGGCGCTGACGCTCCAGCCGCTGGCCCGGTCGGTCACGCTGGCGCACCGGCGGGAGAAGTTCCGCGCCCACGCCGCCACCGTCGCCCGGGTGCTGGAGCTGCCGGTGCGCGTGATCGTCAACGCCGAGGTGACCGGGCTGCACGGCGACGGCGCGGTCACCGGCGCCGAGGTCACCGTACGCGGCGGCGCGGCCGAGCTGCTGCCGGTCGACACGGTGGTCGCCGCCCTCGGCTTCACCGCCGACCTCGGCCCCCTGGCCGAGTGGGGGCTGCGGCTGGACCGCCGGCACATCGTGGTCGACAGCGCGATGGCGACGAACCTGCCCCGGGTCTTCGCCGCCGGGGACATCACCGAGTACCCGGGCAAGGTGCGGCTGATCGCGACCGGCTTCGGCGAGGCCGCCACGGCGGTGAACAACGCGGCGGTGGCCATCGACCCGGGCGCCCACCTCTTCCCCGGGCACTCCTCCGACGGCACCTGACGCACGGCTGCCGCCCGGGCCGCCGCGCCGACCGGCCGCGGCCAGGGCGACCCGGCGGGCGGGGCCTGGCGGGCGGGGCCCGGGATGCGCCGCTCAGGTCGGGCGATGCGGCCGGCGGGGCGCGGCCGGGGCCAGGGCGGCGACTCCGACCGCGACCATGGTCAGCGCCGCGCCGAGCAGGGTGGTGCCGCTCGGGCGGGAGGCCGCCGTGGGCAGCAGCAGGTCCAGCAGCACGGCGCCGACGATCTGACCGGCGATGCTGGCCAGGCCGAGCAGCAGCACGCCGGTGAACCGGACGACCGCGGCCGCGATCGCGATGAACACGATCCCGATCGGGCCGCCCAGGTAGAACCAGGGCTCCGACGGCAGGTCGCCGGCCGGCCAGCCCCGGACCGCGACGTCCACGGCGAACGTCGCCAGCAGGGCCGCCGTGCCGACGGAGAAGTTGACAAGCGTGGCGGTCAGGGCGCTGCCGGAGGCCGCGCGTACCCGGCCGTTGACCGCCTGCTGCCAGGCGATGGCCACCCCGGCGAGCAGCGGCAGCAGGGCCAGCCCGAGGGTGCCCGGGTCACCGAGCCGGTCGCCGACGGCCAGCAGGACCGCGACCACGGTCAGCGCCGCGCCGGCCAGCCGCTGGGCGGTGACCGGCTGGCGCCCGTTCGGGCCGATCCCCGCCCGGTCGACGGCCAGGCTGCTGCCGGACTGGCCGGCGACCACCGCAACGGTGAAGACCGCGACGCCGAGCGCGCCGATCGTCAACCCCTGGGCGGCCACCAGGAACGCCCCGCACACCCCGCCCAGGCACTGCCACGGCCGCAGGGCGCCCCCCGCGAGCGCGGCCCGCAGGGCGACCAGCCCTCGCCGCTCACCCGGGGTGGCGGGGACCAGCACCAGCAGCACCAGCAGGCCCACGCCGAACGAGACCACCGCGGCGGCGATCCCGTCGGCCAGGCGTACGCCCAGCTCGCCGCTGATCCGGGACTGCACGGCCACGGCGACCCCGGAGGCGGTCGCCAGGCCCACGCCGGCGATCCGGCGCGTCGCCGACGGAGCCTGCGGGGCCGGCGGGGCCGTCGTCCCGGCGGCGGTCACTCCTGCTCGGCCAGGGGGCGGCCGTCGAAGTCGATCGCCGAGTAGAGGGCGAGCTTCTCCAGCCGGTGGTACGAGTCGATCACCCGGATCGTGCCGCTCTTCGAGCGCATCACGATCGACTGCGTGTACGCCCCACCGGCCCGGTAACGGACGCCGCGCAGCAGGTCGCCGGAGGTGACCCCGGTCGCCACGAAGAAGCAGTTGTCGCCGGTGACGAGGTCGTCGGTGGTGAGCACCCGCTCCAGGTCGTGCCCGGCGGCCAGCGCCTTCTCCCGCTCCTCGGCGTCGCGCGGCCACAGCTTGGCCTGCATGACCCCGCCCATGCACTTCAGGGCGCAGGCCGCGGTGATCCCCTCCGGGGTGCCGCCGATGCCCATCAGCACGTCGACGTCCGACTCGCCACGGGCGGCGGCGATGGCGCCCGCGATGTCGCCGTCGGAGATGAAGCGGATGCCCGCCCCGGCGCGCCGGATCTGCCCGACCAGGTCGTCGTGGCGGGGCCGGTCCAGGACGCAGACCGTCACCTCGTCGATGTCGGTGCCCTTGACCTTGGCGATTCGGCGCAGGTTGTCGGCCACCCCGGCGTTGATGTCCACCACGTCGGCGTACGCCGGGCCGACCGCGAGCTTCTCCATGTAGAACACGGCGCTCGGGTCGAACATCGCCCCACGCTCGGCGACCGCGAGCACGGCCAGGGCGTTGGGCATGCCCTTGCTCATCAGCGTGGTGCCGTCGATCGGGTCGACCGCCACGTCGACCTCGGGCCCGGTGCCGTCGCCGACCTCCTCGCCGTTGAAGAGCATCGGCGCGTTGTCCTTCTCACCTTCGCCGATCACCACGACGCCCCGCATGGGGATCGAGTTGATCAGCTTGCGCATCGCGTCGACGGCTGCTCCGTCGCCGCCCTCCTTGTCGCCCCGGCCGACCCAGCGGCCGGCGGCCATCGCCGCGGCTTCGGTGACCCGAACCAGATCGAGGGCGAGGTTGCGGTCGAGATCCTGTGGGATCCGCGTCCTGGTGGTGTTCGTCATGACGGCTCCTCCTCGCGACGTTGCGGGGCGGCAGGATGCGGCGTCGCCGCTGCCGGGTATGTCGCTGATCCTCACACGATCGCCGACCGGGCGCGGTGTCGGGGCGGTGATGGCCCGGATACGGCCGGTCGGGCGGTGCGGGAAGATGGCAGGGTGGAACCCGCACAGCCTGCCGATCGCGTACCCGCCGACTCGACCCCGCCGGACGGCCAGCCGCCGGTCGCGCCGACCCCGGCCGCCGCCGTACCCGAGGGGGAACCGGCGCTGGTGGAACCCGCCGGCGCCCCGGGGAGCGCGCCGGCCGACGGCGCGGCGGAGACCGGCGAGCTGCCCGCGCCGCCGCCCGCGGTCGACGCCCGCAAGTCGGAGCGGTCACCGAAGGACATGGCGCTCTCGCTGCTCATCCTGCTGGTCCCGATCGCCCTGCTGCTCGCCTTCTACCGGGGGTTCCTCGGCGGGGACCAGCCGATCACGGTCGACCCGGCGCCGGCCCTGGAGTCGGCCCGCGCGGCCAACGCGTTCCCGGTCAGCGAGCCGCGCGAGCTAGGCGACGAGTGGCAGACGGTCACCGCGAACTTCCAGACCGTCGAGGGCGGGGCGACCCTGCGCCTCGGCTACGTCACGCCCGAGGGGCGGGGCGCCCAGCTGGTGCAGAGCAACGTGCCGCCGGAGCAGCTGCTGCCGGCCGAGCTGACCGCCGAGGCGCAGCCCCAGGGGCAGACCGACCTGGACGGGCGCACCTGGCAGCGGTACACGGCCCGGGCCAACGAGCAGGCCCTGGTGCTGCTCGAGCCGAACCGGACGGTGATCGTGGTCGGCGACGCCCGCGACAACGAGCTGCGACATCTGGCCGGGTCGATCGGTTAGGCAGCCTCCGGCTTTGGACCTCGGTGACCTGGCGGCGATGACCCCGGGCGCGGACAAGATGAAGGACAAGTACCAGCACCTCGACCAGTCCAAGGTCAAGGACGCCGGTGAGCTCGGCCTCAACATGAAGGACGTCGACCCGGCCGGCAGCGCGGTGCTCGAAACGGGCGGCTCCGGCCGCCCGTTCCACGTCCGTGGGCGTCAGCCGACCGGGGTAACCGGACAGAACGGTGATTGTGCGACGCGGCGGCAGGGAACAACAGGGAAGCGGGCCCGGCCGGCCGCCCCGGCAACCGGGGCCCGTGCGACGCAGCCGGCGTGGTGCGTCGCCCGGTTTCCGGCCGCCACCAGGTGCGTCGGGTGACCCACGTGGGAGACACACATGACTGTTCGACGCCTGAGCGCCGGCCTGGTGGCCGCCGCGCTGTTCACTCCTGGTCTGGCCGCCTGCAACGCCACCGGGACCACCGAGGCGGGCTCGTCCGCCTCGCCGACCGTCTCGGCGTCCGGCACGGCGGCGGCCACCGGTGCCGCGACCCCGGTCCCGGGCGACGCGAAGCAGGCGCTGCTGGCATCCACCCGCGAGATCAGCAACGGCAACTTCCGGTTCACCATGTCGGGCGCCGGCTCCACCGCCGAGGGGCAGGTGCACGAGCCCAGCCAGAGCGCCGCGATGCGGGTGACCGTCGGCAAGCCCACCGACGACCTGTTCATGAAGCTCGACCTCGTCCACCACAAGCCGGACAGCTGGGTGAAGGTGGACCTCGGCGGCACCACCGCCAGCAGCCTGCCGGGCGTGCAGAAGCTGAACCTCGGCAAGTACCAGCACCTCGACCAGACCCGGATCAAGGGCAACCGCAACCTGGGCTTCGACTTCGACAAGGTCGACCCGGCCGGCAGCGAGGTGCTGACCAAGGGCATCACGGAGGTACGGCAGACCGGCGACGGCGCGTACGCCGGCACCATCGACGTGTCGAAGGCGGCGGAGGCCGGGTCGGTGGACCCGACGGTGGTCACGGCCCTCGGCGCGCAGGCGAAGTCGGTGCCGTTCACCGCGAAGCTCGACCCGCAGGGGCGGCTCAGCGAGATGGTCATCCAGATCCCTGCCGCCGGCCAGGCCAAGGCGCAGGAGATCCGCATCACGTACTCGGACTACGGCAGCGCCACCGCCGCGCAGAAGCCGCCGGCGGACCAGGTGGTCGAGGCGCCGGCCGAGCTGTACAACCTGTTCAACTGACGGTCGACGCGGGCGCGGGGCGGCTCCGGCCGCCCCGCCCCGTGCCGCCCCGCCAAGACCCGGCTCGGGTCGCCGGCACGGACGTCAGGAGGCGGGCTCCTGGCGGGCGGCGTCCAGGCGGGCGCGGGCGCCGTCGAGCCAGTGCTGGCAGATCTCGGCCAGCTTCTCGCCGCGCTCCCAGAGCGCCAGCGACTCCTCCAGCGTCGTGCCGCCGGCCTCCAGCCGCTCGACCACCGACGCCAGCTCGGCGCGGGCCTGCTCGTAGCTGAGGCGCTCGTCCTTCTTGTCAGTCATCGCTGCCATCCCACCACATCGTGCCTGATCTCCCCGTTCAGCCGTCGACCGTGGCGGCCAGCTCGCCCTGGGCGAGGCGGACCCGCAGCGCGTCGCCCTTGCCCACCTCGGACGCGGCGCGCACGACGTGGCCGTCGGACCGCTGGACGATCGCGTAGCCCCGGTCGAGGGTGGCGGCGGGGGAGAGGGCACGCAGCCGGGCCAGGGTGTGCCGCAGGTCGTCGTCGGCGGCGGCGAGCCGGTGGTCGAGGCAGCGCCCCGCCCGCTGGCGGAGCCCGGTCAGGTCGGCGACCCGCTGGTCGACCATCACCTGCGGGCGGGCCAGCACCGGCCGCGAACGCAGCCCGTCGAGCCGGTGCGACTCGCGGTCGACGAGGTTGCGCACCGCCCGCTCCAGGCGGTGCCGGGCCTGCCGGATGAGGCGTACCTCCTCGGTGAGGTCGGGCACCACCCGCTTGGCCGCGTCGGTCGGCGTTGAGGCGCGCACGTCGGCGACGTAGTCGACCAGCGGCGCATCGGTCTCGTGGCCGATCGCGCTCACCACCGGCGTGCGGCAGGCGAAGACGGCCCGGCAGAGCGCCTCGTCGGAGAAGGGCAGCAGATCCTCGATGCCGCCCCCGCCCCGGGCGATGATGATCACGTCGACGGTCGGATCGGCGTCGAGCACCTTCAGCGCGTCGACGATCTGCGGTACCGCGCTCGGCCCCTGGACGGCCACGTTGACCGTGCGGAACTCCACCGCCGGCCAGCGCCGGCGGGCGTTGGTGAGCACGTCCCGCTCGGCGGCCGACGCGCGGCCGGTGATCAGCCCGATCCGGTTGGGCAGGAACGGCGGCCGGCGCTTGCGGGCCCGGTCGAAGAGGCCTTCGGCCGCGAGCAGCTTCTTGAGCTTCTCCAGCCGGGCCAGCAGCTCGCCGAGACCGACCTGCCGGATCTCGTCGGCGCGCAGGCTCAGCGTGCCCCGGGCCGCGTAGAACTCCGGCTTGGCGTGCAGCACCACCCGGGCGCCCTCGCGCAGCTCCGGTGCGCCGGCGTCGAGGACGTCCCGATTGGTGGTGACGGTCAGGCTCAGGTCGGCCGACGGGTCCCGCAGGGTGAGGAAGACGGTGGTGGCACCCGGCCGGCGGCTGATCTGCGCCACCTGGCCGTCCACCCACACCCAGCCCAGCCGGGCGATCCAGGCGCCGACCTTCTGGCTCACCACCCGGACCGGCCACGGCTCCTCGGACGTGCTCCGCCCCACCTCGCCTGTGCTCACCCGCCCACCCTACGGCCCGCCCCGGACAGTCCCCGTGATCGCCGGCCCGGACGGGGACGGGGCGGTCGAGGCGGGTGAGGGGCCGTGGTGGCGGTCGCGGGCGGTGTCGGGGTTCGGGACGGCACGTACGATGGGCGGGTGACTCAGCCTGAAGCGACGTCCCGGACCGGCAAGCGTGTGCTCCTGGCCAAGCCCCGCGGCTACTGCGCGGGCGTGGACCGCGCCGTGCAGACCGTGGAGGAGGCGCTCACGCTCTACGGCGCCCCGATCTACGTGCGCAAGCAGATCGTGCACAACAAGCACGTCGTGCAGACCCTGGAGGCCAAGGGCGCGATCTTCGTGGAGGAGAACGAGGAGGTGCCGGAGGGCGCCACCGTCATCTTCTCCGCGCACGGCGTGGCCCCCGAGGTCTACGAGCAGGCGAAGGCGCGCTCGCTGAAGGCGATCGACGCGACCTGCCCGCTGGTCACCAAGGTGCACCAGGAGGCGAAGCGGTTCGCCGCCGAGGACTACGACATCCTGCTCATCGGCCACGAGGGGCACGAGGAGGTCATCGGCACCTCCGGCGAGGCCCCCGAGCACATCCAGCTCGTGGACGGCCCGGAGGACGCCGACCGGATCACCGTCCGCGACCCGAACAAGGTCGTCTGGCTCTCCCAGACCACCCTCTCGGTCGACGAGACGCTGGAGACGGTGGCCCGGCTCAAGAAGCGCCTGCCGATGCTCCAGTCGCCGCCGAGCGACGACATCTGCTACGCCACCTCCAACCGGCAGCACGTGGTCAAGGAGATCGCGCCCGAGTGCGACGTGGTGATCGTCGTCGGCTCGCGCAACTCCTCCAACTCCGTACGCCTCGTCGAGGTCGCCCTGGACGCCGGCGCGCGGGCCGGTCACCTCGTGGACTTCGCGCACGAGATCGACGACGCCTGGCTGGAGGGGGCGCGGACGGTGGGGCTGACCTCCGGCGCCAGCGTCCCGGACGAACTGGTGCAGGAGGTGCTCGCCCACCTCGCCGCGCGCGGCTTCACCGACGTCGACGAGGTGGTGACCGCCAACGAGCGGCTGACCTTCTCGCTGCCCCAGGAACTCAAGCGGGACATGAAGGCCGCCGCCGCGGCCCGCGGCTGACCCGGCAGGGAACGGCGGCCGGCTTCGCTGCGTCGGATACGGGTATGAGGACCTTTCGGCTCGCCGTCTCCGCGCTGGCCGTCTGCGTGGCGCTGAGCGCCTGCGGCGGCCAGGACGGTGGCGGCGACAACCCCACCCCGAGCCCGACGGGAGCCCCTGTGACCACCGTGCCCAGCCCGGATCCGAACACCCCCGGCGCGCCGCCGACCAGCGACGACGCGACCGGCCCCGTCCTGCCGCCGCCCACGAAGCCCGGCCGGCCGACGTCGTCGCCGCCGGCGGGTGGCACCACGCTGACCGGGACGATCACCCCGGGGGTCGAGCCCAACTGCCTGCTGCTCGGCAACTACCTGCTGGTCGGCGGTCCGCGCGACGTGCTGCGGCCCGGCGCGAAGGTGACCGTCACCGGTCGGGTCCAGCCCGACCTGCTCACCACCTGCCAGCAGGGCACGCCCTTCCAGGTCGACACCGCTCGCCGCGGCTAGACTGCCGCCCGCTTCCGCGTCCGCCGCGGGGGCGAGCTGTTCGGGCCGCGACCGACGCCGGCCTCCGTGGTGCCTCCTGCCTCGCGCTGTCCGGGCCCGGCGGGCGAGGACCGGCGACGGCCCTTTGCCCGCCCCCTGCCCCGGAACGGGCGGAGCCCGCCCCCGGGTGGGGACGGGCTCCGGTGTTCCGGTGCGGGACGGGTCAGTTCACGGCGCCGATGGAGACGGCGCCGCGGCCGACGACCGCGCCCTCGGTGGTGACCACGGACAGCTCACCGAAGAGCGCGCGGCCGGCGCCCGGGGTGGCCTGGGCGGTCACCGTGCCCGTGAGGGTGGCGGTGGCGCCGTTGGCCAGGTTGAGCGGCGTGGCCGGCGCGGAGAGGGTGCCCAGCGCCGCCGCCGAGAACGAGTCACGGTAGTCGTAGGCGGTGCTGCCACCGGCCCCGTCCACCGCGTAGCCCTCGACGACCACCCGGTAGGTGCCCGCCGCCGGGTTGTTGATGGTCACGGCCTCCTCCGAGTCGCCGTCGGCGGCCCGGCCGACCTCCGTGGTGCCGCGGAAGACGTAGAGGTCGAGGTCGGCGGCGGCGCTGGCCGGGTTGCCGATCCGGGCGGTGAAGCGGGTCGCGCCCGCCGGCACCTCCACCGTGAACTCCTGCGACGTGCCCTCGGCGATGGTCGGCCGCTCGGCGTGCACGCTGGAGAGCGGGCCGCCCTGGCCGGTCACCGCGACCGGGCCGAAGGTGTTGGTCAGCGACCAGGTCACCGGGGTCGCCGCACCGGCGGCGACCGACGGCAGCTCGACCACGGCCGGCTCGACCGCGACACCCTGCACCCGCGCCGTGAGCTGGAACGGGTTGTTCAGCGACGGCGAGGTCCGACGGGACTCCACCTCGATCTCCCAGACCCCGGCGATCGGGTTCTGGTAGTCGCGCTCCTGCGGCTTGCAGGCGTTGGCGTCGGAGAAGTTGGTGTAGCAGGCGAGGCTGGAGGTGCTCTCCACCGGGACGCCGTACGGGTTGAAGGCGATGAACCGGGTCTGCGAACCGGTGGCGATGCCGGACAGGTTCACCTGGAGAGCGCCGGTGCCCGGCGGCACCGTCACGAAGTACGAGGTGAAGCCGTTCCGGTCGACCGAACCCTCGGCCGAGAAGGAGTAGTCCGGCTTCTTCACGTCGTTCGAGGCCACGACCACGGTGGAGACCTCGAAGTCGACGACCGAGGTGCGCGGGTCGTCGATCGTCATGATCGCGCCGTGCGCGCCGGAGGTGGCGGGCCTGGCGGTGACCGTGACGGTGACGGTCTGGTTCAGCGGGAGCGAGACGGTCTTCGGCGCCGAGAAGGTGCCGTCGTTGCCGCGCAGACCCACGTTGTGCCGCACGGTGCCGGCCGGCCCGCTGGTGCGGGTCAGCTTGACCTGGTAGGCCTTCGACTGGCCGACCCGGTGCCCGCCGTCGGCGGAGGCGCATCGGTTGTAGACGCCGGTGCCTCGGTTCGGGGTGCCGAGCTGCCCGGAGAGCACGGTGCAGACCGGGGCGTCGGAGGTGTACGACCGGGTCTCCACGCCCTTGCGCAGCAGCTTCCAGGCGCCGGGCACGTTGAACATGCCGTAGCCCTGGGCGTACGTCGGGACGTCCTTGATCGGCTTGGCCGAGGAGTAGATCGCCCGGCGCAGCGCGGCCGGGGTGACGCCCTTGTCGGTCGCCTTGGCGGCCGACAGCAGCAGCGCGGCGGCGCCGGCGGCCTGCGGGGAGGCCATCGAGGTGCCGTTCAGCATCGCGTAGCCCGGGGGCAGCGGGTAGCCGGCCTCGGGAACCGGGTTGCCGAGCTGCCAGGTCGGCGCGGTGGAGATGGCGGAGCCGGGGGCGGCGATGTTCGGCTTGACGCCGCCGTCCTCACGCGGGCCGCGCGAGGAGAAGTTGAACAGCGCGTTCTTCCGCTTCACCACGGAGCCGTAGTTGGCCAGCCAGGTGTCCCTGCTGATGCTCGCCGCGACGCTGACCACGTTGGACGACACCGAGGGGTCGCCGATGGTGTTCAGGCCCGGGCCGGAGTTGCCGGCCGAGATGAACATCTGCACGCCGTAGGTGGTGATCAGGTTGTTGTAGAGCTCGGCGCGGGCGTTGTTGCCGTCGTTCAGCGCCGGCAGGCCGCCGATCGACATGTTGATGACGTCGACCTTGCGGTTGATCACCAGGTCGGCCATGCCGGTGGTGAGGGCGGCGTAGGTGCAGCCGCCGCCCCACGAGCAGGCGCGGGCGGAGACCAGCTTGGCGCCGGGTGCGGCACCGTCGAAGGCGCCGTTGCCGAGCATGTCGTTGGCGGCGGTGATGCCGGCGACGTGGGTGCCGTGGGTGCTCTCGACGATGCCGATGTTGACGTAGTCGACCAGGCCGGGGCCGCCGAGGGGGGCGGTGTCGACGTCCTCGCGGTACTCCACGACGAACGGCATCCGCTCGGCGACGGGGGTCGCCGGGTTGTCGGTGCCGAAGTGGCCGACGTCGAACTTCTCCTTGTACGGCCGCATCAGGGCGTCGTCGGTGAAGTCGTTGTTCTGGTTGACGTCGACCCAGATGTTGTGGGTGGCCGGGTCGTAGAGGATGCCGAAGGCGTCGGTCCGGTCCCCGTCGCGGTTGACGTCACCGGCGGGGTCGCTGTTCGCGGTCACCGACTCGGCGAACCGGTTGAACCGGTAGGTGCCCGCCGGGGCCTTCCAGGTCGCGCCGGCGGCGGTGAACGTCGGGCCGCTCACCTCGGTGATCATGGCGCGCCAGGTGGCGTCCTCGAACGGGTCCGTCGCGGTGACCCAGTCGACGATCTTCCGCTCGCCGGTGGTGGTCTGCTGGAGCGCCGGGTGACCGAGGTCCACCCCGGAGTCCATGATGCCGATCGTGACGCCGCGGCCGTCCCACTCCGGGTGCTCCCGCACGAAGTCGACGGCGCCGATCTCGTTGGTCGGCATGTACGGGTTGGCGGCCGGGGTGTCGGCGCCGGGGCCGGGCAGGGTCGCGGCCTGCTTCGCCGCCTTCTTGCCGCCGGCGGCCACCTCGGGCGTCGGGTCGGGGAGCTGAATGGTCTCGTCGAGGTCCACTGCGGAGACGCCGGGCAGCGTGGCCGCCTTGACCACCTTCGAGGTGGGCACCTTGGCCAGGACGTAGCCGATGCTGTCGTACCGCTCGGTGACGGCGGCGCCGAGCGCCTTGAGGTCCTCGGCGACGTCCTTCGCCTCGCCCTTGTCGGTGGCGACGATCAGCGTGACGGTGGGGGCCTTCTTCGCCTCCGCCTCGGCGAGCAGCTTGGCGTCGTGCGAGCCCAGCGCCTCGACGGGGGTGGCCTGCGAGGTGTCGGGCGCGGCGGTCGGCGCGGCGCTCGCGGCGCCGCCCGCGACGGTCACGGCGCTGGCCGCCACGACCGACGCGAAGAGCGCGGCGGAGGTGCGCCGGCTCAGGTTTCGGGGTTTGCTCACGTTCTCTTTCCTCCAGAGAACAGGGCCCTCAGATGCAGGGCGCGCGTGACCGCATCCTTCGTGCTGGCGTTGGTCACTGTCACTACCGGCGAGTTCGTTGTGACCACTTCGTGACATGCGGGGATGCGCATTGTCACATTGGAGGTGGTAGGTATCGGCTGTCAGTCCAGTGTCGACCGACCGGTCGGCGCGTCCGCGTCGACGGTTTCCAGCAGCTCCGGGGCCTGCGGTTGGCGGGGGGCCAGCTCGATCTGCGCCGGCGCGGCCAACTCCTGGTCGGAGACCCCCAGCTCGGCCAGCTTGCGGGCGCTGACCAGGACGCGGGACTCCAGCGACCCCACCGCCCGGTTGTACGCGGTCACCGCGCCGCCGAGCGAGGAGCCCAGCTTGCCGACGTGGTCGCCCAGGGTGGACAGCCGCCCGTACAGCTCGCGGGCCAGCGAGTGCACCGCCACCGCGTTGCGGGCCAGCGCCTCCTGCCGCCACGAGTAGGCCACGGTGCGCAGCAGCGCGACCAGGGTGGCCGGGGTCGCCAGCACCACGTTGCGGGCGAACGCGTGCTCCAGCAGCGTCGGGTCGCGCTGCAACGCGACGTCGAGGAACGGGTCGGCCGGCACGAAGAGCACCACGAACTCCGGCGTGCTGTCGAACGCCGCCCAGTAGGACTTGGCGGCCAACGCGTCGACGTGCGCCCGCAGGTGTCGCGCGTGCGCGTCGAGGTGGGTGTCGCGGCCCCGCTCGTCGCGCGCCTCCATGGCGGTCAGGTAGGCGTCGAACGGCGCCTTGGCGTCCACCACCACCGACCGGCCCCCGTGCAGGCGCACCACCAGGTCGGGGCGGACACCCTGGTGGTCGGTGGCGGCGGTGACCTGCTCGGAGAAGTCGCAGTGCTCGAGCATGCCGGCCGCCTCGACGATCCGGCGCAACTGGTGCTCGCCCCAGCGGCCCCGCACCTGGGGCGCCCGCAGGGCCGCCACCAGCTGCTTGGTCTCGGTGCGCAGCTCGCCGGAGACGCTGCTCATCGTGCGGACCTGCTCGCGCAGCTCGGCGTAGGCGTCGATGCGGTCCCGTTCCAGCTCGGCGACGCGCTGCTCGTAGCGGCGCAGCGTGTCGTGCAGCGGCGCCACCGCCCGGGCGACGGCCTCCTGGGACTGGGCGGTCGCCTCGTAGCTGAGCGCGCGCATGGACTGCTCCAGCCGGCCCTCGCCCTCCCGGGTGGCCCGCAGCGTCGCGTCGAGCCGGGCGATGTCGGTGGCCGAGCGGGCCCGGGCGGCGTACCAGCCCGCCGCCCCTCCGGCGGCGAGGCAGACGACCACCACGGCCAGCGTCGAGAAGTCCACCACCGGAGCTTGCCAGACGAGTGCGACGGCTGCCGGCGGGGACGCGGCCGGCGCGCCCGGCCGGGCCGGTGGGCGGCGCCGGGGAGGGGCCGCGCCGGAGGCGTACGACCTGACCGGCGCGGGTACCTTCGGGCCATGGAAATTCTGCTCGTGGCGATCCTCGTGGTGCTGCTGGTGGGCGCGTTCGTGTGGTGGCGGCGGGAGAGCGCCGCCCGCGAGGCCCGCAGCCTCGCCGACGTGCGGGCCGACGCCCAGCGCTGGTACGAGCGCCTGGGCGGACAGGTGATGAACCTGCACGGCGACCACCCGGCGGTACGCCAGGCGCTCGTCGACGCGGGCGAGCGCTACAACGCGGCCGGCAGCCAGCTCGAGCAGGCCCGGACCGTCCAGCAGTACCGCCTGGCCCGGGAGACCGCGCTGGAGGGGCTGACGTACGCCCGGGCGGCCCGGGTGGCGCTCGGCATCGACCCCGGCCCCGAGCTGCCGCCGCTGGCCGCCGCGCAGGGCGCCGGCGAGCTGACCCGGGAACGCCAGGTCGACGTGCAGGGGCAGACCTTCAAGGCCGGCCCGCAGCCCGGCCGGGACACGCCCTACTACTACCCCGGTGGGCGGTTCCAGGGCCGGCCGGTGCCGGCGGGCTGGTATTCCACCCCCTGGTGGAAGACCGCGCTCGGCGCCGGCGCGGGGGTGGTCGGCGGCCTGCTGATCGCCGACGCGCTCTTCTCGCCGGCCTTCGCCGACCCGGGCTACGGCTACGCGGCCGGCTACGAGGAGGGCTTCGGCGACGGCGCCGACCACGGCGACCAGGGCGGCGACGTCGGCGGCGACCAGGCCGGTGACTTCGGCGGCGGTGACTTCGGGGGCGGCGACTTCTGACCGCGCCGACCGGGTGAGCCGCCCGTCGGTGCGGTCAGCGGGGCCCCTCGCCGGACGATGTCCGTGGCGCGGGCGCCCCGCCGCACCCCTCAGCCGGTGTTGCGCATGCCGGCGGCGATGCCGTTCACCGTGGTCAGCAGGGCGCGCTCCAGCGCCGTGCCGTCGCTCGGTGCCCGCCGGCCGCCCGGCGCGGTGACCAGTGCCCGACCGGCCGCCCCGGACTCCCGGTACTGGCGCAGCAGGGCGACCTGGAGGTGGTGCAGCGGCTCCAGGTAGGTGTCGCGGACGGCCAGGGTGCGCTGGAGCACCGGCGAGTTCTCCAGCAGGGCCGGCGAGGAGGTCACCGCCAGCACCTCCCGCTTGGTCAGCTCGTACTCCTGCTCGATCTTGTGGAAGATCGGGTGCAGCTTCTTCGGCACCAGCGTCTCGACGTACCGGCGGGCGATGCTCAGGTCGGTCTTGGTGAGCATCATCTCCACGTTGGACAGGAACGTGCGGAAGAAGTGCCAGTTGCGGTGCATCTCGGCCAGCACGTCCTGCAGCCCCGCCTCCCGGGCCGCGGCCAGACCGGAGCCGACCCCGAACCAGCCGGGCACGATCTGCCGGGTCTGGGTCCAACCGAACACCCACGGGATGGCGCGCAGCCCGGCGAGACCGGCCCCGGTGTTCGGCCGCTTCGCCGGCCGCGAGCCGATGTTCAGCGCGCCGAGCAGCTCCGTGGGCGTGGACGCCCAGAAGTACGCGGGCAGGTCCGGATCCTCCACCAGCGACCGGTACGACCGGAACGCCGAGTCGGAGACCAGTTCCATCGTCGCGTCCCAGCGCTCCAGCATCTCGGCGGGCTGCCGGGGCGCGGTGTGCAGCAGCGTGGCCTGGAGCACCGCGGCCAGGGTCAGCTCCAGGTTCTCCCGGGCCAGCGACGGCAGCGAGTACTTGTCGGAGATGACCTCGCCCTGCTCGGTGACCTTGATGGCGCCGTCCAGGGTGCCGTACGGCTGGGCCAGGATCGCCTCGTGCGTCGGCCCGCCGCCGCGCCCGACCGTGCCGCCGCGGCCGTGGAAGAGCCGCAGGTGTACGCCGTGCCGGGCGGCCACGTCGCGCAGTGCGCGCTGGGCCCGGTGGATGGACCACTGGCTGGTGGTGATGCCGGCCTCCTTGTTGGAGTCGGAGTAGCCCAGCATCACCTCCTGCACGTCGCCCCGGGCCGCCACCAGCGCCCGGTACGCGGGCAGGGACAGCAGCTCGTCGAGGAGTTCGCCGCCGGCGTTCAGCTCGGCCGGGGTCTCCAGCAGCGGCACGAAGCCGATCCGGGCCCGGCCGCTGTGCACGTCGACCAGGCCGGCCTCGCGGGCCAGCACCACCGCGGCGAGCACGTCGTCCACCCCGAGGGTCATCGAGATGATGTACGACTCGATGACCTCGTTGCCGAACCTGTCCTGCGCCTCGCGGATGGTGCCGAACACGTCGAACGTCTTGCGGGCCGCCTCGGTCAGCGGGGTGTCGAGCGTGGAGAGCGGCCGACGGCCGGCCAGCTCGTCGGCCAGCAGCTTCGTGCGTTCCAGCCGGGTCAGCGACGGGTAGTCGGAGACCTCGCCGACGGCCGCGTAGAGCTGGGCCAGCACCGCGTGGTGCGCCTCGGCGTGCTCCCGCACGTCCATGGTCGCCAGGTGCAGCCCGAACGCGGAGACCGTACGGATGGTGGAGGCGAGCCGGCCCACGGCGGTGAGCTGGCCGGCGTTGCGGGCCAGCGAGGCGCGCAGCAGCTCCAGGTCGGCGATCAGCTCGGCCGAGCCCCGGTAGTCCCGGCCGGGCACGTGTGCGGTGCCCTGCCGCAGCCGCTGCCGGGTGTTGGCCAGCTTCGCCTTCACGCAGCGTGCCTTGAGCCGGTAGGGCTCCTCGGCGTTGACCCGGCGGAACCGGGGTGCCACCTCGGGCAGCGCGTCCAGGTCGGCGGCGAGGCTGGCGGAGAGGTCGAGCGACACCCCGCGCAGTCGCCGGGAGACGGACACCTCGTTGATCAGGTGGTCCATCGCCTTCTCGGTGGCCGCGATGCCGTGCTCGTGCTGGATGGTCAGCACCTCGCGGGTCACGGTCGGGGTGACGAACGGGTTGCCGTCGCGGTCGCCGCCGATCCAGGTGCCGAAGCTCAGCGGCCGGGCGGTGGGGGAGGTCTCCACGCCGAGGGTGCGCAGCGTGTCGGCGAGGTCGTCGAGCACCTGCGGGGCGGCCTCGGCGTACAGGTCGCGCAGGTAGTAGATGGCGTTGCGGGCCTCGTCGGTCGGATCCGGCCGGTCGAGCCGCAGCTCGTCGGTCTGCCACATCAGGTCGAGCAGCTCGGCGAGGCGGCGGTTGGCCGGGCCCTCGTCGCTGGCGCCGTAGAGGATCGCGTTGGCGGTCTCGGTGTCCAGTTCGTCGGCGATCGCGCGCAGCTTCGACAGGATCGACCGGCGGGCCGCCTCGGTGGGGTGCGCGGTGAAGACGGGCCGTACCGCCAGCCGGCGGGCCGCGGCGGCGATCTCCTCGGCCGGCACCCCGCGCTCGGCGATCATCTTTGCCGCCTGGTCCAGCCAGCCGCCCTGGATCGCCCGGCGGCGGCGCAGGTCCCGACCCCGGTGCACCTGCTCGGTGATGTTGGCCAGGTGGAAGTAGGTGGAGAAGGCGCGGGCCAGCTTGGTGCCGGTGGTGACGTCGAGGCCGGCGAGGCGCTGGGCCGCGGAGGGCGCGTCGGAGCGCACCAGCGCGCGGATCTCCTCGACCAGATCGAGCAGCGGGCGGCCCTCCTGGCGGGCGAGGGTCTGCCCGAGCAGGGTGCCGAGGCGGCGGATGTCGGCGCGCAGCGCGGCGTCGGGGCCGTCGTGGTCGTGCTGGTCGGTCACGGTGCGCTCCTTACGTGAGTACGAAGGACAGCGCTGTCCGATCCCCTGGATCGTATCCACGTCCCCGCCGTCGCCAGGAGGGGGTCCCGGTTTCGTCTCATTCTTCAGTCCGGTGCGGACGCGGGCCGGCCCGACCGGCGGGCCGCGGCACGACGGCCCCGGAACACGCCGGCGGTGAGCAGCCCGGCCGCGCCGAGGACGCACCACAGGGCGAGCCCGGTCACCGACCAGCCGGTCGACCGGCGGTCGAAGTAGACGACGGACTTGAGCAGGTCGGTGGCGAGCCCCGGCACGTTCCACCGGTGCATGCCGCGCAGCCAGGCGGGCAGGAACTCGGGAGCGTAGATGCCGCCGGAGCCGGGGTTGCCGAGCACCACCAGCAGCAGGATCACCAGGCCGGTGCCGAGCAGGCCGAGCCAGCCCTGCACCGCGGCGGCGGCCGCCGCCGCCGCGAACACCGCCAGCGCCCCGGCGGCGGCGACGCCCGCCAGGTCGTGGTCCCAGACGCCGATGACCGGCCCGACCACCACCGCGCCGACGATCCCGAGCACCACGCTGTACGCCGCGAGCGCGGCGAGCCGTAGTGCGGCGCGGCGCGGGCCTCGGGGCGTGGTGCCGCCCGCGAGCCCGAGGACGGTGGAGGCGAGATAGCCGCCGAGGACGTACCCGACGGCCAGGTAGAACGGGACCAGCCCGCGCGGGTCGGCCTCGGCCACCGGGACGTCGTCGGTCACCCGCAGCGGCAGTTCCGCCTGCCGTGCGGCGGTGCCGAGCACCTGCACGACGACGTCGGTCGCGGCGGGCGCGGCGGCGCTGGCCGTGGCCAGGGCCAGCCCGCCCTCGGCCGTGCTGGTGAGCACCGCGTACACCTCGCGGGTGGCGAGGCCGTCGGCGGCGGCGCCCGGGTCGGCGTACCCGACGGCCTTGATCCGGTCGGTCTGGTTGCGCACGGCGTCGAGCACGGCCTCGGCCTTCTGGTCGCCCCGCACCACCCCGACGGGCACGTCGCGCGGGGTCGGCTGGTGCAGCGCGCCGACGTAGGCGGCGATGAACGCGGTGGCGAGCAGCAGGGTGCCGAGCAGCAGCCCCGCGGTGCGCAGCCGGCTGCGCGATTCCTCGTCCACGCCGTCAGCCTAGGGCGATTTGCGCGGCTTTCACCGCTGTTATCCAGGCGGAAACCGTTCGACCGACCCGCTAGCGTTCGATCATGACTCCGCCGAACTACCCTCCCAAGCCCCGGCCGGGCGACCGGGTCGCGGTCGTCTCACCCTCCGCCGGCCTGCCCGCGATCTTTCCCCACGTGTACGAGCTGGGGCTGCGCCGGCTGCGCGAGGAGTTCGGCCTGGAGCCGGTGGAGTATCCGACGACGCGGGTGATGGGCGCCGACCCGCGCGAGCGGGCGCGGGACCTGACCGCCGCCTTCGCCGACCCGACGATCACCGCCGTGCTCGCCACGATCGGCGGCGACGACCAGATCACGGTCACCCCGCACCTGGACGACGCCGTGCTGCGGGCCAACCCGAAGCCGTTCTTCGGCTACTCCGACAACACCAACCTGCTCAACCACCTCCACCGGCTGGGCATCGTGGGCTACCACGGCGGGTCGGTGCTGGTGCACCTCGGCCGCCCCGGCCGGCCGCACCCGCTGACCTTCGACTCGCTGCGCGCCGCCCTCTTCACCTCCGGCTGGTACGACCTCACGCCCGCGCCGGAGTGGGGCGACCGGCCGGGCGACTGGCGGGACCCGGCGTCGCTGGCCCACGAGCCGGAGATGCTGCCGGGGGAGGGCTGGCGCTGGCAGGGGCCGCGGCGGGTGGTCGAGGGGCGCGCCTGGGGCGGCAACCTGGAGATCCTGCACTGGCTGATGGCCGCCGACCGGGTTCCGCCGGTCGAGGCGCTGGCCGGGTCGGTGCTGGTCGTCGAGACGTCGGAGGAGATGCCCCCGGCCACCGAGGTGTTCCGGATGCTGCGCAACATGGGGGAGCGGGGGCTGCTCACCGCGTCGCCGGCGGTGCTCGTCGGCCGGGCGAAGGCGTGGGACTTCGAGAAGCCGCACTCCGTCGAGGAGCGGCGGGAGTGGGCCGAGGCCCAGCGGGAGGCGGTCACCCGGGCGCTCGCCGCGTACGCGCCCGACGCGGTGGTGGTCTTCGACGTCGACCTCGGCCACACCGACCCGCAGCTGATCGTCCCGTACGGCGGCGAGGTCCGGGTGGACGCGGTCGAGCGGCGGATCTCGGTGCGCTACTGAGCGGCCGGACCGGCGGCGTGCGGCGGTCGGACCGCCTGCGGCGGCCCGGCGGCGTCGGGTGGGACGCGGCGGCCCGGCGGCGTCGGGTGGGACGCCGCGGCCCGGCGGCGTCGGGTGGGACGCGGCGGTCAGCCGACGACGGCGAAGGCGCGGACCGGGAAGGTGCCCATGCCGGCCACCCGAGGCGGGGCGGCGGTGAACCGGAAGCCCTCCGGGGGCAGCGCGTCGAGGCCGGTGAGGTGCTCCACGATCGGCACTCCGGCGGCCAGCAGGGTGCTGTGGGCCGGGCGCGCGCCGGCGGACGCCGGGCTCATGTCGTCGATGTTGATCGAGTCGATGCCGACCAGGGCGGCGCCCGCCTCGACGAGGGCCCGGGCACCGTCCTCGGTGAGGTACGGCGCCTCCGGGGCGCCGTACCGGTCCGTGCCGAAGTGCGCCGACCAGCCGGTGTGCAGCAGCACCGCCCGCCCGGCCACGTCGTACGGCGCCAGCATCAGCCGGTCGATCGCGCGGGTGTCGGCCGGCACCCGGACCACGATGCCGGGCAGGTCGGCGAGGCGGTCCAGCGGCGTGCCGGCGAGGTCGGCGCCGTCGGCGTAGCGGTGCGAGGGGGTGTCCAGGTACGTGCCGGTGTTGGCGATCATGTCGATCCGCGCCACCTGGAACTCGGTGCCCGGGGCGTAGTTGGCCCGGGAGGCGTCGCGGGTCAGCCACTCGGTGACCCGGGGGGCCGGCCAGCCGGGCAGGGTGGTCATCCCGTCGGTGATCACGTGGCTCAGCTCGACCAGTCGCCGAGCGGCGACGTCGGTCGTGCCGTCGGTCCCCGTCACGCCCCGGCCGCCCTTGTGCGGCTCCGCGAGGACCGTCCTGTTCGTGATCCGGACCTCGGCGACCATCAGCAGCCCGAGGTGCCGCACGAAGAGCGCGGCCAGCTCGTCGTCGCCGATCTCCCGGCCCGGGATGTCCAGCCGGAACTCCTCCGTACGCAGCCCGCCGCCGTTGGCGAAGCTCACCTCCGCGTCGAACTGTGCGCGCCACTGCTCAGCCATGGCCCAACCCGATCACGAGCCGTCCCACCCGTCAAGATCCATCCGGGTGGGACGCCCGGCGGAGCGGGTCAGACGACCTCGACCAGGCCCCGGCTGACGAGCCGCTACTACGCGGTGGAGGCGGCCCGGGCCCTGTTCGCCGGCCGGCTGGCCGACTCCGGTGTGATCCAGGCGCTGCTGATCGTGGGCGCGGTGGGCACGCTCGGCGCCGGGTGGGCGGTGCGCCGGTTCTCCCGGACCGTCAGCTGACGGGTGTCGGTGAGCGCCGCAGGTCATCGGTGGGTGGAGATAGGCTGGCGGGGACAACCCCCCGTCCGGCTGGACGTGGGGTAATCGGCCTGTCTGGAAGTGATCATGAGCAAGCTCGCCGGCCTGTTCGCCGCCGCCCTCGCCGACCCCGGCCTGAGCCGCGCCCGTGACCTGGCGCGCTCGGGCGCGGCCCAGGTCGACGGCCTCGACCTGACCGCGCCGCCGGCGCTGCGCCCGTTCGCGGTGGCCGCCGTCACCGGCGACGAGGCGGCCGGGGGCGCCGGCCGGCCCGTGCTCGCCGTGACCGCCACCACCCGGGAGGCCGACGACCTGGCCGGCGCGCTGGGCAGCCTGCTCCCGCCGGAGCAGGTGGCGGTCTTCCCGTCCTGGGAGACGCTGCCGCACGAGCGGCTCTCGCCCCGCTCCGACACGGTGGGCCGGCGACTGGCCGTGCTGCGCCGGCTGGCCCATCCGCAGTCGGCGGACGCGCACGGGCGCACCGGCCCGCTGCGGGTGGTCGTGGCGCCCGTCCGGTCACTGCTCCAGCCGCAGCTCAAGGGGCTCGGCGACCTGGAGCCCGTGCAGCTCGCCGCCGGGGGAGAGGCCGACCTGGCCGACGTCGCCCGCCGGCTCACGGACATGGCGTACGCCCGGGTCGACCTGGTCACCAAGCGGGGCGAGTTCGCCGTGCGCGGCGGCATCCTCGACATCTTCCCGCCCACCGACGAGCACCCGTCCCGGGTCGAGTTCTGGGGCGACGAGGTGGAGGAGATCCGCACCTTCGCCGTGGCCGACCAGCGGACCATCGAGCAGGTGCCGCAGCTGTGGGCGCCGCCGTGCCGGGAGCTGCTGCTCACCCCCTCGGTGCGCAAGCGGGCCGCCGCCCTCGCCGAGGAGCACCCGGAGCTGGCCGAGATCCTCGACAAGCTGGCCGAGGGCATCCCCGTGGAGGGCATGGAGTCGCTCGCCCCGGCGCTGATCGGCGCCGACTCGATGGAGCTGCTGCTGGACTGCATGCCGGCCGGCACCCACGTGCTGCTCTGCGACCCGGAGCGGATCCGCACCCGCGCGCACGACCTGGTGCGTACCTCCGAGGAGTTCCTCCAGGCGAGCTGGGCCGCGGCCGCCGTCGGCGGCCAGGCCCCGGTCGACCTCGGCGCCGCCGCCTTCAAGACCCTGGCGGAGGTACGCGCCGCCGCCGCGAGACTGGGCCGGCCCTGGTGGACGCTGTCGCCGTTCGGCCTGGCCGAGGCGGAGTCCGCCGCCCCCGAGTGGGAGCCCTGGGAGGACGAGCCGGGCGAGGTGGACGTCACCCCCGACGACGCGATCGCGGTGACGCTGGCCGCGCAGCCGGCTCCGCTCTATCACGGCGAGACCGCCCGGGTGGTCGACGACCTGAAGCGCTGGGCGGGCGAGGGCTGGGCGATCGCGCTGGTCTTCGAGGGGCACGGCCCCGCCCAGCGGGCGGTCGAGGTGCTCCGCGACGCCGGTCTCGGCGCGCGGCTGACCGAGGAGGTGCCGACCGCGCCCGCCCCCGGCGAGCTGCTGGTCACCTGCGGCAACCTGGCCAGCGGCTTCGTCGACGAGGCGTCCCGGTTCGTGCTGCTCACCGGCACCGACGTCACCGGCGGCCGGGGCACCTCCACCCGCGACATGCGCAAGATGCCCAGCCGGCGGCGCAACACCATCGACCCGCTGGAGCTGAAGGCCGGCGACCACGTCGTGCACGAGCAGCACGGCATCGGCCGCTACGTCGAGCTGGTGCAGCGCACCGTCAACGGCGCCTCCCGGGAATACCTCGTCATCGAGTACGCCCCGAGCAAGCGCGGCCAGCCCGGCGACCGGCTCTTCGTCCCCACCGACCAGCTCGACCAGCTCTCCCGATACGTCGGCGGCGAGCAGCCCACCCTGCACAAGATGGGCGGCTCGGACTGGCAGAAGTCCAAGGCCCGGGCCCGCAAGGCGGTCAGGGAGATCGCCGCCCAGCTCATCCAGCTCTACGCCGCCCGCAAGGCGTCCAAGGGGCACAACTTCGGCCCGGACACGCCGTGGCAGCGGGAGCTGGAGGACGCCTTCCCCTGGCAGGAGACGCCCGACCAGCTCGCCGCGATCGAAGAGGTCAAGCGGGACATGGAGCAGACCGTCCCGATGGACCGGCTGATCTGCGGCGACGTCGGCTACGGCAAGACGGAGATCGCCGTCCGGGCGGCGTTCAAGGCGGTGCAGGACGGCAAGCAGGTGGCGGTGCTGGTGCCCACCACCCTGCTGGTGCAGCAGCACTACAACACGTTCGCCGAGCGGATGAGCCAGTTCCCGGTGACGATCCGGCAGCTCTCCCGCTTCCAGACGCCGAAGGAGGCCGAGCAGACCCTCGCGATGGCCGCCGAGGGCACCGCCGACATCGTCATCGGCACCCACCGGCTGCTCCAGGCGGCCACCCGGTTCAAGTCGCTGGGCCTGGTCATCGTCGACGAGGAGCAGCGCTTCGGCGTCGAGCACAAGGAGCACCTGAAGACGATGCGCGCCTCGGTCGACGTGCTGAGCATGTCGGCCACCCCGATCCCGCGCACCCTGGAGATGGCGATCACCGGCATCCGGGAGATGTCCACCATCGCCACCCCGCCGGAGGAGCGGCACCCGGTGCTGACGTTCGTCGGGGCGTACGACGAGCGGCAGGTGGCCGCCTCCATCCACCGCGAGCTGCTCCGCGACGGGCAGGTCTTCTACCTGCACAACCGGGTCGAGTCGATCGAGAAGGCGGCCCGGAGGCTGCGCGAGCTGGTGCCCGAGGCGCGGGTGGCGGTGGCGCACGGCCAGATGGGCGAGGAGGCCCTGGAGAAGGTCATGGTCGGCTTCTGGGAGAAGGAGTTCGACGTGCTGGTCTGCACCACGATCGTGGAGTCCGGCATCGACATCCCCAACGCCAACACCCTGATCGTGGAGCGGGCCGACCTGCTCGGTCTGGCCCAGCTGCACCAGATCCGCGGCCGGGTCGGCCGGGGCCGGGAGCGGGCGTACGCCTACTTCCTCTACCCGCCGGAGAAGCCGCTCACCGAGCACGCCCACGAGCGGCTGGCGACCATCGCCCAGCACACCGAGCTGGGCGCCGGCATGTACGTGGCGATGAAGGACCTGGAGATCCGGGGCGCCGGCAACCTGCTCGGCGGCGAGCAGTCCGGCCACATCGAGGGCGTCGGCTTCGACCTCTACGTGCGGATGGTCGGCGAGGCGGTCTCCGCGTTCAAGGGCGAGCGCCCGGAGGAGGAGACCGAGGTCAAGGTCGACCTGCCGGTCGACGCGCACCTGCCGCACGACTACGTCGGGGTGGAGCGGCTGCGCCTGGAGATGTACCGCAAGCTCGCCGAGGCGCGTGACGAGGAGCGCCTGCGCGAGGTGGTGGCGGAGATGACGGACCGCTACGGCGAGCCGCCCGCCCCGGTGCAGAACCTGGTCGCGGTGGCCCGGTTCCGCCTGCTGGCCCGCCGCTACGGCCTGACCGACGTCTCCATGCAGGGCAGGCACATCCGGTTCGGCCCGCTGCCGCTGCCCGACTCGAAGCAGCTGCGGCTCAAGCGCTACCACCCGGACTCGGTCTACAAGGCCGCGCTCGACCAGGTCAGCGTGCCCCGGCCGAGCACCCGCCGGATCGGCGGCGAGCCGCTGCGCGACCAGGCTCTGCTGGAGTGGTGCGCACAGCTCCTCTCCGACGTGCTGGGCGAGCCGCAACCGGCCGGGGCCCCGGCCCGGTGAGCCGGGTGGAAGCGGGCAGGGTCGGGACCGGCCCGGCCCGCGGCAGGGCACACGGGTGGGCGGCGTCACACGCGCCTCGGGCGGCATGAGAGAGTGACCGTCATGCGTGCTCGCCGTCTTGTCGCCGTCGCCAGCATGGCGTTCGGCCTCGTCGCCCTCTCCGGTTGCCGTGCCGAGCCCGGCGTCGCCGCCTACGTCGGCGACCAGCGGATCACCGAGGATGCCGTCACCGCGGTCGTGGCCGACCTGCGGGCGAAGAACCCGACCCCGGGCGAGGAGTCCGCCGCCCCCGAAGCGCGCCCGCCGGCGCCCGCGCCCCAACTGCCCGGGCGCGGCGAGGTCGTCAGCGTGCTGGTGCTGGCCGAGGTCTGCGAGCAGGTGTCGGCCGAGCAGAACCACCAGCCACGGTCGCAGGTGCAGGCGGTCCAGCTCGCCCAGCAGTTCGGCCTCACGCCCGACACCGACTACGTGCGGCGGGTGGCCGACCTCTACACCTGCCTCTCGGGGGTGCCGACCGGCGCGCCGGTCACGCCGACCGATCAGGACCTGGCGGACGTGGTGGCGGCGGGCCGCGAGGCGGGCGCCATCCCGGCCGACGTGACCGACGAGGCCGCCGCCCGGCAGCTCGACGGCGAGCAGTTCCGCACCGCCCTGGCCACCCGCAGGGCGCTGGCCGAGGTGGTCGCCGCGCACGACGTGACGGTCAACCCCCGCTACCGCCCGCTGGAGTTCCCGGTGCTGAGCTTCGCCGGCAACGCCCCGGCGGTGAGCGTGCCGCTCGGCGAGGCCGGCACGGGCGCCGTCACCGACGTCTCCACCCCGGACCCGCTGGCCGGGCCGGCCGACAGCTGAGCATGTCGGCGCGGATCGTCCTGCTCGTCACCTCGCCCCGGCTGCCCGCCGGGCTGTTGACCGCTGCCGCGTGGGACGTCGTACGCCGGCATCCGGTGCTGGCGGGGGCGGAGAGCGAGCTGACCACGGCGCTGCGCGCGGCGGGCGCCGAGGTGCGGCTGGTCGACGGCCCGGCGACGCAGGCGCTGCTCGACGCGGTGGCGGCGCACGGCGCCGTGGTCTGGCTGGCGGGCCCGGCCGGCGACGAGTCGCTGGCCCGGGAGCTGGGCCTGCGGCTGGCCCGCGAGCCGGGCCTCGCGGAGCTGGAGCTGATGTACGGCTCCTGGGACCCGCCGGGCGCCCGGCTGCTCGACGCGGTGGCGGTGATGGACCGGCTGGCCTCTCCCGGCGGCGACCCGTGGAAGCGGGCGCAGACGCACCAGAGCCTCGCCGGCTTCCTGCTGGAGGAGTGCTACGAGGCGTACGACGCGATCAGCGCGGGGGACACCGACGCGCTGCGCGAGGAGCTGGGTGACGTGCTGCTCCAGGTGGTGCTGCACGCCCGGCTGGCCGAGGAGCTGCCCGAGGGGCAGCGGTGGACCGTCGACGACGTGGCCGGGGGCCTGGTCGACAAGATGGTCCGCCGCAACCCGCACGTCTTCTCCGGGGCCGAGGCCGGCTCGATCGAGGAGATCGAGGCGAACTGGGAGCGGATCAAGCGGTCGGAGAAGACCCGCGAGTCGGTGCTGGACGGCGTCGCGCTGAGCCAGCCCGCCCTCGCGCTGGCCGCCAAGATCCTGGATCGCGCCGGGCGGGTCGGTCTCGCCGTACCGCCGCCCCTCGGCGACTCCCAGACGGACCCGGAGGCGCGGCTCGGCGCGAGCCTGCTCGGCACGGTCGCGGCGGCCCGCGAGGCGGGCCTGGACCCGGAGGCGGCCCTGCGCCGCGCCGCCCTGGCCTACGCGGACGCGGTCCGCGCCGCCGAAAAGGCCTGAGTCGGCCCGGTAGGGTCGGCGGGTGGAATCGTTTGTGCCGCTCGCCGAGCGGATCGTCGACGCGTTGCTGGAGAGCCGGCCGGGGCTCGCGACCTCCACCGGCGACCACCGTCACGACGACCGCCTGCCCGATCTGTCCGCCACCGCCGTCGCGGCCGACCAGGCGATGCTGAGGGAGGCCGCGGACGCGCTGGCCGAGCTCGACCCGGATTCGCTGGGCGTCGAGGAGCGGGTCGACCACGCCCTGCTCACCTCGTTCGTGGACCGGGCGCTGTTCGAGTGGAGCGAGATCCGCGCGCACGAGTGGGACCCGCTGCGGCACAACCCCGGACCGCTGCTGCACGCGCTGGCCGCCCGCCCGTTCGCGCCGGTCGAGGAGCGGCTGACCAGCCTGGCCGGTCGGCTCGCCGCCGTGCCGGACGCGCTGGCGACCGCCCGCGCGACGCTGCGCGACATGCCGCGCGTCCACGCCGAGACGGCCGTCGGGCAGTTCACCGGCACGGCGGCGCTGATCCGCGACGAGGTGCCGGCGCTGCTCGCGCAGGCCCCCGCCCTCCACGACCGGGTCGAGCCGGCCGCCACGGCGGCGATCGCGGCGCTGGAGGAGTTCGTCGCGTGGCTGCGGCAGGGCCTGGCCGCCGACGACGGCCCCGGGCGGGACCCGCGCCTGGGCCGCCGCCGCTGGGAGGCGCGGCTCTGGCACACCCTCGACACGGAGCTGGGCGCCGCCGAGATCCAGCGCCGGGCCTGGGCCAACCTGGAGCGGGTCACCGAGGAGATCCGCGCGGCGGCCGTCGAGCTGGTCGGCGGCCCGGCCGACGACGAGACCGTACGCCGCGCGCTGGACCTGCTCGCCGCCGAGCACCCCGACGACGCCACGATCGTGGACCTCGCCTCGGTCACCCTGGACGAGGCCGCCGACTTCGTCCGCGCCCACGACCTGGTCACCCTTGTCGACGACCCCTGCGTGATCCAGGAGATGCCCGAGTTCGCCCGGGGCGTGGCGGTCGCCTACTGCGACTCGCCCGGCCCGCTGGAGACGGCGGACGTGCCGACGTTCTACTGCATCGCGCCGACTCCGGCGGACTGGCCGGCCCACCGCGTGGAGTCGTTCTACCGGGAATACAACGACCACATGATCCGCAACCTGACGGTGCACGAGGCGATGCCGGGGCACTTCCTCCAGCTCGCCCACGCCCGCCGGCACATCGGCCCGACCCGGGTCCGGGCGCTGACCGAGTCCGGCCCGTTCATCGAGGGCTGGGCGGTCTACGCGGAGGAGCTGATGGCCGGCCTCGGCTTCGGCGGCCTGCCGGTGCGGTTGCAGCAGCTCAAGATGCAGCTCCGGATGACCATCAACGCGCTGCTGGACCAGCTCGTCCACTGCGAGGAGTTGCCCGAGGCCGAGGCGATGGCGCTGATGACCGGGCGGGGTTTCCAGGAGGAGGGGGAGGCGGCCGGCAAGTGGCGGCGCGCCCTGCTCACCTCGACCCAGCTGTCGACGTACTTCGTCGGCTACAGCGAGGTCGCCGAGATCGCCGCCGCCCGCCCGGCCGACGTGTCGGTGCGCGAATGGCACGACGCGATGCTCGCCCACGACTGCCCGCCCCCGCGCCACCTGCGCACCCTGCTCGGCTTGTAGGGCAGGGCAACCCACCGACGCCCGGCCGGGGGAGAGGGCTCGCTAGGGCCTCGGGCGGCGCCGCCCGCCGGCCGCCGTCGCGTCGATCAGCCACCGCGAGATCGAGTACCCGGGCGGCAGTTCCGCCGGCAGCCCGTCGAGCGGGAACCAGCGCGCCTCGGTCAGCTCCCGCCCGTCCACCGCCGGCTCGGCACCCGCGTCGGCGGTGGCGGTGAAGCCGGTGAGCAGCACGTTCGGGCCGGACAACGCCCACGGCTGGCTGCCGAAGTAGGACAGGCCGGTCAGCGTCAGCCCGACCTCCTCGCCGACCTCGCGGTGGGCCGCCGCCTCCAGCGTCTCGCCGGACTCGACGAACCCGGCGACCAGCGCCCACAGCGCCGTCGGCCCGTACGAGTGCCGCACCAGCAGCAGCTCGTCGGGGCGACCGGCCGGGCCGGGCCGGGTGATCGCCACCAGCACGGCGGCCGAGAGGCGCATCGGCACGTACAGCTCGCACTCGGGGCAGCGCCGGGCCGACTCACCGGGCACGTCGGCCAGTTCGGCCCGGCAGGCCCCGCACCACCGGTGGGTACGCCGCCAGGTGACCACGGTCAGCGCCCGGCCGGCCAGCGCGGCGAGCGGCTCGGACGCCTCGGCGGCGAGCGCGGCCCAGCCGCGCCAGCGTCCCGGCAGTTCCTGCGGCGCGGCCGGCTCGGCCGCCCACGCCGGTACGCCGCCCAGCGTGCCCAGCGGCACCCAGCCGGTCCCGGCGGGCAGGTCGGCCACGCGCAGGACGGCGCCGTCGGCGCGGGTCAGCAGCTTGCGCCCGGCGACCGGCAGGGCCAGGTCGGTGGGGGCCGGCGGGGTGTCGCGGCCGGCCCCGGGGACGAAGCCGTCGGAGGTCGCGACGGGCGGGGTGTCGTCGCCGGGGGTGAGGCGGTGGGCCGGCGGGGTGTCGTCGCCGGCTCCCGGGGCGAGGCCGGTCGGCCGGTCGGTCACGAGGTGGCGGGTCGGCGGTCCACCACGCCGGCGCCGGTCGGCAGCTCGAACGCGGCCCCGTCGACCGCCTCGCGGTAGCGGGTCAGCGCCAGCTCGACCGGCCTGCCGTCGACCTGGCCGGTGAAGCTGCCCAGCACCCCGTCGGTGGTCACGCAGGCGGTGAATTCGCCGGCGGCCTGCTCGACGTCGACGCAGCTCGCGTGGTGGCCGGCGAGGGTGGTGCTGCTCTGGGCGATCACGGCGTCCGGGTCCAGCGCGGCGGCGGTCAGCAGCCCCACGACGACCGGCGGCGTGACCAGCCCTTGCCGCTTCGCCTCGGTGAACAGGGCCACCGAGGGCTTCGCGTTCGGCGCGGGCGGGGCCTCCAGCGTGCAGGTGGCCTTACCGGCGGTGGTCTCGCAGCGGGCGGTGGCCTCCGGGGTCACGGTGAGCCGGCCGCCGGGCCAGGTGTAGGCGGAGCGGGCCGGGTCCTGCGCCTGGGCCATCGTGGCGGTCTGCCCGCCGGCGAGCAGGTAGTCGGCGGAGTAGGTCAGCTCGAGCGCCTGGTCCAGCCGGGAGGCCATGTCGTTGACGAGATCGGACCGCCCGAGCGCCCGGCCGGCGTCGTCCAGGGTCTGACAGCCGGTGACGGTGAGCGACGCGATGACCGACACGGCGAGCACGCGGAGGGTGGTCGAGGCGGCGGGCATGGGGAACAGCGTGGCCGATCGGGTCAACCGCGCGCAAACCAGTTGCCGGTTGAGGCCCGAGAATCCGGGAATGTCCGTGTGTGACGCCCTCGGAGGGCGGGCTCCGGGCCGGTCCCGCATGCGACCGCACCGCCCGCGCCCGACGGCGGCCCGATACGCTGCGTTCAACACGTGCCTCAGCCGCACCGTCGCGGCCCATACCGGACCGGAACACACAAACGAGGAGCGACTCAGTGGCAACCATCGAGGGAATCGTCGCGCGGGAGATCCTGGACTCGCGGGGCAACCCGACCGTCGAGGTCGAGGTCGGGCTCGACGACGGCACGATCGCCCGCGCGGCGGTGCCCTCCGGCGCCTCCACGGGCGCCTTCGAGGCGATCGAGCTGCGTGACGGTGACGCCGACCGCTACCAGGGCAAGGGCGTCGAGAAGGCGGTCTCGAACATCGAGGACAAGATCGTCGACGAGCTGATCGGCTACGAGGCCAGCGAGCAGCGGCTGATCGACCAGAAGATGCTCGACGTCGACGGCACCGACAGCAAGTCGGAGCTGGGCGCGAACGCCATCCTCGGCGTCTCCCTGGCGGTGGCGAAGGCCGCGGCGGGCAGCGCCGAGCTGAGCCTCTTCCGCTACCTGGGCGGCCCGAACGCGCACCTGCTGCCGGTGCCGATGATGAACATTCTCAACGGCGGCGCGCACGCGGACTCCAACGTCGACATCCAGGAGTTCATGATCGCGCCGATCGGCGCGCCCAGCTTCCGCGAGGCGCTGCGCTCCGGCGCGGAGGTCTACCACGCGCTCAAGTCGGTGCTGAAGAAGAAGGACCTCTCCACCGGGCTGGGCGACGAGGGCGGCTTCGCGCCCAACCTGCCCACCAACTCCGCCGCCCTGGACCTGATCGCCGAGGCGGTCGAGAAGGCCGGCTACCGGCTGGGCACCGACATCGTCTTCGCGCTCGACGTGGCCGCCACGGAGTTCTTCGACAACGGCACCTACACCTTCGAGGGCGTCGCGAAGACCGCCGAGGAGATGAGCAACTACTACACCAAGCTCATCGGCGACTACCCGATCGTGTCGATCGAGGACCCGCTGTCGGAGGACGACTGGACCGGCTGGCAGACGCTCACCGCCTCCGTCGGGGACCGCATCCAGATCGTCGGCGACGACCTGTTCGTCACCAACCCGCAGCGGATCGCCCGCGGCATCGCCGAGAAGGCCGCCAACGCGGTGCTGGTCAAGGTCAACCAGATCGGGTCGCTGACCGAGACCCTGGACGCGGTGGACCTGGCCCACCGGGCCGGCTTCAAGTGCATGATGAGCCACCGCTCCGGCGAGACCGAGGACACCACCATCGCCGACCTGGCGGTGGCGACCGGCTGCGGCCAGATCAAGACCGGTGCCCCGGCCCGCTCGGACCGGGTCGCGAAGTACAACCAGCTCCTGCGCATCGAGGAGGAGCTGGCCGACGCGGCGCGGTACGCCGGGGCGGGCGCCTTCCCGCGCTACCGTTCGGCCTGAGACCCGCCGATCCTCGGGAGAGGGGTGTGACGATGCAGCAGCGCCGCACACCGGGTGGTCAGCGTCCCGCCCGCCGGCCGGGTCACTCCGGCCGGCCGGGCGGGGCCCGGGGCGCCCGGGCGTCGGTCCGCGACGGCGGCGTCCGCGCCGAGCCGCGCGCCACCGCCGGCCGCGCGCCGGGGTCGGCCCGGGGAGCCGAGGGCGTACGCTCCGCGAACCGGCCCGCCGCCGCCCGTCGTACGGCGGCCGGCGGCACGGTCAAGCGGCTCACCGCGCCCCACTCCCGAGGCTTCACCGGGCGGGCCACCGTGCTCTTCGCGGTGCTGATCGCGCTCGCCCTGGCCTACACCTACCCGGTGCGGGTCTACCTCGACCAGCAGGCCGACATCGAGCGGATGGAGGCGGCCCAGGCGGCCCAACGCAGGACGATCGAGGAGCTCTCCGCCGAGGCGGCCAAGTGGCAGGACCGGGCGTACATCGAGACGAAGGCCCGGGAGCGGTTCTTCATGGTCCGCCCCGACGAGACGCTGCTGGTCGTGCTCTCCGACCCGGAGGGCGCCGCCCGCGACGCCGGCCGGCCGGCGAACCCGGGGAAGCCCGCCACGCCCGACCCCTGGTACGACACCCTCTGGTCCAGCGTGCGGGCCGCCAACGGCGAGCAGCCCGACAAGTGAGCACCACCCGAGCACCGAACGAGAGATGGGCACCGTGACTGTCGTACCACCGCAGGAGCCGGCGGCGGACTCCGTACCCCCGCCGAAGCGCGAGCCGGCCACGGAGGCCGACCTGGCCGCGGTGGCCGCGCAGCTCGGCCGCCCGCCCCGGGGCACCCGGGCGGTCGCCCACCGCTGCCCCTGCGGCCTGCCCGACGTGGTGGAGACGACGCCGCGCCTGGCCGACGGCACGCCCTTCCCGACGTTGTTCTACCTGACCTGCCCCCGCGCCACGGCGGCGTGCAGCCGGCTGGAGTCGGCCGGGCTGATGAGGGAGATGGCCGACCGGCTGGCCGCCGATCCGGAGCTGGCCGCCCGCTACCGCGCCGCGCACGAGGACTACCTGGCCCGCCGGGAGGCGATCGGCGAGGTCCCGGAGATCGCCGGCATCTCCGCCGGCGGCATGCCCGGCCGGGTGAAGTGCCTGCACGTGCACCTCGGGCACGCGCTCGGGGCCGGGCCGGGGGTCAACCCGTTCGGCGACGAGACGCTGGCGCTCGTGGAGAAGTGGTGGGCGGCCGGGCCCTGCGTGGACGTGCCGGCGGCCGACTGACGATGGCGCGGGCGGACGAGGCCGTGCCGGGCGCGGGCGAGGCGGTGCCGGGCGCGGACGACGTCGTGGTGCGGCGGGCCCGCACCTCGGACGTGCGTGGCATCCGCCGGCTGGTCGACACCTACACCGACGACCGGCGGCTGCTGAGCAAGGCCACCGTCACCCTCTATGAGGACGTGCAGGAGTTCCGGGTCGCGGTCCGGGCGGACGACGGCGCGGTGGTCGGCTGCGGCGCGCTGCACGTGATGTGGGAGGACCTGGCCGAGATCCGGACGGTGGCGGTGGACCCGTCCTGCCGGGGCCGCAAGCTCGGTCACCGGATCGTCGCGGAGCTGATCGACGCCGCCCGCGAGCTGGGGGTGTCCCGGATCTTCGTGCTCACCTTCGAGACACGGTTCTTCGGCTCGTTCGGGTTCACCGAGATCGACGGCGCGCCCGTGCCGCAGCCGGTCTACGAGCAACTGCTGCGCTCCTACGACGAGGGTGTCGCCGAGTTCCTGGACCTGGAACGCGTCAAGCCGAACACCCTCGGCAATACCCGGATGCTGCTGCGCCTCTGACCGCCGCGCCCCCTCCCGGCGCGCTGCCGCCGGTCGGGTCCGCCGCACGGTGCCGGCGGTCGGGTCCGGCGCGGCTGCCGCCGTCAGGCGCGGCGCGGGTGGGCGGCGAAGAAGTCCCAGACCAGCTCGGTCGCGACGAGACCCGCGTCGGGTGCGGCGAGTTGGCCGGCCCGGGCCCCGGGCCAGGAGTGACCCATGTCCGGCAGGGTGTAGACGGTGACGTCGCTGCCGTCGGCGCAGCGCGCGTCGGTGCGGGTGACGCCCGCCGCGCCCGCCGGTGGGGTGCCGGGCGTCGGCCGGCAACCGAGCCGCCGCTGCCAGGTCCGGACGCCCGAGGTGAAGACCTCGGCGTAGCGGTCCTGGCCGCCGATGAACGTGATCACCGATACCGGCTGCTCGGGCACGTAGTCGTCCGGGACCGTACGGGGGCCGCTGTAGCCGCCGCTGACCACGCCGATGGCCGCGAAGGTCCCGTGGAGCTCGACGGCGGCCCGGAAGCTCATGTCGCCGCCGTTGGAGATCCCCGTCAGGTAGATCCGGTCCGGGTCGGCCCGCCACGTGCGCACCAGGTGCTCCGTGAGGGCCCGGAGGAACCCGACGTCGTCGGCGGACCCGCAGCAGATCAGCGCGTTGAAGCCGCCGTCGCGCCCGTCGGGGTAGGCGACGAGGAAATTCTCCCGGTCGGCGACCGCGTCCAGCCCGGTCGTCTCGCGCAGGCCCTCGCCGCTGCCGGGATAGAAGTGCAGGGCGATCACCAGCGCGGTGGGCCGGGCCGGGTCGTAGCCGGGCGGGGCGTGCAGCAGATAGCTCCGGTCGGCCCCGTCGTGCGGCAGGCTCAGCCGGTGGTCGCCGGCGGCGGGGCGCTCGACGGCCCCCGAAGGTGACGGGACGGGCGCCGCGCCGGGTCGCTCCCGGTGCCCGTCGCCGCACGCCGCCGCGACGGCGGCGACCATCAGCCCCGTCAGCACTGCCACCGTCCGTCGCACGCCCCGCCCCCTCCGTGACCCGGCGTCCACACTGGAATCGGGGCCGGGGGCGGGTCAACCCTTTCGGTCCTGGGCGAAGGCAGGCAGTCTGCTGGCATGCTCCGCCTCCGCCTGGGACCGGCGGACCTGTGCCGGGTCCGCTTCGCCGACCGTCTGCACCCCGTCGGGACGGCCCTGCTGGCCTGTCAGGCGCTGCACGACCCGAACACCGCGCCGGCGATGCCGGGGCCGGCGGCGGGCGCGGCGGCGGCGGTGGGCCGCGTCCGGGCCGCCGCCGCCGTGCTGCGGCACCTGTTGCCCGCACGCGGGCGGCTCCCGGACTTCCTCACCCCCTTCGACGGGCTGGAGTCGGTGGCCGCCGGTCTCGACGCGATCCGGGCGACCCCGGCGGGGCGCATCCGGGCCGAGGTCGCCGCCGCGTACGCCGACCTGGCGGTGTCACCGTTGCGCCGGCGGTTCGCCGAGGCCGACGCCGAGGCCATGGCGCTGTTCGGGCGGGCGCTGGGCACGTGGCACGACGGCGTGCTCGGGCCGCACTGGGCCGAGCTGGCGGACGCGCACCGGCACCAGGTGGCGGAGGCGGCCGGGCGCCTCGCCACGCACGGGCTGGACGGCCTGCTGAACGCGCTGCACCCGGCGATCCGGTGGGAGACGCCGACGCTGACGGTGCGCACCTGGTGGAGCGCGACGGTCTCCGGCACCGGCCACGGCCTCATCCTGCTGCCCTCGCCGCTGGCCGGCCCGCACCCCCGGGTGCTGGTGGAACCGGACCGCCCCGTGCTGGTGGTGTATCCCGCGCCGATGCCCCGCCGGGTGACCACGAGCGCCGCCGACCCGCTCGGCCGGCTGCTCGGAACGACCCGGGCGGCGGTGCTGCGCCGGCTCGCCGGGCCCGGTCGGCACACCACCACCAGCCTCGGCCGGGACCTCGGGATAAGCCTCTCCTCCGCGTCCGAGCACGCGGGGGCGTTGCGGGCGGCCGGCCTGGTCAGCAGCATCCGGGACGGCGGGGCGGTGCTGCACCGGTTGACGCCGCTCGGCTCCGGGCTGCTCGACCGGAACGACGACCCGCCGGCCGGCCACGGCTGACCTCGCCGCCCTGCGGCCCGCCGCCCGTGCGGCCGGGGGGCGTCGACGCCCGCGTCGCTCTGGTGCCGGTGTCGCGCACGGAACTCCGGAACTTTCCGCGCCGTGCCTGTAATCCGTGGCGCCGACGCCGACAAGTACCCGCGACAGGGCGATCTGCGGAGGTGTGATGCAAGGCCGTGAAGAGCGGGTGAGCGAGCTGTTCCGCCGACATGCCGACGACATCCATGCGTACGCGACCTGGCGGGTCGGCAGGCAGGATGCCGCGGACGTGGTGGGCGAGGTGTTCCTGGTGGCCTGGCGGTCACTGGACAAGGTCCGGGCGGGCGAGGAGCGGGCCTGGTTGTTCGGGGTGGCGCGCCGGTTGGTGCTGGCCCGCCGCCGGCAGGATGCCGCCGCCACCGCGCTGGACGAGCGGATGGCCGCCGCGAGCGTCGCGGAGGCGGGGCCGGACCGGCTCGCCGACGACGTCGCGCTCCGCGACCAGGTGCGGCAGGCGCTGGACGCGCTCGGCGCGCGGGACCGCGAGGTGCTGGTCACGGCCGCGTGGTTCGACCTGACGGCGGCGGAGGCGGCGCGGGTGCTCGGCATCTCCCGGCCCACCTACGCGGTTCGACTGCACCGGGCCCGCAGCCGGTTCCGTGCCGCCTACGAGCGGGTCGTCAAGAACGAGTACGAGGCCTCGTCGGCCATCCACAAGCCAGTGACAGCGTGAAGGAGATCGTTATGAACGTCGACGACTTGGTGCGTCGCGGGCGGCCGGACTCGACCGGGTGGGCGCGCAGCGAGGCGGGACGGCGGGCACTGGACGGCGTCGTCACGGCCGCCTCGGCCGGCGACCCCGCCGGAGTCGACCGGGCCAGGGCGTCCCGGCCGGCGCTGCGCTGGTCCTTCCTCGCCACCGGGCTCGCCGGGGCCGCCGCGGCCGGGGTGCTGGCGGTGTCGATCGTCGCGGCGCCGCAGGACGCGGGGACGACCGTCCCGCCGGTGGCCGGCGGGCAGCCGGGAGCGACGCACAGCGCCGGCGCGGGCACGACGCTGACGGCGCGCGACATCCTGCTCGCCGCGGCCGGCCGGGCGGAGCAGGCGCCCGCCGAGACCGGCAGGTACTGGCACGTCAAGACGGTCGACGTGTACGGCCCGACCCGGATCGGCACCGGCGACGACGCGTACTCGCTGCTGCGCAGCAGCGTGAACGAGAGCTGGGACGCCGGCGACCCGCGCGACGCGAGCTGGACCGGGTTCCGGGATCTCGGGGCACGGCCGCGTGGCGCCGAGGACGAGCGGGCCTGGCGCGCGGCCGGCTCCCCGACCAGCTGGCGCCTCGACGTCGACGGCCCGTCGAAGCTGGTCCTGTCGACCCGGCCGGGCAAGGGCGACCTCTCCCGGGATCCCGAGCCGCCCCGCTACCTGGAGGACCTCGGGCAGCTCACCCTGGAGCAGGTCCGGCAACTGCCGACCGAGCCGGGCGCGCTGCGCGGCTGGGTGGCCGAGCGGATCCGGACGGGCGAGGACATGGGGTACGCCCCCGGCAGCGCCCTGGGCGACCGCATGCTCTTCGGCTTCCTGAGCCGGCTGCTGCTCGACACGCCGGCCCCGCCGAAGGTGCGCGCCGCGGCGTTCCGGGTCCTCGCCGACATCCCCGGCGTGCGCAGCCTCGGCACCGTCCAGGACGAGCGCGGCCGCTCCGGCCAGGGCGTGGAGTTCCGCAGCGGCTCCGAGACCGAGTGGCTGATCGTCGACACGGCGACCCACCGGCTGCTCGCGCGCAAGATCGTGTCCAACCCGAAGGACGCGCCGGCGTTCGGCGGCAAGGAGAGCAGCACCCTGGTGCTGACCGCGGAGTGGTCCGACGCCGCGCCGCGGGTGCCGACCCTGCCGCAGCAGTAGCGACACCTGTCGCACACCGACGGCCGGCCGCGCTCGGGGGCGGCCGGCCGTCGCCGTCCCCGCCGGCGTCCGAAACGGCCGGCGGCCGCTCCGCAGAGGAGATTCCGTGAAACGTCCACGGTGGCTGGCGATCGCCGCCTGCCTCGCCGTCGTGTCAACCGTCAACCCGTCCACCCCGGCCGCCGCGACCGGAGGGACGACCGTCGCGGCCCGGACCGCCCCTCCGCCCGCGGCGGAGGCCACCCCACGCTCGGTCACGCTCATCACCGGAGACCTCGTCGAGATCCGCGGCGAAGGGGTCGTCTCGGTCCGGCCCGGTGCCGGGCGGGAACGGGTCGGCTTCCTCCGTCAGCGCGTCGACGGGCACGACCTGGTCGTCCCCGGCGACGCCGTCGGCCTGCTCGCCGCCGGCCGACTGGACCGGCGGCTGTTCGACGTGACCACGCTGCTCGCCGCCGGCTACGACGACGCGCGGCACGACGACATCCCGCTGCTCGTGCGCTACCGCGACAAGGCGGCCCGCGCCGGCACCCGCGACTGGGTGCGGCGGCACCGGGCGCGGCTGACCGGCGAGGCGACGGCGGTCAACGCCCTGGCCGCCCGGACCGCCAAGCGGGACGCCGGCGCCTGGTGGTCGGCCCTGGTCGGCTCCGCCCGCAAGGCGGACGGGGGCGGGCCGGTGGCCCTGGCCGGCGGCGTCGAGTCGATCCGGCTGGACGGCCGGCTCACCCTCAGTCTGGACGGGAGCACGGCCCAGATCGGCGCGCCGGCGGCCTGGCAGGCCGGGCTCACCGGGCGCGGGGTGACGGTCGCCGTCCTGGACACCGGCGCCGACGCCGGGCACCCCGACCTCGCCGGCAGGATCCGGGAGAGCCGCAACTTCACCGATGCCGCCGAGGACGGCGACGTGATCGGGCACGGCACCCACGTCGCGTCCACGATCGCCGGCAGCGGTGCGGCCTCGGACGGCAGGTACCGGGGCGTCGCCCCGGACGCCGAGCTGCTCGTCGGGAAGGTCTGCGCCGACCGGTCGTGCCCCGAGTCGGCAATGCTGGCCGGCATGCAGTGGGCGGCCGAGCGGGGCGCCGACGTGGTCAACATGAGCATCAGCGGCACGGACACCGCCGAGGTGGACCTGCTCGAGGAGGCGGTCGACCGGCTCACCGCGCAGCACGGCACGCTCTTCGTGGCGGCGGCCGGCAACGAGGGCGGCCTCGGCGCCAGTACGGTCGGTACGCCCTCCACCGCCGAGGCGGCCCTGTCGGTGGCCGCCAGCACCCGGGACGACGCGGTGGCCGACTTCTCCAGCCGCGGCCCCCGGCTCGGCGACGGCGGGACCAAGCCGGAGATCGCCGCACCCGGTGTCGACATCGTGGCCGCCCGTTCCGGCCAGGCGCCGCCGGAGGCGTCCGATCCCGTCGGCGACCGGTACGCGCGGGCGAGCGGCACGTCGATGGCCGCGCCGCACGTCGCCGGGGCGGCGGCGCTGCTGGCGCAGCGGCACCCGGACTGGACCGGTCCGCAGCTCAAGGCGGCGCTCGTCGCCACCGCGACGGGACTGTCCGGCGTGGACGCCACCGCGCAGGGGGCGGGCCGGGTCGACCTCCGTACGGCGCTCGCGGCGGGCGTCGTGCCGGACTCCGGCAGCCTCAACTTCGGGGCGCAGGAGTGGCCGCACGAGGACGACGCCCCGATGACCCGGACGGTTACCTACCGCAACGACGGGGCCGCGCCGGTGACGCTGGACCTGGCGGCCACGCTGGCCGGGCCGGACGGGTCGCCCGCGCCGGAGCGGATGGTCGCCGTCAGCCCGCAGCGGATCACCGTGCCGGCCGGCGGGACGGCGGCGGTGACCGTCACGGTGGACACCTCGGTCAGCGCGCCGGACGGCCGGTACGCCGGGCGGGTCACCGCCACGCCGGACACCGGGCCGGCCGTCGCCACGCTGCTGTCGGTGCTGCGCGACGTCGAACGGTACGCGCTGACGACGCGGGCGCTGGACCGTCACGGCGCGGACGCCACCGACCACACCACCGTGATCACCTCGTGGGCCGACCACTCCAGCGTGGTGGAGTGGAGCCCGGGCGAGCACACCACCCGGCTGCCGGCCGGCGACTACACCGTCGGCGCGCTGGTCTTCACCGACCCGTACCAGGAGACGGAGACCATCACCCTGCTCGCCCAGCCGAAGCTGCGCCTGGACAGGGACACCCGCCTCGTGCTCGACGCCCGTGCGGGCCGGCCGGTCACGGCCACCGTCCCGGAACCGACCGCCAGCTTCACCCACGCGGACATCGGCTACCGGGTCAACGCGCCCTACCCCGTCGAGGAGACCACGGTCGGCTGGACGAGCTTGCGCCGGGGCTTCGACAACCTGTTCACCGCACAGGTCGGGCCGGCGACGACCGGTGACACCTTCCAGTCCGACATCTCCGCCGGCTGGGCCAGGGCCGACGCCGACGGCGGCTTCACGGACAGCCCGTACGCGTACCACCTGGGCTGGATCACCCCGGGCGCGTTGCCGACCGGCCTGACCCGCCGCATCCGCCAGACGGACGTGGCGACGGTCGTGAACACCTACCACGGGCCGGCGGGTCACTTCGGCGCGACCGGCTCGGGGGCGAGGGATGCCACCGGGTTCATCGTCACCCAGGACCTGCGGCTGCCGGGCAGTCGCGTCGACCACTACCACGACAACGGCGACACGACCTGGTCCCGGTTCCTCGTCCAGTTCGACGACCAGCGGTTCACGGAACTCACGCTCGCGGACTTCGCGGACGGCTACCGGCGGGGCAGGACCTATCGGGACAGCTGGAACGGGGCGGTGCTGGCCCCGGCCTTCGGCGACCGGCCGGCGGAGATCCTGCAGGGGGCACGGCGCACCTCCACGGGCCAGGTGATCGTCGACGACGGCCTGCTCGTCGACCCGTCAACCGGGCGGATGAGCCTGTCGGGGGCGAAGATGCGGCAGGACAGCGGCCGCACCGCGCTCTACCGCGACGGCGAGCTGGTCGCCGAGCACGGTCGGTACGGCTTGCTGCGCGCCGACGTGCCGCCGGAGGAGGCGACGTACCGGCTGGAGGCGGCGGTGGACCGGTCCAGCTCCGCGGACGTCTCGACGAAGGTCTCGTCGGTGTGGACCTTCCGCTCCCGGCACCAGGCGAGCACCCTGCCGGTGTTCCTGCCGCTGCTGTCGGTCCGGTACGCCCCTGTCCTGGCGGCGGGCCGCACCGCCCCGGCCGGGAAGCCGTTCCTGATCCCGATCCGGGTCGAGCACCAGCCCGGCTCGGCCGCCGGCACGGTCACCGGCCTGACCGTGCAGGTGTCGTACGACGACGGGGCGACCTGGCGGGCCGCGCCGGTCGTCGGCTCCGGCGGGAGCTGGACGGCGGCGGTGACGCATCCGGCCGACGCCGGACACGTGTCGCTGCGGGCCACCGCCACGGACAGCCGGGGCGGCCGGGTCGAGCAGACCGTCATCCGGGCCTACCTGCTCCGTTAGCGCCTCCGGCGGGGGTGCGGACCGGCCGGCTGCGTCGGCCGGTCCGCACCCCCCGCAACGCACGCGCGGCCCTCGTCGAGCGCCGCCCCGGGGCTGCCGGCGCGGGCGGTCGGCGCTGCTCGCCGCCGAGCCGTCGGCCCCAGGACGACCGCCGGGCACGGGCGGCGCTGACGTAGGGTTGCTGCCGTGACGACGCGTGTGGCCGCCATCGACTGCGGGACCAACTCGATCCGACTGCTGGTCGCCGACCTGCCCGACCCCTCGGCCGGGCCGGAGGCGCCACTGGTCGACCTGAGCCGGCGGATGGAGATCGTCCGCCTCGGCCAGGGCGTCGACAGGACGGGCCGGCTGGCCCCGGAGGCGATCGAGCGCACCCGCGTCGCGCTGGCCTCCTACGCCGCCGAGATCGAGAAGCTCGGCGCGGAGCGGGTCCGGATGTGCGCCACGTCGGCGTCCCGGGACGCCTCCAACGCCGCCGACTTCCGCAAGATGGTCGAGCGGACCCTCGGCGTGACGCCCGAGGTGGTGACCGGCGACGAGGAGGCCCGGCTCTCCTTCACCGGGGCGGTGCGCGGGCTGCCCGCCGACGCGCGCGAGCCCTACCTGGTCGTCGACATCGGTGGCGGCTCGACCGAGTTCGTCGTGGGCACCCGCGCCGGCGGCGTCGAGGCGGCCGTCTCGATGGACATCGGCTGCGTCCGGATGACGGAG